>PMIK01000176.1 GCA_003157095.1 Gemmatimonadota bacterium | reverse complement strand
CGGCGAGCACGAGCACGCGATTGGCGGCGTCGTGCTGGAGGAGTTGGCCCAGCGGCTCCGCGTCCTGTTGGACGTGGGACTGGGTTATCTCAGCCTGGACCGCCAGACGCGTACCCTGTCGGGCGGGGAGGCGCAGCGCATTTCGCTGGCCAACGCGCTGGGCGGCAAGCTGACCGAAACGCTGTACGTGCTCGACGAGCCCACCATCGGACTGCACCCGCGCGATACCGACCGGCTCCTCGCCTTGCTGCGGCGCCTGGCCGACCAGGGCAATACCGTGCTCACGGTGGAGCACGATCCCGCCGCCATGCGCGCGGCCGACTGGCTGGTCGAGCTGGGGCCGGGCGCTGGCGAGCACGGAGGCTCCCTGGTCTTCGAGGGCACGTTCGACCAGCTCCTCAAGGCCCGGACGCTGACGGCCAGCTATCTGTCGGGCGAGCGCAAGATCGCCGTGCCGTCGGTGCGGCGGCGCGTCGGGCCCCGCTGGATCGCGATCGAAGGCGCGACGGCGCACAATCTCCACGACCTCACCACCGCGATCCCCCTCGGCACGCTGACGGTGGTGACCGGAGTGTCGGGGTCGGGCAAGTCCACGCTCGTCAATGACGTGCTGTTCCGGCAGCTGGAGCGGCATTTCGAGGGCCGCCACAGCGCCAAGGAGCACCTCGGCGAAGTCGTCGGCGGGGTGCGCCGCATCACCGGGCTCGAGGCGCTGGACGGCGCCGTGCTGGTGGACCAGTCACCGATCGGCCGAACACCGCGCTCCAACCCCGTGACCTACATCAAGGCCTTCGACGAGATCCGCGCGCTGTTCGCCGCCGCCCCCCTCGCCCGGTCGCGCCGTTACACGCCGGCGACCTTCTCGTTCAACGTATCGGGGGGCGGGCGGTGCGACGTGTGCGAGGGCGCCGGCCACGTGCAGGTCGAAATGGTCTTCCTCGCCGACGTCTTCGTGCCGTGCGAGGCGTGCGGCGCGACCCGCTACCGGCGCGACGTGCTCGACGTGCGGCTGGGCGGCTACTCGATCGCCGACGTCCTCGAGTTCACCGTGGACGAGGCGATGCGCCGCTTCCGCCACCAGGAGCGCCTGGGACGCGCGCTGTGGCATCTCGCGGAGGTCGGCCTGGGCTACCTGCGGCTCGGCCAGCCCGCCACCACGCTCTCGGGAGGCGAAGCGCAGCGGCTCAAGATCGCGCGCGAGCTGGCGGCCGCAGGCAAGCGGCGCGGGCGCAAGCTGTACATCCTCGACGAGCCGACCACGGGACTGCACCTCGACGACGTGCGCGTGCTGCTCGGGGTCCTGGACCGGCTGGTGGACGCCGGCAACACCGTGCTCGTGATCGAACACCATCTCGACGTGATCAAGCGGGCCGACTGGGTCATTGACCTCGGCCCGGGTGCCGGAGCGGAGGGCGGCCGGGTGGTCGTGGCCGGGCCGCCGGAGGTGGTGGCGCAGGCCGCCGACTCCGTCACCGGGCGGTATCTGGGACGGGTTCTCGGCCCCGAGGCGCGCGCGTTGACCGGCGCCGCGAGCGACCATTAGCTTCTGCGGATGATGCGCGCCCTCCTCGCTCCCTCGTCCGCGACGCCCCCGCCGACGGCGCAGGAGCCACTGTCCCTACTCCAGCTTCCGGAAGCAACCTAGCGTGAAGATCGCGTTCATCGGCTCCCACGGCGTCGGCAAGACGACGCTGTGCTTCGATCTGGCCTCCCGCTTGAAGCGCCTCGATCTGGGCGTGGACATCGTCAAGGAAGTCGCGCGCAACTGCCCCCTGCCGATTAACGAAGGAACGACGCTGGAGGCCCAGGCCTGGATTCTCCACACCCAGATCGCCGAGGAGCTGGCATCGAGCACGAGGAACGACGCCGTCATCTGCGACCGCTCGGTGCTCGACAACTACGCGTACCTGGTGCACCGGGTCGGCCGGAAACCCGAGTACGACGAATTGGTCCGCGCCTGGGTCCCAACCTACACATCACTCTTCAAGGTCCCGGTGCTCCAGCCGCCGTCGTTCGACGGCACCAGAGCCGTGAGCCGTGACTTCCAGCTGGAGATTGACAAGGGAATAGATGCGCTGATCGAGGCGTTCCAAGTGCCGGTGCACCGGCTCGATGCCTCCGACCGTCCCGGCTGGGTGGAGGCCGTGCTCCAGGCCGCCGGTCTGCCACTCGAGCCGCCACAGATAGACCTGTTCTCCCTGCGAGCCTGAGCCGCTGACGACGGCCGCTTCCGCGGCCGCCTTGACATGTCCCCGAAAGGGGACTATTCCGTTCACCAATGCACGCACAACGCGGGATCTCCCGCGGCCTCTGGTTGCTCGTCGCAATCGCGGTCGGCATCTCGTACATCGGGAGGCCGCTGGCGATGCGGGCGAGCGTGCACGCCGCGCAGCAGGCAGCGCAGCACCAGGCGCTTGCGGAGCATCACGCGGGCATGGCCGGCCATTCCGGCGAGCCCATGCCGTGCCAGCATCACTCCGGACAATGTTGCGCCCCGTGCCTGGCCTGTTGCCCGGGCTGCGTGACGCCGCCGCTGCCGGCGGCGGCGCTGGTCACGGGCGCCGTCGTCGCCACCGTACGTCTTGCGAGCACCGACCGGACGCCAATTCCAGCTCCGAGCTCCAGCAGCCGGCACCTTCAACCTCCTCCCATCGGTCCGCCCACTCCGCTCGTCAGTTAGTCACACGACGTCCGTGAACTGACACCGACCGCCGGGGCAACGTCCCGCCGGTCATCAAGCGGAGCATTCATGCGTTGGTTAGTCC
>PMIK01000242.1 GCA_003157095.1 Gemmatimonadota bacterium | reverse complement strand
GCTCCGCTCAGCTCGCTCCCCAGCGCGACACAGCAGGGTCTTTACCCGAACATGATCCGGCCGGATCTCAAGGCGGCGGCCGTCGCGTGCACGCTGCCCAATGTGGACGCGACCGCCATCTGCCTGCGCGATATTGACCGCGGTGCCAGCACCACCCTCGCACGGTTCGACGGCGACGCGGCGCCGGTGGGCTGGCTGCCGGACGGCTCGGCCCTGATCGTCCTGCGCGGCCGGGTGACGCGCTCCGGCGGGTACGCCCACGAATTGCTCCTGGTGGACTCGAGCGGCCACGTGATCCGCACCATCACGCGGGACTCGGCGGCGTACGACGGGGCATGGGCCGCACCCATGGGCGACCAGATACTGCTGCTCCGGGTGCGCGAGCGGCGCTCGGAGGCCGCCATCATTGATCTGTCGGGAAGGGTGCTCGCGGTCATAGACTGGTGCGACCGGTCGGCCAAGGCGACGTGGTCACCCGACGGGCAGCGGCTCGCCTGCCTCGACCAGGACACCCACGTGCTGCGGATCGGCGACGCACGGCCGCAGAGCTGGCCCACCCATGTCACCTTTCCGGGCGCCGTGGAGAGTGGCCCCATCTGGTCCGCGGACGGGCGCTTCGTCGCCGTCTCGGTCGGCGGACGCGCGCCGGGCGTGTACGTGGTAGACCGCGAGGGGATGATGGAGCCGCGGCGCGTGGCGAGCTACGACGCGCTGCCACGCCTCATCGGCTGGACGGCGACCGGAGGCGGTCCGCCGCTGCACAAGCTCAACGTCGAGCCGGACTCGCTCACGCTCGCGGTCGGGGCCGCCCGCACCTTGCAGGTCCGTGGCGTGGGGCCGGCGGGAGAGGCGCTGGGCCCTGAGCGCGTACGCTGGTTCTCGACCGATTCTACGGTGGCACGGGTGGATGAGAGCGGCGAAGTCGTAGCCGATCGCCCGGGCCGGACCGCCGTCATCGCCGGAGTCGGGCTGGGGCACATAGGCGACACGGCCTGGGTGCGGGTGGACTCCGCGCCGGCACGAGTGCTGGTGGACGAAGATTTCGAGCACGGGCTCGATCCGGCCCGCTGGCGCTCCTATGGCGTCCCAACGCCCGAGCTGCTGACCGGGACCGGGCGCAACGGCTCGACCGGGTTCCACAACCGCGGCACCTACTCGCACGCGAGCGGCATCGCGCTCCGCAGCGCGCTCGCGCTCGACCGCGGACTGACGATCGAATACTGGGCGACGGTCCCCGTCACCCGGCCGCTCTGGCAGTCGGTCAAGGTCGGCCTGTATTCGGTGCCCGCGGATTCCTTCCACCAGGGATTAGGCCCGCAGCCGGCGTCGAATGTCGCGGCCGTGGCGCTCGAGGCACCGAATCCGAACGACGCCCGCCGCCAGATGATGGCCGTCATTTCGGACGCGGGCCCGGCCTCCACGTTCGTCGGACTGCCACGCCGCCTGGCCGACGGCGCCTGGCACCGCTACCGCCTCATCGTCTACCCGCGCGGCGAATTGCGCTGGTTCGCCGACGGGGTGGAGGCGATGCCACCTGCTCACGCGGCGATCGGCGGTCGCTCGCTCTGGACCCTGGTGATCGCCGGCCGCTCCGTCGGGACCCTCGCGATGGTGGACGACGTCCGGGTGTGGGAGGGCGTCGTCCTCGACCCGGTGCAACCGCCTGACACATCCGCACGTAGGGTATCCCACGGGAGGACACGCCGATGAATCTCTTCGACCGTTTTGCCGCCGGCCTCGAGACGCTCGGGAAGAAAGCCAACCAGGCCCTCGACGAAGGCAAGCTGCGCGTAGAGCTGGTGCGGGTGCGCCGCCGCATGGACAACGCCGCCCGCGACTTGGGGTACATCACCTACCGGCAGAGCAAGGGAACCCAGGCCTCGCCGGCCGACGTAGAGGCGCTCACGCGCCGCATTACCGACGCCGAAACCGCCGCGGCGCGCATCGAATCCGAGATCCAGCAGCTGAAGGAGCGCTCGGGTGGCGCCGCCGCGGGCGACGCCGACAGGATGACGAACGAGGGCGGGCCCGCGCCCACCGAGGCCGCGAGCCCGCCGTCGCCAGGCGAGACTACGTCCGGGTCCTGATCGCTCCTGTCGTTGCTTCTCCTGCAACCCTACAGCGCTGCAACGCTGCAACGCTGCTCAGTTCTTCCTTTCCGTCAGCTCGAACGCGACCGGCGGCCCCACCAGCTCGTACCGGACAATCAGGTAGGGCGCCGCCTTCGTGATATAGAAGTTCATTGGCACCTGGCCGCCCGTCAGCTCGACCTTCCAGCAGTCGAACGTGCCCGCCGGCACCGTCACCGTCGAGTCGCCCGTCACGGACACCGCGAGGCTGCGGACCACCCCGTCGCCCGCCGCGTAGGCATTCAGCGCCCAGCGGGCGCCTCCGGCCAGGGGCAGGGCAAGCAGCAGCGGCGTGACCTGGTTGTCATCGAAGGTGCCGGAGGCCAGCGTCGTGTCCACGTCGGCATCGCGGACCGCGGCGCGCTGCGGCACGTGGACGTGCCCTTTCACGTGCGCGCCGTCGTAGTCGAGGGAGACGGTCATCTGCTGCCCGCCCGCCGTCCCGCTCTGCCGCACCCGGATCGGCGCGAGCGACGCCGCGTCCATCGTGACGGTGTCATATTCCTGCACGAACGAACCGATGCTGGTGCTCGCCGTCAGCCGCAGCACCTGGCGATCGCCCTCGCTGGTGCGCTCGATCGCGTGCGCCGCCTGCCCCAGCGGATTGCCCTGCACGAGAACGCGGAAGGTGGACGAGCCCGGCGCCAGCCGGTCCACCGCCCACGGCACGGCTGATGGCGGCGCGGTGAGAGCCGCCTCCGTGAGCGTATTCCCCTCAACGTCCACGATGCGCACCGGGCCCAACTTCTTCATACCATCGAGGATCTTGGTCGCGTCGCCGACGACGACGACCACCATCCGGTCGGTGGTGAGGAATCGCCGGTCCGCGGCCGCAAGCTCGGCACCGGTGACCGCCGCCAGGCGGTCGCGGAACCGCGGCACGTAATCGTCCGGCAAGCCGAGCAGGCGCGCGGACGCGACCGCGTCGGCGATCTGCTCCGGCGTCTGAATGGAAAGCGGAAAGCTGCCGACGAGGTAGTTCTTGGCCGCCGCGATCTCGCTGTCGGCGGGCACCTCGCCGCGCATCCGGTCGAGCTGGTGCAGCATCTCCGCCAGGGCGCTGTCGGTCACCGGGGTGCGGACTTCGGCATTGGCATAGAACATCCCGGTGCCCCTGGGCCGGGTGAAGCGCGAGTAGGCGCCGTAGGTCCAGCTCTTCTGCTCCCTCAGGATGAGGAAGAGGCGCGCGTCCGTCCCGCCGCCGAGGATCTTGTTCATCACCGTCAACGGGTAGACCGCCGCATCGCGCGGCACGATGAAGGTGAAGCCCGCGAGGATGTTGGACTGCACCGCGCCGGGTTTATGGACCAGAACGATCTCGGTCGAGGAGCGCGCCGGAGGGGGAGCCGCTGGGGGCGGCGTCGCCGCACCGCCGCGCCACGCGGCCAGGGCGTTGGCCGCGAGACGCCGCACGGCCGCCGGATTCACGTCGCCCGCCACCACGAGCAGCGCCCCGGCGGGCCTGATGTGCGCGTTGAAGAACGCCACCACGTCGTCCCGCGTGATCGCGCGGAGGCTGCGCGGCGTGGGGTTCCGGCCGTACGGATGGTCGCCGTACACCTCGTGCCGGAAGACGCGCTGCGCGATGGAGCCCGGCTCCGACAGCTCGAGCTGCAGGCTCGACAGGGCGCGGGTGCGCGCCAGATCGAGTTCGGTGGCCGGGAAGGTGGAATGCGTGACGACGTCCGCGAGGACTTCCATGGCCTGCGGCAGGTTCTCCGCCAGGGCGGAGACCGTGATGCGGAGGAAGTCGTTGTCCGCGTACGCGCTGATGGAGCCGCCGGCGCCCTCGACCTGGGCCGCGATCTGGTCCGCCGTGCGGCCCTGGGTGCCTTTGGTGAGCAGCTCGGCCACGAGGTCGGACAAGCCCGATCGATCCGCCGGCTCGTAGGTCGCGCCCGCCTGGGTGGCGAGCGTCACCGTGACCACTGGCTGCTTGTGCTGCTCGACGATCAGCACGTCCACGCCGTCGGGCAGCCGGCCCTTCACGAAGGCCGGGAACTGCGTGGGTCTCAAGGGCGCCGGCGCCGGCGGCGTGGTGGGATACTGAGCGAGGACGGGGGAGGGCAGGACCAGCGCGCTCAATCCGAGCGCCACCATCGCCCACTTGAGTCTGGTGACCACTGCAGGCCTTGCCGTCTGGCCACTTCCCTGCACGCCGTCATGCTGCTGTCTGAAGGCCTTCATTGCGACGCCCCCCGTCCGGCGGGTGGGTTGTCAATCAGCGTGAGACGGTTGGCGCTCACCAGATATTTCTGCGCCACCCGCGCCAGGTCGGCCGTGGTCACGGCCAGGTGCCGCTGCACGTCGTCGTTGGCCGCGTCGAGCGAGCCGTCGAACCACAGCGCGCTCTGCAGCGCTTCCGCCACCCCCATCGTCGTCTGGCGCTCGCGGATCGCGCCGGCCCGGTACTGGTTCTTGGCCTTGACCAGCTCCGCCTCGGAGATGGTATCGGTGCGGGCGCGATCCACCTCGGCGTTCAGGAGCTGCTCCACCCGCGACACCGGCACTCCCTGGTTGTCTATGGCGAACAGGATCACGACGCCCGACTTGCGCCGCAGGTCGCCGAAGGCCCCCGCGTTCACGGCCACCCGCGCGTCCCGCACCAGGCCGCGGTTCAAGCGCGACGACTCCCCGTCGCCCAGGATCGAGATCAGCAGCTCAAGGGCGGGGGCGTCAGCGTCGCTCTGGGGCGGCGCCTTGTAGAGCAACGCGACCAGCGGCAGGTTCGCGTTGTTGTCGGTGACCTCCATACGCCGTTCGCCCGTGCCGTACCGGTAATCGCAGCTCACCGGAGCCGGGGCCTCGGCGCGCGGAATCTCCCCGAAGTACTGCTGGATCATCCGGCGCGCCTCGGCCGGGGCGAAGTCGCCCACCACCGTCAGCACGGCGTTATTGGGCGCGTAGTACCGGTTGAAGAAGGCCTGCACGTCCTCGACCTTCGCGGAGTCGAGGTCGGCCATGTCGCCGATCACCGTGTGGGCGTATGCGAAACAACTCCCCGAGTCGAAGGGCAGGGTGAGCCCGTCCAGGAACGCCTTGGAGTAGGGCTGGTTGTCCACCCCCAACCGGCGCTCCTCCTTCACCGTCTGCCGCTGGTTCTCGAAGTTGGTCTGGTTGACCGCGAGCGAACGCATGCGGTCCGCTTCCAGCCACAAGCCCAGGTTGAGCCGGTTGGAGGGAATGGTCTCGAAGTAGTTGGTCCGGTCCTCGACCGTCGAGCCGTTCATGGAGCCGCCGGCCCGCTCGACCAGCTGCATATGCTCGGACTTCTTCACGTGGGCGGAACCCTGGAACATCATGTGCTCGAACAGGTGCGCGAAGCCGGAATGGTGGGGCCGCTCGTTCGCGCTCCCTACGTGGTACCACACGTTCACGGTGACGATGGGCGTGGTGTGATCTTCGGACAGGACCACCGTGAGCCCGTTGCCCAGCGCGTAGGTCTCGTACGCGATGCGTCCCACCTGCTGCGCGGCGGCCGGAGCCGCCAGCGCGAGGAAGGCGGCGACGGCGCACGCTCCAGCCCGCACCGCGCCCGGCCACTTCCGTCTGGTAACCACTGCGGTACTTGCCGTCTGGCAACCTCCCGGTGCTCTCAGCACTTGCCGCTCCTCTCTGCTATGAAACCGGAAACACCTTCAGGGCATTGTCTCGCGTAATCTTATCCTGCACCTGCCTGGGCAGGTCCAGGGACAGGAACTGCTCGATGTTCCGCTTCATCTCGTGCACGCCCGGACTGGGCCAGTCGGTGCCCCACAGCACCCGGTCCGCAACCTCCTCCAGCCGCGGGAAGTACTCGAGCAGCTTGAGCGGCGGGATGCCGGATACGTCCAGGTAGACGTTCTTGTGACGGCGGAGAATGAAGAACGCCTCGTCCATCCACAACGGGCGCCCGCCGTGGGCCATGATGATGGTGAGGTCCGGAAAGTCCACCGCCACGTCATCCAGTTCCATCGGGTGCCCGTACTTGCAGCGCGCGCCGGGGAACACACTGGTGCCGGTGTGGATCATCACCGGCAGGCCGCGGTCCTCGCACCGCTGGTACAGGGCGCCGAGCGTCTGCATGCCCTGGGTATGGGCGTTGGCGGGGAAGAGCTGGTGCGGCGGGTGGATCTTGAGGCAGCGGACGCCGATCTCCAGCAGCTCGTCCACGTGCCCGCGGATGTCGCCCGTGAATCGCGGGTGCACCCCGCCGTAGGGCAGCAGGCGCTCGGGCGCCGCCTCGGCGTAGCGCACGGCGAACGCATTGGTCTCGTCGGTGAAGCCCATCAGGTCGGGACTGGGGTAGTTGACCAGCCCGACCCTCCACACGCCGGCGCGGTCCATGACGTCGAGCAGCGCCTTGGGATCGTCCATCAGGGCGAGCAGGAACTCCCAGTGGTCTTCCTTGCCGCGCCGCATCGCCGCCATGACCTGGGGCTTGAGCTGGCGCCACGGCTGGATGTGCACGTGCACGTCGGTGATGCCCGGAAGGCGCGCCGGGACGCCCGCGCCGGTCATGCCGCAGTCCCGCGCCGGGCGGCGGGCAGGCTCACTCCGTCCACGAGTAGAAGCCCTGGCCCGTCTTCCGTCCCAGCTTGCCTTCGGCCACCATCCGTTCGAGCAGGGCGGGGGGCGCGAAGCGTTCGTCGCCGAGCGCCTGGTGCAGGTACTGCGCGATGGCCAGCCGCACGTCCAGTCCGACCTGGTCCGTCAGGCGCAGCGGCCCCACGGGATGGTTGTAGCCCAGGGTCATGGCCCGGTCTATGTCCTCGGCAGTCGCGACGCCCTCCTCCACCATCCGCATCGCCTCGAGGCCCAGCGCCACGCCGAGCCGGCTCGACGCGAAGCCGGGAGAGTCCTTCACGACGATGGGTTCTTTCCCCATCCGCCGTGCGGTCGCGACCACCGCATCGCGCGTGGGCTCGCTGGTGCCGGCGTGGATCACGACCTCGACCAGCTTC
>PMIK01000224.1 GCA_003157095.1 Gemmatimonadota bacterium | reverse complement strand
GGAGCACGGCGGCGGCGTGCCGTCGGGACACTGGCTTCTCAAGGAGCCAGTTGCACAGACGGCAAGGAGGAGGAGCCCGCCGCCTCGCACCATCGCCACGCGGGCTCCGCTCACTGCGGCTGTTCCGGCGGCGCGGTCTCGGCGAACAGGCGCACGAAGCGGGGGTTGGTGCGCAGCGGGTCGAAGCCGTTGGTCCGGAGCGGCAGATGAATCTGGACGCCGCGCGGCTGGAGCCGCTCCAGCAAGTCGAGCGCGCGATCCGCCTCGCCCGCCTCCGCCAGCGCCATGGCGGCCGGCATTCCGAGCCACAGCCGGCGCGGGTCGCCGCCGTATGCCGCGACGGCGCGCTCGGCATGGGCGCGCGCGGCGGCGGAGTCGCCACGCCAGGCGTCGAACCCGGCGAGCGCCGCCATGGCCGTCGGGACGCCATCGGACGCAGTGCCGGCGTCGAGCGTCGCCGCCGTGGCTCGGGCCGTGGCCGTGTCGCTCCGCGCAATGGCGATGCGCATCCGGTTCGCCAGTCCGTAGACCCAGCCGGGATTGATCGCGAGCGCGCTGTCGCACCAGCGACGGGCTTCGTCCCAACGCCCGGCCAGCTCCGCACTCGTGCCGAGGTTGCTGAGGCTGACGACCCTGTCGGGCTCCAACGCGACCGCGCGCCGTAGCGCGGAATCGGACGCCGCGGACCGCCCCAGGTACTGGAGCTGCGTGCCGAGCGCGTGCCACGCCTCCACGTTGCGCGGATCGAGCCGGACGGCACGCTCGAGGGACGGGATCACGCCCCGGAAGGTGAGCGGCTCCGCTCTCGTCAGCAGGAGGCCACGGGCCATCCACGCATCCGACGACGCCGAGTCGAGCCGCACGGCACGCTCCGCGTCGGCCACGCCGCGCGCCAGCGCGCTGTCTCTGGTGAGCCCGAAGTCCCAGTCGTAGGCCAGCACCAGGCCGTAAGCGTAGGCCACGCGGGCGAGCGGGTCGGCGTAGGTGGAGTCGAGCCGGGACGCGGCCTCGTACTCCTCGATGGCACGCCGGACGCCGGCCGGTGTGCGCTGCGTGAGGTAGAAGTTGCCGCGGAGCACGAGGTCGTACGCCGCCGGGTTGCGCGTCGGCCGCGCCGCGAGGGCGCGCGTCTCCGGGGGCAGCAGCGCCCCCGCGATGCGCGTGGCCACCTCGCGCGCGATGTCCTCCTGCACGCCCAGCAGGTCGGCGTTGGGCCGCGTGTAGGCGTCGCCCCAGCGCTCGGTGCCGCTCGGCAGCGCCACCAGCCGGACCGCGACGCGGACCCGGTCGCCGCCGCGCTGGAACTCTCCCTCGACGATGTAGCGCACGTCGAGGCGGCGGCCGAGCGCGGCCTCGTCGCGCACGCCTGACTGACTGACGCGCCGCACGAAGCTCGGGCTGCGGACGGCCAGGCGCGGAATCTGGGCGAGGCTCGTGGCGATGGAGGAGGCGAGCCCGTCGGAGAGATAGTCGTATGCCGTGTCGCGCCGCACGTTCTCGAACGGCAGCACGGCGACGCTGTTGGAGTCGGGTGTGCGCACGGCAACAACCACCCCCCGGCAGGGTGCGGGCGTGCCGTCGGGGCACTGCCCGACGAGCGGCCGCGTGAAGCACACCATAACGAGAAAGACGGCGAGCCCGCGGAGCGGGGGAGCACCGGTTGCCAGCATCTGCTGCGATGTCCGGGTTAGGATAGGGCCAAAGGTAGACGGAAGAGCCCGAAATAGGGAGGTGGCGGTTCGCCCGCATGCACCCTCGCGGCCGGCGTCTTGGCGGGGTACGATAAGGCAGGCCCACGGGGAGGTGGTATGCCGGAGCTGGAGGTCGGTTTCGTCACCCATTATTTCGATCGCCCGCACGTCGCCATCGTGAAGATGACCGCGTTCGATGTCAAAGTGGGCGATCAGATCCACATCAAGGGCGCGCACACGGACCTTACCGAGACGGTGGCGTCCATGGAGGTCGAGCACCAGAAGATCGAGGTCGCGACGCCCGTGACCGAGTTCGGCCTTCAGGTCGCCGACCGCGTGCGCACGGGTGACCGGGTCTTCAAGGTCACCTAGGCTGCAGCCGGAAGATCCGCCGCGGCGGCGGAGCGCACGCGACTAGGCTGTGCCGGCCAGCTCCCGGATTGCGGCCGCGACCGCCGCGGTGGCGCTGGTGAGGAATGGATAGTCGAGCGTGTCGGGCGTGTCGCTCGGGCGGTGGTAGTGCGGGTTGCGGAAGTCGGCCGTGTCGGTCACCATCAGCGCCGGATAGCCCTCGTCCCAGAACCGGCAGTTGTCGGAGCGGCGGGTGTCGGGCAGCAGCCAGCCGCGGAACGGCACCGTGAGCCCCGAAACCGGAACGTGCGGCGCGGCCGCCCGCTCGAAGGCGGCGAGCAGTTCCCGCGACTGCCCATCTCCCACCGCCGAGAGGAAGTTCCCCTCGCGCGGAATCTTCGTGAACAGCCGCGCGCCGGGTGGCGCTCCCTGCTTGGGGTCGGTGTAGCCGAGCATCTCCAGCACCAGCGCTCCCACCACGGGCTGGCCGCGCGCGCGGAGCCACCGCGCATACGCCCGGCTCCCCAGTGCATAGTGCATCGGCTTCCTCTGCAGCTCCTCGAGGTTGAAGCCCACCAGCTGCACCGTGGCGCGCAGCGTCTCGCCGCGCAGCATCCGGGCGACCTCGAGCATCGCCGCCACCCCGCTGGCATTGTCGTCGGCGCCTGGCGACTGTGCCCGCGTGTCGAAGTGCGCGCCGGCCACGACCATGGGCAGCGCGGGCTCGCTCCCGTCGCGCGTCGCCACCACGTTGTGGAATTCCGCGCCGCGCCACTCGAAGAGCTGCCGCTCCACCCGGAGGCCCGCGGAGCCCAGCTCCAGCGCCACATAGTCCTCGGCGGCCGCCAGCGCGTCGGGCGCCGCGACCGGGTGACGCACCACCGAAAGCGCGCGCACGTCGGCCTCGAGACGGGCGGGGTCTGGCATAGGACGCGGTTGCGCATTCATTATTGTGCTCCCACTTCGGAGGATGTCATGCACGCGCGGGCGCTCATGTTGGCGGCGGTGGTCCTCGTCGGTTGCGGCAAGGCCACGCCGCAGGGGCAGGTGGCGGCGGCGAGCGACACCTCGGCCGGACGCGGCGGCGCGCCGGCCCTGACGGTGGCGCAGCAGCGCCTGCTCGAGGCGGCGGAGATCGCCCTGCCTCCAGGCATGGCGGTGGAAAGCCTGCCCGAGCCCAACTCGCCCGGTGCGAAGATTCTCGCACAGTATTGCACGCAATGCCACGCCTTGCCGTCGCCCGCGATGCACGGACCGGTGGACTGGCCGAGCGTGGTGCGGCGGATGTGGGTGCGGATTGACATGCTGGCCGGTTCGCTTGGCGTGCAGATTCCGGAGACCGCGCAGCGCTCGCAGCTCCTGACCTACCTCCAGGCGCACGCCCTCCAGGTCGCCGCGAATCTCCCGGCCGGCCCAGGCAAGGAGGCGTTCGAAACGACCTGCTCGCGCTGCCATGCGCTCGCCGACCCGAAGGTCCATTCGCCGCCGGACTGGCCGGTGGTCGTGATGCGGATGGAGAAGAACATGGAGAAGATGAAGGTGAGCGGCGTGACGCACGACCGGGCGGTGGAGATCATCGGGTACCTCCAGAAGGCCTCGGCGCGCCCACACGCGCGGTAACCGCCGCCGCGTAGTTCGCGGTTCCGGAGCCCGCCGTCTTCCGGAGCCCGTTCAAGAGACGTACCGGAGCCCGCCCTCGCCAGCCGCGAGGGCGGTGCTCGTTGGAGATGGTCCGCCGGATCTCGCCTGCTGGTGAGGCTACTGTCCAGGGTCCAACCCCCGCCGAATGCAACTCGACGTCCCTCCGTTCAGCCGGCCACTGCCAGCCGCATGCCACCGGTCGCCCCTCGGCTCCACGGCCACCCACAGCCATGTGCCACCTGTTGCGCCTCGGTTCAGCGGGGGCGCCAGGATGCCGGCTGCGCCTCGATCCGATCCTCAGACCTTCCCCGCGACCGACCGGCGCGGGATCGCACGCCCGGGGCGGCGCCACGCATTGTCGCGGCGACCAGCGTCGGCGGTGGTCGTGAAGCAAGTTCGTATGCGAAGTCGCTTGCATGGCCGCGCCGGTGGTGCCCGGCGAAGCAGGTTCTCGTTCTGAGCGGGCGCGAACTGGCGGCGTTGGTGCCGGAGAGCAGGTTCGTATGCGAAGCAGTCGGCGCATCGGCAGCGCNNGGGCGAGCCAGTCGGACGCCCGGGGCGGCGCCGAGGCGCGGAGAACCGCCAGCCCGGCGTGATGGAGCCTTGTGGGCAAGTTCGTATACGAAGTTGATCGGGACGCATCCGCTTCCACGGTGCGGCAAGAGGAGTCCCAGATGCCGCGCCAGCCCAAGAGCAGACCCGCGAGATCCTGGGGAACGCTCCCGCGCCCCGGTCGTTCGTCTGCGGGGCCGTGGTGCGGTCGCTGTCGGCGCAATCGCCGAGGAGCGGCCGCGTGACCCATGGGGGGCCCCGTGGCGCAATCGCCGAGGAGCGGTCGTGTGGCCGAAGGGGGCTCGCTATTCGTGCCGTGCGC
>PMIK01000040.1 GCA_003157095.1 Gemmatimonadota bacterium | reverse complement strand
CTGCAAGATCGTCTACTACGGTCCCGGACGGTCGGGCAAGACGACCAACCTCCAGTACGTGTACTCGCAGGTGCCCGCCGACCGGAAGGGCCGGATGGTGTCGCTGGCCACCCAGACGGACCGCACGTTGTTTTTCGATTTTCTCCCGCTGGACTTGGGGACCATTTCGGGGTTCGCCACCAAGTTCCAGCTCTACACCGTGCCCGGCCAGGTCTACTACAATGCCACCCGCAAGCTGGTACTTCAGGGCGCCGACGGCGTGGTGTTCGTCGCCGACAGCCAGTTGCGCCAGCTCGACGAGAACATCGAGAGCCTGCAGAACCTTCAAGCCAACATTCTCGAGCAGGGCGTGGACGCCCGCACCCTGCCGATGGTGCTCCAGTTCAACAAGCAGGACCTGCCGGAGGAGCTCATTCTCTCGCCCCAGGAGCTGGATGAGGCCTTGAACTTCCGCAATCTCCAGACGTTCCCCGCCGACGCGCTGCACGGCGTGGGGGTGTTCGAGACGCTGAAGGGCATCGCGGCGGAGGTGCTGCGCCGGCTGAGCCAGGGCGGCGGCGGCGCGAGGCGGATCTAGCATGGACCTCAATCCGCGGTTCCGGTTCGAGGGGTTCGTGATCGGCGCGAGCAACCGGCTCGCCGCCACCGCCGCGCGCACGGTCGCCGAGTCGCCGGGGTCGACGTACAACCCGCTTTTCCTGTACGCCAAGTCGGGGCTCGGCAAGACCCATCTCCTTCAGGCCGTCGGCTTCCTCGCGCTGGAGCGCCAAAGCTCGCTGCGCGTCGAGTACCTGACGCTGGAGGAGTTCGTCGAGCGCTACCACGCATCGGTTGCCGCCGGCCAGGTCGAGGCGTTCCGCCGCAGCGCGCAGGAGACCGACCTGCTGCTGCTCGACGACGTCCAGTTCCTCGCGGAGCACCGCGAGATGCAGGCCGAGCTGCTGCGGCTCACCGAGGCGCTGCAGGCGGCCGGGCGGCAGATCGTGCTGACCTGCGACCGCCCGCCGGGCGAGATTGCCGACCTGGACGAGCGACTCGTGTCGCGGCTGTCGGGCGGGTTGCTGGTGGACATCGCGGCGCCGGACTTCGAGACGCGGCTCGCCATCCTGCACCGCAAGACGGCCGAGCGCGGCGTCGAGATGCCGCCCGGGGTATTGGAGACCGTGGCGGAGGTGGGCGCCTCCAACGTGCGCGAGCTGATCGGGTTCGTGAACCGGCTCATTGCCTTCCAGGCGGTGGGCGGCGGGTCGCTGACGCCGGAGGCGGCGCGCGCGCTCCTGACCGACGAGCTGCCCGCCGCGCCGGCGGCGCCGCCACCCGGGCCCGCGCCGCGCTTGCCGACGCGGCCCGTGCCCGTCGAGCCGGACGAGTTCTCCGCCTTCGTCTCCGTCGTCTCGACCACCGTGGCGCAGACCGTCGAGGCATGGCGGTCGCGGATCGGCGAGGCGGTGCTGCGCTGGCAGGGTGAGGGCTACCGCACGCGTCGCCTCGAGCAGCTCCTGTTTTCGGAGGAGATCCCCGACATCGCCGGCGAGCTGGCGCAGTACGCCGCGCGGGTCGAGGAGCTGCGCCGCCTGGCCGGCGAGGCCGCGGCGTTCGATCCCGCCGCGGCGGGCCATGCGTGCTTCCGCGATCCCGACCTGGTCGAGGAGGCGCGCGCCTTCACCGCCCGCGTGAAGGACGGCGTGGAGCCGCCGCCGCCCCCCTCGCGCGGCCTCTCCTTCGCAGAGTTCATCGAGGGCGCCGCGAACGACGCGGGGGTGCGGGCGGCACGCGCCGTGATCGCGGAGCCCGGCAAGCGCTTCAACCCGCTGTTCATCACCGGGCCGAGCGGCACCGGGAAGACGCACCTCCTCCATGCGGTGGGGAACGAGCTGGCGACGGCGCGGCCCGATGCGGTCATCGCGTGCCTCTCCGCCCAGGCGTTCACCGACGAGCTCGTCCAGGCCATTGATGCCGGCCGCCTCGAGTGGTGGCGCCGCCGTTTCCGCCGCGCCGACGCCCTGCTGCTCGACGACGCGCAGCTGCTCGCGGGGCGGGACGCCACGCAGGAGGAGCTCTTCAACCTGTTCAACGCCTTCACCGACGCCGAGAAGCAGCTGGCGTTCACCGCCGACCGGCTTCCCGCGCAGTTGTCCGGCGTCGCGCCGCGACTCACCACGCGATTCGAGGGTGGCCTCGTGGTCGAGCTGGCGCCGCCGGACCGGATCATGCGCGCCACGATGGTGCGCCGGCTCCTTGCCGCCCGCCACGTTACGGCAGACGACGCCGCCGTTGAGTACCTCGCGGCCCGTCCCGCCGACAGCGCGCGGGCGGTGCAGGGGCTCGTCAATCGCGCCCTCGCCAGGATGGACCCGGCCTCCGAGACGCTCACCGTCCAGGCTGCGCGGGTGGCCGTGGAGGGACGCTCGCAGCGGCCCTCGCAGACCCAGGCGATCTCCGTGGTCGTGCCCGCGGGACTGGACCCCGTGATGGGCAGCCGGGAGAAGGTCGCGTGGGACTGGCCCGGCGTCGCCGACCGGATGATCGAGGAACTGCGCTGATGGCCATCAAGGGCAGCCTCAAGGAGGCCAGCCTCCCGGACGTGCTGCAGCTGCTGTCCATGGGGCAGAAGACGGGATGCCTCTCGGTCGCCGACCGGAGCAACTTCGGGTACGTCTACTTCGATCGAGGCCTCATCACCTACGCCTCGATCGTGAATCGTCGCGACCGGCTCGGCGACATCCTGGTCAAGGGCGGGCTCATCACCAACGACCAGCTCGAGGCGGCCATCGCGCGCCAGTCGCGGGAACGGAACAAGCGGCTGGGCGAGCTGCTGGTCGCGATGGAGTTCATCTCGCGCCCCGATCTGGAGCGCTACATGCGGGTCCAGATCGAGGAGGCGGTGTACTTCCTCTTCACATG
>PMIK01000092.1 GCA_003157095.1 Gemmatimonadota bacterium | reverse complement strand
GATCATCGGCAGCATCTCGGGCGTGAGACCGACGGCGATGGAGAGGCCGAACAGGAGCGCCTCCAGCCAGTTGCCCTTCGTCATGCCGACGATGAGGAACACCGCGAAGACCATCACGACCATGAAGCGGATCATCAGCCAGGTGAACGACCGAACGCCCCGGTCGAAGCTGGTCTCTTCCCGGCGCTCGGTCAGGCGCTCCGAAATGGCGCCGAACAGGGTCCGCGTGCCGGTGTTGACCACCACGCCCCGCGCGGTGCCGCTGGTGACGTTGCTGCCGAGGAAGCAGGCGTTGGTCACTTCGGCCACCGCCTGGTCCGGAGCGGCGTGGGCCTCCGCCGACTTCTCGATCGCCATGGATTCGCCCGACAGGGCCGATTGGCTGACGAAGAAATCCTTGACCGTGAGCAGCCGGAGGTCCGCCGGGATGATGGAGCCGGCGTGGAGAATGACGATGTCGCCGGGGACGACCTCCGAGATCTTGATCTCGGCCTCCACGCCGTCCCTGATGACCAGCGTGCGCGATTGCACCCGCTTGCCCAGCGACTCGACCGCCCGGCCCGACCGGCGATCCAGGACATACGAGAGCCCGACGCTGAGCACGATCATGGCGCCGACGATGGCGCTCGACTTGAGCTCGCCGATGACACCGGAGACGACGGCGATGATCAGTAGCTGGACGACCAGCGGACTGCGGCAGCGGTGAAAGATGTCGGCCCAGAACCCCAACTGCTTGCTGCGCGACAGCTCGTTCGGGCCGTACTCGGCGCTGCGGCGCTCCGCTTCCTCGGAGGTCAGGCCTCGCGGCGTGGTGTCGAGGGCCGCGAGCGCCTCCGCCGCAGGCTTCGAGCACAGTTCGATCAGCCGGCGCTCGTTCTCCGCCTGCGACGGGGGGATCCCGGGAAGAGCCTGGGTCATTGGGGCTGTCTCACGCCGTCGTCACCACCGCCGGTTTGTCTCGCACTCGATGCCAGCCCTGGGGATTGCGCGAAGGGTGATCCGCTGAGCGAGTGACCGGGGTGGGCATCGAACCCACGACCTGCGGATTAAAAGTCCGCTGCTCTACCAATTGAGCTACCCGGTCGCGAACGATCAAACTTCGACAGCGGCAATGGACTCCACAAGTCGCCAGCGTCTCGTGGTAGCCCCTCGACCGCCGTTAGGCAGGATCTTCCGGATGCGGCGGCGTTCGATCCAGCGTCATGTCCTCCCAGGATGCGGGATCGTCCAGCGACTCGAGATGAGTGGTGACCGTGCAGTTGGGCAGCACGCCGCGGATGTCCGCCTCCAGACGTTCCAGCAACCGGTGGCCACGGTGGACCGTCCAGTCGCCGGGCACGAGCACATGCAGGGACACGAATCGCCGCGCGGCGGCCTGGCGGGTGCGGAGTGCATGGCATTGCACGCCCTCGCTGGCGTACCGGTCGAGCGTGCTCTGTAGCACCCGCTGCTCTTCGACCGGCAGCATGCGATCCATGAGCCCCGCCGCCGACCGGCGCACGATGCGTACGCCCGTTCGGACGATGTTGCCGGCGACGATGAACGCCACGATCGGGTCGAGGCGCTGCCACCCGGTCAATCCCACGGCGCCGACCCCGACCAGCACACCCGCCGACGTCCAGACGTCGGTCAGCAGATGGCTGCCGTCAGCGACGAGGCTGATCGAGTTGTGCTTCTTGCCCGCCCGCAACAGCACGAGTGCGACAACGAGGTTGCCGACTGACGCGACGAACGAGATCAACAGGCCGATGCCCAGCCGTTCCAGCGGTCTGGGGCTGATGAAGCGCTGGACCGCAGCCACCGCGATGCCTGCGGCGGCCACCAGGAGCAGAGTGCCCTCCACGGCGCTCGAGAAGTACTCGGCCTTGCTGTACCCGTAGGCATGGTCAGGGTCCGGCGGCCGGGCAGCTACCGTCAGCATGGCCAGCACCAGGAGCGCGGCGACGAGGTTGACGATGGACTCCAGGGCGTCCGACAGGAGACCGACGGAGCCGGTGAAGAGATAGGCGGTCGCCTTCAGGGTGATGGTGAGCAGGGCCGCACCGACGGACAGCCAAGCGAAGCGCGTCAGAAATGCGCGATCCATGGTGCCTTGTGTGGTCCCGATCAGAGCGGTGAGGGGCCTGGCCGACGAAGATGCCTCAAGCTGCGCCTTCGCCGGGAGTCAGGCAAGGGCGCGCCCGGCTCGAGCGGCCGGGTTGAGGGAAACCCGCCCAGGGCAAGACGTTGCAAACGCACGGCACGGGAGATGCACCAGGATCGTACGGGTAACGCTACGACCTGTCCGGGAGCCCGTCGCGCGCATGCTGCAGACCCTGGCCCGCTTCTTCCACGACGATGCCGCGTATGCCCGCGGCAGGACCATCGCGCTGTATGCCTTGCTGGCGGCGGCCAACGCCGGCGCCTGGCTATGGGCGGTGGCGGCGTTCCGCGCCTACCCCCTGCTCCTCGGCACAGCACTGCTCGCCTGGAGCCTCGGGCTCAGGCACGCGATTGACGCGGACCACATCGCCGCGATTGACAACGTCACGCGCAAGCTCATGCAGGAGGGGAAGCGCCCGGTCGCGGTAGGGTTCTTCTTCTCGCTGGGCCACTCGACTGTCGTCGTGCTGGCCTCGGTCGCGATCGCCGCGACGGCGATGGCCTTGAGCACGCGGCTGGCGTCGTTCCGCACCGTCGGCGGCGTGATCGGGACATCCGTCTCCGCGGCGTTCTTGCTCGTGATCGCGGTGATGAACCTGTTCATCCTCGTCTCCCTCTACCGCACCTTCCATCAGGTGCGCGCCGGCCGACGCTACGAGCCCGAGGACCTGGACGCGCTGCTGGCGGGCGGCGGACCGCTCGCGCGCGTGCTGCGGCCGCTGTTCCGCATGATCCGGCGCAGCTGGCACATGTACCCGCTCGGCCTGCTGTTCGGACTCGGTTTCGACACCGCGACCGAGATTGGCCTGCTCGCGATTTCCGCCGCCGAAGCCGCGAAGGGCATGCCGATCTGGTCCATCCTCGTCTTTCCCGCGCTGTTCACGGCGGGGATGTCGCTGGTGGACACGACCGATAGCGTGTTGATGGTCGGCGCCTACGGCTGGGCCTTCACCCGGCCCATCCGCAAGCTGTATTACAACCTGACCATCACGTCCATCTCGGTGCTGGTGGCGCTGCTGGTGGGTGGCGTCGAGGCTCTGGGGCTGCTCGCGAACCACCTGCACCTCGTGGGTGGCGTGTGGACCGTGGTCGCGACCCTGAACGCCGACTTCGGCAGTTTCGGCTACCTGATCGTCGCCGTGTTCGTGGTGAGCTGGGTGATCTCGGCGGCCATCTACCGCCTGAAGGGATACGACGCGCTCGACGTGGCGAGCGCGACCGACTGACGTGCCGGGCTGGGCAGCCACAAGCAACGAGGGGGGCCGGGTTCGGCCCCCCTCGCTCTTCCATCCCGGATGCGTCAGCCGTCCACTGCCGCTAGCCTCGGCACGCGGGCACACCGAATCTGCCGCCGCGCCCACCTGCAGCCGCCGCGTCTGGGGCCGCCGGCTGCCGCGGCCAGGTGTTATCGTCCACGTTGTGGTCGGGGAAACGGCAGTGCGGGTCCAGCACGACGCGCACGATCTTCCGCGCCCCGAAGTTCAGCTCCGCCTCGAACGTGCGGCTCCCGCCGAACCACACATCCACCGGCCATGTCACGATCGCCGTTGAGTCGTCCACCATCTGCGCATTCGCCATCCGCCGCACCGGCGGGCCGTCGGTCGCGAAGTGCACCGCGAGCACGACCGGCGAAGGCATCTGCCCGTCCTGCCGTACGGTAACCGTCGTGCGTGAGCCCGACGTGCGCACCTGCTGGATGGACCCGTCCACCGCGTCGGTCCTGAACAGCCAGTAATACCAGAACCAGCCCAGATCGCGGTGCAGCTCGCGGTCCATCGAGAAGACGTAGTCCCAGGGCGACGGGTGCTTGAACCGCCACGCCTGGGCGTACGCGCTCATTGCGCGCCAAACCGCGGTGTCGCCCACGATGCCACCCAGCATGGAGAGCATCATGGGCGCCTTGCTGTACCCTTGAAAGACGTACATCGGGCCGCCGTAGTTGGCGTCCCACATCAGCGGCGCCTCACGCTCGTCGCCGCTCGTACGGCCGTACGCCTGGCCCCAACCGTCGAGATTGGCCGGCCGGCTCATCCGGTCGGCGCCGGAGAGGATGTTCATGTACTGGTTGAAGCCCTCGTCCATGAACGGGTACCAGGTCTCGTTGGTGCCCAGCGTCATCGGCCACCACTCGTGCCCCGCCTCGTGGTCCGACGCGCCGGCCGCCGAGAAGATGATCATCGGGTATTCCATGCCGTTCTCCGGCCCGTCGGCCAGCGTCAGGACCGGGAAGGCGTATGGGATCCACAGGCCCGAGTAGAACTGGAGCGCGTGCCGCGCGATGGTCGCGGCCTGCGCGAACTGCTGCGCTCGCCAGGGCACGTACAGGATGTTGATCGGGACGGGGCCCTTGCCCGGGATGGTGGCGCGCGTCACGTCCCAGACGTAGCGACTCGACGTCGCCCACGCGAAGTCGCCCGCGGTGTCGGCCACGAAGTGCCAGACGAGGCGGTCGCCCGGCGCCGTGGCCTTGCCGGGACCGACGTCGCCCGGCCCCACGATGCTGCGTGTCGAGTCGGACTCGAGCGAGTGCGAAAGCCGCTCGCGCGCGGTGGCCGTCAGCACGTCGTCGGGGTTCTTGAGCACGCCGGTTGCGCCCACCAGCCAACCGGCCGGCACGTCGAGCTTCACATCGAAGTGGCCGAAGTTGTTGTAGAACTCGGATGGGCCGAGGTATGGCTCGGTGTCCCACCCTCCCTCGCGCACGTCGTCGAACACGGTCACCCGTGGGTACCACTGCGCCACCTGGTAGAGCGAGTCGCCCCACGCGCCCATGCGGACGCCGCGGGTCTGCGGAGGGATCTTCGGCACCGTGAAGTGCCAGTCCGCCTCAAGCGTGAAGCTGCCGTGGGCGGCGATCGGCGTCGGAAGCGTGATGGTCGCCGACGTCTGATTGAGGTTGTACGCCGCGAGCGTGACCTGCTGCGGCCCGGCAGCCGGCCCGAACCGGCGGAACCGCGGCGGCGGATTGAGGTCCACCGGCTGGCCGTTCACGCTGAGGCTCGTTACCTGCATCCCGTCGGTGAGCGCGGGGACGGCTTCGCCGCGCGGCACGTTGGGAGCGAAGAGATTCTGGTCGAGCCGCAGGACGATCTGGTTCATCGCGCTGTCACCGGGATTCTGCACCAGGACCCGCTCGTGCCCCGTCACCACTCCGGTCACAGGATCGAGCCGTGCGGCGATCGTGTAGTCGGTCCACAGCTGCCAGTAGCGCGGGCCCGGGTTCCCGGTCGAATCCCGCGTCCCCGCGGCGAAGGCGCGCCGGATCATGTCCGTGAGCGGGATGTCGCGCCGGACGGCACGCTCCGGGTACTGCGGATGGGTCTGCGACAGTAGCGCCGCCGGGAGACAGCCGAGGGCCCCGGAGATGGCGAGCGCCAGAACGGACTTGCGCATAGTGACTCCTCAAGTTGGGAGGGCGCCGGCCGCCCGGCCGGGCCCACCAGCAGAGAATGCCTGATAACGGAGTACGCGCGAGGCGGCGGGAATGTTCGCCGGCGCTAGGGTGACCGGCTGGCGGGAGGCTGTGCTCCCACGTCGCGCGGGATCACGTAGTAATCCGGGTCCACCCTGAAGTCGGCGGGACGCGTGAGGTGCAGCGTGGTCGTCTGCCATGCTTCGGTCGGATGGATGACGCCGTAGCCGCCGTCCGACAGCGTCACCGCCACCTGCATCGCGAAGCCCGGCACCACGCTGGTCCATCGGTAGGACAGCGTGTCCCCGGCGATTCGGTACTCGAGCACGGGGATCATGGTGGTGCGGAGATACTGGTCGAACACCTTGCCCAGGTCGGTGCCCGCCTGCTCGCTGATGTAGTGCTCGATCTGGGCTCCCATGACGGTCTGGTGCCAGAAGGTCCGGTTAAGCCCGCGCAGGATGCCGCGCCACTTCTCGTCGTCGCCCACGATCTGTCGAATGGTGTGCAGCATGTCGCCGCCCTTGGGATACATGTCCCCGGAGCCCTGCGCGTTGACGCCGTAGGCCGGGATGATCGGGCGGTCGTTGTGAATCCAGCGGCGGTTTCCGATGATGTACGCCGCTCCGGAGTCCTTTCCCATCAGGCACTCCGTGTACAGCCCCTCGGCGTAGTTCGCGAAGCTCTCGTGGACCCACATGTCGGCGTTGTCTTTCGCGGTGATGCTGTTGCCGAACCACTCGTGGGCGCTCTCGTGCACGATGATGAAATCCCACTTCATGCCGAGCCCCGTGCCGGACCAATCCTGCCCGCGGTAACCGTTGGCGTAGAGGTTGCCGTAGGAGACGGCGCTCTGGTGCTCCATGCCGGTGTTCGGGACTTCGAGGAGCTTGTAGCCGTCCTCGTACCAGGGGTACGGCCCGAACCAGTGCTCGAAGCACTTCAGCATCGAAGCGGCCTGCACGAACTGCCGGCGCGCGGCGTCGAGGTGGTAGGCCAGCGGCCAGAAGTCGAGGGTCAGCTTCCCGCGCTCCCCGTCGAACACGTCGCCGAAGTGCGTGTATGTGCCCGCGGCGACGGCGATCGCGTAGTTGTTGATCGGATTCGCGTCGAACCACTCGTAGGTCGTGGTCCCATCGCCGTTCGGCGTCACGCGCCTGAGCCGTCCGTTGGAGACGTCGAACATCGAATCGGGAAGCGTGAGCGCGATGCGCTGGCTGTCGGGCTCGTCGGCCTGGGTGTCCTTGTTGGGCCACCAGATGCTCGCGCCGATGCCCTGGTCGGTGGTGACCACCCACGGGTGGCCCAGGCTGTCGTGGGTCCAGGTGAACCCGCCATCCCAGGGCGGACGCCGTGCCGCCTGGGGTCTGCCGTGGTAATAGACCGTGATGGTCCGGGTCGCTCCCGCTGTCTGCGGGGCCGCGAGCTCGGCGAAGAACGCGTTGCCGTCGCGGCGGTACCTCACATGCCGCCGGTCCTGCACCATGCTGTCCACCTCGAGCGGCTGCTGGAGATCAATCTGCATCTCCCGGGCGGGGCGCAGCACCCGGTACGTGATCCCGTTGTACCCGCGGATGCTGCTGTCGGCGGGGTTGATCGCGACGTGCAGGTCGTAGAACCGCACATCCCACCAAGTGCGCGCTGGGCTGGTGAGCGAGCCGCGCAGCGAGTCGGCGTGCGTGAAGGGCGCGGCGTCGCGGGTATGGGCGTTCTGGGCGGACGCGGCCGCGAGGGGGGCGGCCAGCAGGGCGCACGCAAGGCCGAATCGAGTCATCGAGCACTCCGAACGTGGCGGTGTGGTGCGGCGCCTGCATCATATGCCGAACCGCTCACCATCGCCAGCGAACCGGTGGGCGGCCCCAGCGCTCCGCCTTCCGCCGCCGCTCGCCCCCCAACTGGACAATCCGGCGCCGGCGATCCGAGATCGGCATTTGCGCCCCTGGCCCGCGGACTGTACGGTGGGGACAGCATGTGATGCCCTGCGGACGCCCCCGGCGCCGGTTCCGGGCGCGGTTGGACGCGGGGTCCGAAGGAGGAGCCGGGCATGCCAGCCAGGCGGTCGAAGCAGAAGGCGGCTCCCGCGAAGCCCAAGGCGGCGCCCGTCGGCGACGCCGGCTGGCTCCTTTGGGAATCGGTACCCGACGTGATGTTCCGGGTCCGCGGCGTGCACGGAACGATCGAGTTCCTGAGCGCCGCGTTCGCCACGCTCACCGGATGGTCCTCCGCCGAATGGATCGGCCGGCCGTTCGTCGAGCTGGTGTACGCCGACGATCTCCCGCGGGCCATTGACACCTACACGGCCATCCTGCGCGGCGAGCAGCTCGCCCATTACGAGGTGCGGATCCGGACCAAGTCCGGCGGCTTCATCGTGGGCGAGTTTCACAGCGCCCCCCTCGTCGAGCAGGGGCGCGTGGTGGGTGCGCAGGGCATCGTCCGCGACATCACCGACCGCAAGCGCGCCGACGAGATTCGCCAGGTCACCGAGGAGCGCTTCCGCACGCTGTTCGAGTCCGCCGACGAGGCGCTGTTCCTCATGGACGGCTCCGTCTTCGTGGACATCAATCCCAAGTGTGTCGAGATGTTCGGTCTGCACGACCGGTCCGACATGATCGGCCATTCGCCGGTGGACTACTCGCCCGCTCTCCAGCCCGACGGCCGGGATTCGCGGGAGAGAGCGCAGGAGCACATCCTCGCCGCGCTGCAGGGCCGCCCGCAGCGCTTCTACTGGAAGCACGCCCGCAAGGACGGCTCGACGTTCGACGCCGAGGTGTCCCTCACCGCCCTCACGCTGCACGGCAAGGTGCATGTCCAGGCCATCGTCCGGGACATCACCGCCCGCCGGGCCGCGGAGGAGCAGATGCGGGAGAGCGAGGAACGGTTCCGCCTCCTCTCGGAAGCGGCGTTCGAGGGCATCGGCATCTCCGAAGGAGGCAAGCTCGTCGCGTGCAACGCCGCCCTCGCCACCATGCTGGGGTGGTCGCCGGAGGAGATGATCGGCATGCCGGTCGCGGAGTTCGTCGCCCCGGAGCACCTGGAGCGAGTGGCGTTGCACCACCGGTCCGAGTCGCTCGAGCGCTACGAGCACGTGGCACGCCGCAAGGACGGCTCCACGCTGCGCGTCGAGGTCCAGGGACGCACCCTTCCGCACCAGGGCAGGAAGCTGCGCGTCAGCGTGATCCGGGACATCACCGAGCGCCGGCGCTCGGAGCTGATCCAGGGCGCGACTTTCCGCATCTCCGAGGCGGCTCACACGGCCCTGAGCCTGCAGGAGCTGTTCGCGGCGATCCATCGGATCGTCGGCGAGCTGATGTCCGCACGGAACTTCTACATCGCGCTGTGCGATGCCCAGTGCCAGACCCTCAGCTTTCCGTATTTCGTGGACGAGTTCGACCCGACGCCGGCGCCGAAGGCCCTCAGCAAGGGCCTGACGGAGTACGTCCTCAGGACCGGCCACCCGCTGCTCGCCACGCCGGAGGTGAGCCTGGATCTCGAGCGACGCGGCGAGGTTGAGCTGATCGGCGCTCCTTCGGTGGACTGGCTCGGGGTTCCGCTCGTGGCGAACGGCACGACCACCGGCGTGCTGGTCGTGCAGACCTACACCGAGGGGGTCCGCTATTCGGAGGGGGACAGGGACATCCTGCAGTTCGTGTCGGTGCAGATCGCCATGGCGGTCCAGCGCAAGCGGGCGGAGGAGGCGCTGCGCCGGTCCGAGGCCAGCCTGCGCGGTTTCGTGGACAACGCCGTGTTCGGGATCTCGCGCAGCACGGCCGACGGGACCGTCGCGACGGCCAACCAGACGCTGGCGCGCATGCTGGGCTACGGGTCGGCGGAAGAGCTGATCGGCCTCAAGGTCGGCGCGGCGTTCTACCGCCGGCCGGACGATCGCGAGGCGACCATCGCGCTCATGCAGCGCGGCGACCGGTTCGAGAATCTGGAAGCCGAATGGAAGCGCAGGGACGGGGCGCCGATAACCGTCCGGCTGTCGGGACGGGTGCTGCGTGACCCCCGTGGCGGCGTGGAGAGATACGAGGTCATCATCGAGGACATCACGGAGCGCCGCACCCTGGAGGCGCAGCTGCGCCAGGCGCAGAAGATGGAGGCCGTGGGACAACTGGCGGGCGGGGTCGCGCACGACTTCAACAACCTGCTCACGACCATCCTCGCCTCCAGCGAGCTGCTGGCGTCCGGACTGCCGGCCGGCGCTCCGCACCTGGAGGACGTCGAGATGATCCACCAGGCCGCGCAGCGCGCGGCCGAGCTGACCCGTGACCTGCTGGCGTTCAGCCGCCAGCAGCCACTGGAGCTTCAAGCCGTGCCCCTGGGCGGACTGGTGGCGGACTTCGCGCGGCTGGCGCGCCGGATCGTTCCGGAGGACGTCGAGGTCAGCGTGCGGGTCGAGGCGCCGGGAGCGGTGGTGCGCGCGGACCCCGGAGCCATCGAGCAGATTCTGATGAACCTCGTGACCAACTCGCGCGACGCGATGCCGAGCGGCGGAGCCCTGCGGCTCGTCGTCGGCCACGGCACGCTCGACGAGGACTACCGCCGCGTTCACGGCTGGGGCACGCCGGGCGAGTACATCATGCTCTCCGTCGCCGACACGGGCGCCGGCATGGACGCGAAGACGCAGCAGCACATCTTCGAGCCGTTCTTCACGACCAAGCCGGTGGATCAGGGTACGGGCCTCGGCCTGGCCATGGTGTACGGTCTCGTGAAGCAGCACGGGGGCTTCATCAGCGTCTACAGCGAACCAGGCCTGGGCACGACGGTCCGCATCTACTTCCCGGTGATCACCGAAGCCGTCAGCCCGAAGCGGGCAGCCGCAGCCGCGGAGATCCAGGAAGGCAAGGAGACCATCCTGCTGGTCGAGGATGACGCGACGCTGCGGCGAACCGCCAAGCGGGTCCTGGAGAAGTTCGGCTACACGGTGGTGACGGCGACCGACGGATTGGACGCGCTTACCATCATCCGGGCGAGGGCGACGCCGGCGGACCTGATCATCAGCGACGTGGTGATGCCGCATGCCAGCGGGCCGCAGCTGCTGAGCGCCCTCCGCGAGGCGGGCGCCGCGCCGCGCATGCTGTTCACCAGCGGGTACGCCGCGCGCGACGTACAGGAGCGCGCGACGCTGGAGAGCGGTGTGCCCTTCCTCCCCAAACCCTGGACCATCGCCGAGCTGCTGCGGAAGGTGCGCGAGGTGCTGGACGCGCCGGCCATGGAACCGAAGGTCAGTTAGCGGCTAGAGAAGGCTGCGCTGCGCGACCGGCGTGAACGACCTGCGGTGATGCGGGGTCGGGCCACGCCGCTCCAGCGCGACGCGGTGATCGGGCGTTCCATAGCCCGCGTTGTGCTCCCAGCCGAACTCCGGATACCGACCGCCCAGGCGCCGCATCAGACGATCGCGCACCGTCTTGGCGACGATGCTGGCGCAGGCCACCGCGTAGCAGCGGGCGTCCCCATCCACCATCGCCTCGTGGGCGCGGCCCAACTCCGGCATCGCGAGCCCGTCCACCACCACCACGTCCGCAGCGCCGGGGAGCCTGGCCAGCGCCCGCCGCATCGCCAGCGCCGTGGCGACGCGAACATTGAGGCGGTCCACCTCGCGGACGCTCGCGCCGCCGACCGCGTAAGCGAGGGTGGAAACGATCACCGCCGCGAGTGCTTCGCGGCGGCGGCGGCTGAGCTGCTTCGAATCGTCCACGCCCTCGAGCCACGGCGACTCGGGCGTGATCACGACGGCGGCGGCGATCACGGGGCCCGCCCACGGACCCCGGCCCACCTCGTCAACGCCGGCCACCGACCGCAGGCCGCGGGTGAAATACGTGCGCTCGACCGTGAAGTCGAGCACCGTCAGGCCTTCTCAGTCCCCTTTACGACCTCACGCTGCTCGCGGATGCGCCCGGCCTTCCCGGCCAGCCGCCGGAGGTAGGAGAGCTTCGCCCGCCGTACCTTGCCCCGGCGCACGACCTCGATCGAGGCGATGCCCGGCGAATGCAGCGGGAAGATGCGCTCCACGCCCACGCCCGCGGAGATCTTGCGGACCGTGAAGGTCTCGCTGACGCCGCCACCGCGCTTGCCGATGCATACGCCTTCGAACGCCTGCTGGCGCTCCTTCTCACCCTCGCGCACGCGGACCATCACCTTGACGGTGTCTCCCGCGCGGAAATCGGGAAGGTCGGTCCTCCGCCCTTCCAATCGCAACGACGCCAGCCGCTCCATGGTCATGCTCCCATCCGTTCCCGGTAGCGCGCCCACAGGTCGGGGCGCCGCTCCCGCGTCAATCGTTCAGCCTCCGCCTGCCGCCACAGCGCGATCCGGCCGTGGTCGCCGGAGAGCAACACGTCGGGCACGCCGTGCCCGCGGAACTCGGCCGGCCGCGTGTATGACGGCGGCGCGAGCAGTCCCTCGTAATGCGAGTCGCCGGATGCCGACTCGTGATCCCCCAGTACCCCGGGCAGCAGCCGTACCACGGCGTCCATCACGCACAGCGCCGCGGGCTCGCCTCCCGACAGGACGAAATCGCCGACCGACAACTCCTCCGTGGCCAGGTGGTCGGCCACCCGCTGGTCCACGTCCTTGTAGTGCCCGCACAGCAGCGTAAGCCCGTCGCTCACCGCGAACCGCACCGCGTCCTCATGATCGAACCGCTTGCCGCGGGCCGACAGGAGCACCACCGGCCCCGCGGGTTTCAGGGCCTCGACCGCCTCGAAGAACGGCTCCGGCCTGAGGACCATCCCGGCACCACCGCCGTACGGCTCGTCGTCCGCGGTCTGGTGGCGGTCGTGCGTGAAGTCGCGCAACCGGACCACGTGGTACTCCACCAACCCCTTCGCCGTGGCGCGCCCCAGGATGCTGATCCCGAGCGGCTCCACGAAGAACTCGGGAAAGAGCGTGACCACCGCGACGCGCAGCATCAGATCTCCAGCAGCCCCGCCGGCGGCGAGATCACCAACAACCGCTCCGCCCGGTCCACCCGCTCCACCACGCTGCGGGTGAAGGGGATCAGGTGACGCCGCTCCTGCCCCGCGACGTCGAGCAGCCATCCCTGCGGGGCCTCGACGACGTCCGCCACGACACCCACCGCTTCTCCACCCACCGTCGCCACCCGGAGTCCCACCAACTCGAACATGTAGAACTCGTCGGGGGCGAGCGGCCGCGCTTCCTCGGCAGGGATCGCGAGCTGCCGCTCGCGCAGCTCGGCGAGCCCCTCGCGCAGGTCAATCCCCTCGAAGTGCAGCAGCCAGGCACGGTGGTAGGGCCGGCTCCGCGCGATGACCAGCTCGCGTCCGGTGACCTGCCCGCCCCGGTCCAGCACCACCAGCCTCCGCCCTTCGGCGAAGACGGTCTCCGGCTCATCGGTCACGGGAAAGATCAGGGCGTCGCCCTTCACCCCGTGCGGCTTCTTGAGGAGACCGACCACCAGATGGGTCGGCCCGCCCATCGGCCCTAGGCCTTCGAAACCGGCGGCTCGGGCAGGTCCGCGGCGAAGCAGCCCGCCTTCCTCAGGAGCGATGCCACCGTCTCCGACGGCTGCGCGCCCTTCGCGAGCCACGCCAACGCCTTCGCCTTGTCCAACTGGATCTGCTCGCCCTTGCCGCGCGGGTAGTAGTGCCCGAGCAATTCCACAAACCGGCCGTCCCGCGGCGACTCCTGGTCCGCCACCACGATCCGGAATGCCGGCTGGTGCTTCCGGCCCACTTTGCGCAACCGAATCCGTACCGCCATCTCAGTTAGCTCCTCGGCCGAGCTGCGGGAAGCCCGCAGCCTTCAAGCCTTTCATGCCCTTCATGAACTTGCCCATTTCCTTGAACTGCGCCAGCAACCTGTTCACTTCCTGCACCGGCCGGCCGGAACCCTTCGCGATCCGGGAGCGCCGCGACCCGTTCAGGATCTCGGGGTGCTTCCGCTCCTCCGGCGTCATCGCCAGCACGATCGCCTCGACGTACTTCATCCGCTTGGGATCGGCGGCCTTGACCGCCTTCATCGCTTCGCGCCCCACCCCCGGTAACATGCCCAGCAATGATTCCAGGGGCCCCAGCTTCTGCATCTCGCGCAGCGCGTCGAGGAAGTCGGCGAGATCCATCCCCTTCTTCGTCGTCGCCTTGCGCGCGAGCCGCTCCGCCATGTCGCGGTCGAGCGACTGTTCCGCTTTCTCCACCAGGCTCAGCACGTCGCCCATCGCCAGCATCCGGCCCGCGATGCGCTCCGGACGGAACGGCTCGATCGCGTCCAGCCCCTCGCCCGTTCCCATGTACTTGATCGGCGCGCCGGTGGCCGCATAGATCGAGAGCGCGGCGCCTCCCCGCGCGTCTCCGTCCATCTTGGTCAGCACCACGCCGGTGAGGCCGACCGCCTCGTGAAAGCCGCGCGCGATCCGCACCGCGTCCTGCCCCGTCATCCCGTCCGCCACGAGGAGGACCTCGTGCGGCGGCACCGCCGCCTTGAGCCGCCCCAGCTCGGCCATCATCTCCTGATCTATGGCCAGGCGGCCCGCGGTATCCACCAGCACCGTCCGAGCCCGGGCGTGCCGCGCCGCCTCGACCCCGCGCCGAACCAGTCCCACCACGTCCGACTCGCCGGGCTCCGCGTGCACGCCGACCTTCACCCGGCCCGCCAACTCCACCAGCTGCTCGATCGCGGCCGGGCGGTACACGTCCGCCGCGACCAGGAACGGCGCCTTCTGCTCCGCCACGAGGCGCTTGGCCAGCTTCGCCGCGGTCGTCGTCTTTCCCGAGCCCTGCAGCCCCACCAGGAACACCACCGTGGGCGGCACGCTCGCGAAACGGATCGCCGCGGGCTGCTCCCCCAGCAGGCGGATCAGCTCCTCGTGCACGATCTTGACGAGCTGCTGCGCCGGCGCCACGGACTTCAGGGCCGGCAGCCCCACCGCCCGCGCCTCGACGCGCTCGCTGAACTGCTGCGCGGCATCGAACCCGACGTCAGCTTCGAGCAGGGCGCGCCGGACGGTCTTGAGCCCGTCCCTGACCGCCTCTTCCGTGAGAACGCCGCGCCCGCGAAGCTGGCCTAGCACGGCGGAGAGCTTCTCGCTCAACTCGTCAAACATGAGCCTTTTAAGTTACCCGGGCCCCTATCCGCGGGCAACCGGCGCCCGCCCCATTCGCGGGGGCGCCGTGGCCCGCGCGGCGCGGCTCCGAATCGAGCGGAGCCGGTGGCTGCGGGGCGCCCAGCTAGGGCCGCGCCCGCGCCAGGGTGAGCGCCGGCAGGTGCGTCCAGCCGTCCCAGCGCGCCGGGCCGTCCACCAGACGCACCACGCTCACCCCCCGCATCTGAAGCAGCTCCACCCGCCACCGGCGCCCTTCCGATCCCGACCGGTAGTCCGCCCCGGAACCTCCCGCGGGCACGGGGGCTTGTCCCGCCGCGCCGGTGCGCCGAGCCCAACCCGCCATCAGCGCGCGCTCGAACTCCTCCGCGCCGAGGGGAGTCGTCCACGCACTCACCCATAGCACCGCCGTGCCCGCGGGCGTCCCCAGCAGCTCGAAGCGGTCGCCATCCCAGCCTGCCGCCGCGGCAATGGCCACCGCCTCGCCGACGCTCCACGTCTCGAGCGCGATCCGGGTCTCGAACTCGCCGAAGTCGTCGTCGTAGACGAGCGTGTCGCGGGCCGGTGAGCGCGCGAAGCCGACGCGTTCCGGCACCTGGCGCGAGCTGTAGGCGTGGGGATGCAGCACCTGGGCGGTCGAGACCGGCATCCGCTCGCCGTACGGCTCCTCATCCGGCCGCGCGCGCCGCGCATTGAAATCGCGCATGAACTGCGCCCCCGCGAGGTAGGGGAAGAGCAGCCCCTCCTGGACGATCAGGGGCGCCGAGGCGAAGACGGGCATGGCCGACTGCTGCGCGCGGATCAGCCGGCGCACCTGGTCCCAGTTGCCGAGCACGTCGTCCAGATCGGCGCCCGGCGCCAGGGCCTCGATCGAGGCCAGCGTCGCCTGCCCTTCGGCCACCGCCTGGCCCGCCATCTGGCGGTCGTTCTGGCGCCGCAGCTTGAGGATGGCGTTGAGCGATGTGTACTCGTCCTGCAGCGCGTGGACCAGCTCGTGCGCCATGATGAGCTTCAGGACCAGGGGATCCGCCCCCCGCACCACGAACAGCGCGCTCGAATCGGGATCGTAGTACCCCGCGACCTGCTCGCTGTAGAGATCGAGCATCAGGCGCCGCAGGTCGAGGGTGTCCGGTACGACGCCGAAAGCGCGATAGGTGCGCTGCACCGCCAGCAGCTCGGACGGCGGCAGATCCTCCGCCAGCTTGCGGCTCAGGTACCCGCGCACCTGCTCCCGCGAACGCACCTCGATGTCGGGGGGATGGCGGAACTTGAGGCCGACCGCCCGCTCGACATCGGGAATCACTTCCCGGGCGATCTGCTGGGCCGAGCGCTCGTTCTGGGCGCGACCGGCGCGCGCTGTGCCCGCGAGCGGCGCCAGCGCCAGCAGCGCCGTGACCAGCCACCTCATCCGGCCCACTCGATCCGCTTGCCTACCGCGACACCGACGGCGCGCGCGACGTCCTGCCCGCGCACCACGACGCCCATGCTCTGGAGCCCCTGCCGGAGCTCGCGGTCAAGCCGGTCCCGCCGCTCGAGCAGCGATTCGCGCGCGGGCGACGGGACGGAGCCCCTGTCGCTGTCCGGCTCGGAGGCGTCCGAACCCCGGGCCCCGGACCCCGGACCCCCGAACAGCCTCTCGATCTCCGCACCGAGCCGCTCGAGCGCCGGGCCGATCTCCCGCGTGAACGACTCCAGGGCGTCCTCCGACTCCGCGGCGCCGGTCGCGACCGGCTCGCCCCGGCCGCCGTTCCCACCGCCGCCATCCACGCTCTCGCCGCGCGCCAGGCGGCGGCGGATCGCGGCGTCCACGCGCCTCCGCTCGCGCACGATGCGCTCCAGATCCGGGGGCAGTGCCGCGGTGGCCTGGGCGTGCGCGCACGCCTCGTCCAGCACGTCAATCGCCTTGTCCGGCTGCATCCGGTCGGTCACGAACTTCCCGGTCAGCACGAGCGCGGCCTGCAGCGCGTCGTCTTCAATGGCCACCGCGTGGTGGTGCTCGAGCCGGGGCCTGCGAGCCTGGAGGATCTCCATCGTCTGTTCCGCGGTGAGCTCCCGCACCAGCACCGGCTGGAAGCGGCGCTCCAACGCCGGATCGCCCTTCACCCAGCGGTCGTACTCCGCGGCCGTGGTCGCCCCGATCACCCTGATGTCGGCGCGCACCAGAGCCGGCTTGAGCATGTTCGCGGCGTCCATCGCCGCGCCCATCGCGGTGCCCTGCCCGATCAGGTTGTGCAGCTCGTCCACGAACAGGATGACGTCGGGATCCTCCGACACCGCCTTCACCAGACGCCGCAGACGCTCCTCGTACTGCCCGCGGTATACCGTTCCCGCCAGGAGCGCGACGTGGTCCAGTGCGACGATTCGCACGCTCCGCAGCGCCGCCGGCACCGCACGCGCGACGACGCGCTGAGCCAGCCCCTCCACGATGGCGGTCTTGCCCACTCCGGCGTCGCCGACCAGCGCCGGATTGTGCTTGGTCTGGCGCAGCAGGATGTCCACCACGCGGCTGATTTCCTCGTCGCGGCAGCGGACCGGCTCCAGGTCGCCGCGGCGCGCCGAAGCCGTGAGATCGAAGCCGAGCCGCTCCAGCACCTCGTCGCCGGAACCCCCCGCGGGGCCGAACGGACCTTCAGTCATGCGCCTCCCTCACCACCCGCCACCTACCGCCTGTCCCCCATCCCGGTTTCACCGTGCCCCCACCGCGATCAGGGAACCGTACCAGCCGAGGAGCCAATCCCCAGCCACGATCGTCGCCACCGCCCCGATGGCGAGGAAGACGCCGAACGGCACCGGACTGCGGCGTTTCATCAGGAGCAGCGGAAGGAACACCGCCACGCCCGCCAGCGAGCCCAGGAACGCGGTGAGCAGCACGCCCCGCCAACCGACGAAGCTGCCTACCATCGCCATCATCTTGAGGTCACCGAGCCCCAAGGTGGTCGGCGTCTCACCCGGCTCCAGCACCTGGTCGAGCTCTTCGCCCCGGATCAGGCCGCGCGCCAGCGCCCAGTCTCCCGCCGCCTTCACGACCCAGAGCAGCGAGTAGCCCACCACGATGCCGAGCACGGCCTCCAGCGGGCCGATGCCCCAGGGCGTGACCGCCAGGGCCAGACCGATGCCCAGCCCGCCCAGGGAGAACTCGTCCGGGATCAGGAAGTGGCGCGCATCGGTGAGCGCGATGCCGAGGGCCAGCGTGGCCAGCAGCGCCGCCTGCAGCGCTGCGAAGGAGAGCCCGAACCACACCAGCGAGCCCGCCCAGATCACCCCCACCGCCAACTCGATCAGCGGATACTGCGCGCTGATCCCGGTCCCGCACCGGCGGCAGCGGCCGCGCAGCACGAGGTACGAGATCACCGGCACGTTGTCGTACCACGCGATGGGTTTGCCGCAGCCGGGACAGTGCGACCCCGGCAGGATGACCGATTCGCCTCTCGGCAACCGGTAGACGCAGACGTTGAGGAAACTCCCCACCATCGCGCCGAAGACGCCGGTGTACGCGACGAGCACGCACTCAGCGATCTGCACGCGACAGCTCGAAGAGGAGAATGCCGGCCGCGACGGCCGCGTTCAGGGACTCGGCGCCCGGCCGCATCGGCACCGTGACGGCGCGGTGCTCGTGCTTCCGCCAGTCGTCCCGCACGCCCTGCCCCTCGTTGCCGATGACCAGCGCGATGTTCCCCGCCACCCGGTCGAGCGTGTCCACCGGATCGCCGTCGGACACGGCCAGCCAGGTCGCCATGCCGGTGCGCGACGCGTACGCGCACCATTCCTCGTACGTCGCGGCGGCGACCTGGTGCCGGAACAGCGCGCCCATCGAGGAACGCACCGCCTTGGCGCCGCGCACGTCGGCGGTGCCGTCGAGCGCCACCGTCAGCCACGCGCCCAGCGCGTGCGCCGTGCGGATCATCGTCCCGACGTTCCCCGGGTCCTGAACGCCGTCAATGACCAGCGCCCGCTGGCGGCCGAGGTCGGGCCGGTGAACCTGATCCAGCGCCAGCGGCTGCCATTCCACCACCGCCAGCACTCCGCTGGGCGTCTCGGTGTCCGCCAGGAGGTCGAAGTCCTTCCGTGGAGCGATCTCCGCCTCGATACCCCGGCGCGCCGCCTCCTCCAGCAGACCCGCCGCCTGAGCCCGGGCGTCGTCCGCCATCAGCAGCGCAACCACCTTCGCGCCGGCGTCGAACGCATCCTCGACCAGCCGGCGGCCCTCGGCCACCACCAGGCCGCGGCGCTCCCGCGCCTTGCGGCGTTGGAGATCACGCAACAGCGTGTGCAGATTACCCGCCATGCAGATCGCCCTCACGATCGCGGGGTCCGACTCCGGCGGCGGCGCCGGCATTCAGGCCGACCTTAAGACCTTCCATCAGTTCGGCGTCTTCGGCACCACCGTCATCACCGCCGTCACAGCCCAGAACACCCTGGGGGTGCGCGGCTGGGAAGCACTGAGCGTCCCGATCGTCATCCAGCAACTCGACGCGCTGGCCGAGGACCTTCCGCCCCATGCGCTGAAGAGCGGGATGCTCGGCACCGCCGAACTGGTGGATGCCGTGGCGGACGCCCTCGTCCGCCTCCAGCTTCCCAACTATGTGCTGGACCCGGTGATGGTCGCCACCTCGGGCGACCGCCTGCTGCAGCCCGACGCCGAGCAGCACATCGCGCGACGGCTGGTCCCCCTGGCCACCCTCGTCACGCCCAATCTCGACGAGGCGGGCATCCTCGCCGGGCACGACGTGCGCAGCGTGGACGAGATGGAACGGGCCGGCCGCACGCTGGTCAAGATGGGGGCGCAGGCGGCGTTGGTGAAGGGCGGCCACCTGGAGGCGCCCGAGGTGGTGGACGTGCTCGTGACCCGCAGCGGAGTCCGGCGCTTCCCGCATCCCAAGCTCCCGACCAACTCCACCCACGGCACGGGGTGCACCCTGTCGGCCGCAGTCACCGCCGGGCTCGCGCTTGGCCGGCCCCTGGACCAGGCGGTGCGCGATGCCCTCGACTTCGTGCACCGCGCCCTGGTGGCGGCGCCGGGGCTGGGCAAGGGCCACGGCCCGCTGAATCACTTCGTCGCCGCTACCCCGGCATCGAGCGGCTGAGCCGCCGCCGCCTGCCTCTCGGCAGTTTCGGCACACCGGTCCTGACAGCCCCGCCTTCACGCCCCTTGCCCGGCCGCACACCGGCCACTAACTTTGTCATACAAAGTACTTGACAGAACCAACAACATCCTGGTGGGCGCTGGGTTGCCCGACCATCCCGCCGCGGAGGTGACGATGAACGTGATGCGCGTGGAAGCGCAGGAGGACCGGCTGCCCCGGCGCTGGTTCGCTCCCTGGGGATGGATCTACCGCCCGAATTCGCTGGAAGGCGTGCTGCTCGTGCTGCTCGCGCTGGCCTTCTGCGTGCAGGTGTTCGTCGCCGTGGACCGCCAGTCGCACTCGGTGAGCGACACGTTCTTCGGCGTCTTCCCGTTCGTGGTGCCGGCGCTGATGGTGCTGAACTGGGTGGCGGGGAAAACGAGTGAGGTGAGGCGTGAGAAGTGAGAGGTGGAAAAGCGTGAGAGGGTGCGCGCGCCTGCTCACCTCATCCTCTCACCCCTCACTTACCCTTCTCACCTCTCACTCCACTCACCTCTCACTTCTCACGCATCACAAATTCTGACAATCCCCTTCACCAGCCTCCCGAGATCCCCCTTCACCCGCTCGGCGGTCTCGAGCACTTCCTTGTGCGAGAGGGTGGGCGCGCCAAGTCCGGCGGCCAGGTTGGTGACGATGGAAATGCCGATGCAGCGGATGCCCCGGGCGCGCGCGATGATCACCTCGGGCACGGTGCTCATGCCCACCGCGTCGGCGCCGACGCGCTTCAGCATTTCGATTTCCGCCTTGGTCTCGTAGGACGGACCGAGCGTTGCCGCGTAGGTGCCCTCCTCGAGCGGGATCCTCTCCTCGGCCGCCACCGCACGGGCGCGCGCGCGCAATTCGCCGTCGTACGGATCGCTCATGTCGGGGAACCGCTCCTCCCCTTCGACGAGCGGCCCCGCCAGCGGCTGGCGCCCGGTGAAGTTGAGATGGTCGGCGATCAGCATCAGCGACCCCGGACGCATCGTGCGGCGGATGCCCCCCGCGGCGTTGGTGACGATGAGCGTCCGGATTCCGAGCACGGCGAAGACGCGCACCGGAAGTGCCACGACCGCCGGGTCGTGCCCCTCGTAGAGGTGGAAGCGACCGCTCTGGGCGAGCACCGCGGCGCCCTCGAGCGTCCCGGCGATCAGCTCCCCGGCGTGTCCCTGCACCGTGGGCTGCGGGAAGCCGGGGATCCGGGCGTACGGTACGCGGACCGCGTCCCCGATCTCCTCTCCGAGGAACCCGAGCCCCGAGCCCAGCACGATCGCCACCGTCGGCTGCCGTGGCGCGATGGCCTTGCGGACCGCGTCCGCCGCTTCGCTGATCACCCGATCACCTCGTCACTCCCTCGCCGCAGCGCCTTCTCGCCGCTCTGGCGCAGCTTTGCCAGATCCGTCTTGGCATCCTGCACCATCTGCTGGCGCTCCTCGTACGGCACGAACGCGCTCTCGAACCCGTAGAGGATCATCCGCTCGATCTCCTCGCGGGTGAAGCCCAGCCGGGTGTGCGCAAGGAACAACTCGTCGGTCACGGTGGTCGCGCTCATCAACCGGTTGTCGGTGTTGACGGTGACCCTGAACTTGAGCCGTTTCAACAGTGAGATCGGATGCAGCGCAATAGATTCGGCAGCGCCGGTCTGGACATTGCTGCTCGGGCACATCTCCAGCGGAATACGCCGGTCGCGCACGTATCCCGCAAGACCGCCAAGGGTCACCTCGGAAGGGACTGCTGTGGCCGCGTGGGCCACGTCCGCGGAATACGGCCTGCCGCCAACCCGCACGTCGTCGACAATGCGCACGCCGTGACCGAGCCGGTCGGCACCGCACCACTGGATCGCCTCCCAGATGCTGGGGAGCCCGAACCCCTCGCCCGCGTGAATGGTGAAATGGGCGTTCTCACGGCGCAGGTAC
>PMIK01000100.1 GCA_003157095.1 Gemmatimonadota bacterium | reverse complement strand
GGCAGCTCGGCGGCGCCAAGCACATCGCGCGCTACGTCGAGGACCAGCAGCTCGCCGACTACCACTTCCTCCGGCCGCTGCCGGGCAGGCAGGACCCCAGCCCATAGCGTTGCGCGACGGCCGGTCCACCCGGGGCCGCGCATCTCGATCGCCGGCTACTGGTCGTCCGTACCCGCCCCCAGCTGCTTGATGGCGTCGTTCACCGCCTGCCTCGTGTCCGCGTGGGTGAGGCCGTCCACCACTCCCCTCAGTCGCGCCAGGGCGAGAGGCCGGGGCATGCCGTACCGGAACGCCTGCAGCGCCCAGCCGCGCACCGTGCTGCGGTCGTCGTCGAGGTGCCTGGTGAGCAGATCCAGCGCGTGCTGGTTGCCCCGGGTCCCGAGCGACGCGAGCACGAAGGCCGGGAACTGGCCTACCGCGAACAGACTGTCCACCGTGCCGACGAAGGACGTGTCGTTCGTCACGGCGATCGCGCGGAACGCCGCGTTCTGGATGACGTCCTGGTACGACGGCTGGGCCAGCGCCGCCGTGATGGTCTCGCGGGCGTGGGTCGAATCGGCCTGCACCAGCGCGCCGACGGCCGCGGCCCGGACCGCGTAGCTCGAGTCGCTCGCGAACGCCGTGTGCACAAGCGCCGTGGCCTCTGCGCCCCCGACCGCGCCCAGAGCCTCCACGGCCGAAGTCCGCACGGCGGCCGAGGAGTCGCGGAGCGCCGCCTGCAACGCGGGGAACGCCGCCGCGGCGGGAAAGTGGCCCAGCGCCTCCGCGGCCTCGGCGCGGATGACGAAGTAGTCGCCAGCCGTGGCCGCAGCAGCCAGCGCCGCCGCGGCGGCGGGGTCGGTCGGCCGATCGGCGAGCCGCTGGATCACCCACTCCCGGTTCCACAGGTCCGGATCCCGCTGGAGCTGGGTCGCGAGCCAGGCCGTGGGCTGCTCGAAGTTGACGCTCTTCAGGACCATGTTGCCGTCGTCGAAGATCACCATCGTCGGGGCGCTTTTCACGCCCGGAATGGTGACGGTCTGCTCGCGCGCAGTGACCTCCACGCGCCGGGTCACGTCGCCTTGCGCGGTCCCGACCCGGACCGTCAGCGGCATCCGGAACACACCCGGCACCGTGAACTTGAGCCCCGTGCTGTCGGGCTTGAGCGAGTCCTTCTGTGTCTGCTTGATCGTGAGGGTCAGCACCTGGCGGGCCGAGTCGTAAGCGGCGGCGACGTTGAACTGCGGGTAGCCCGCCTGGTAGACCCACTCGCTCCAGAACCACTCGAGGTTCTCGCCGGTCGCTTCGAGCACGGCCTGGCGGAGGTCGTCGGAGGTTGCGACGCCGAACGCGTGATCGGTGAGGTACGCGTGAATGGACGCCCAGAAGCGCTCCGGCCCGAGGTAGCGCTTCAGCATCTCGAGGACGAGCGCGCCCTTGGGATANNTCCGCGAAGCCCTCGTTGAGCCACATGTTGGCCCAGTTCGCCGTGGTCACGTAGTCGCCGAACCACTGGTGGGCCAGCTCGTGGGGGATGAGGTCGTGCTGGTACCAGGGCCGGTCCTGGTAGGCGCGCGCGTCGGGGATCCAGTCCACCAGCGTCGTGGCGCTCACGTTCTCCATCCCGCCGAAGAAGTCGGCGACGGTGGTTTGCGCGTACTTGGCCCACGGGTAGCGGACGCCGGTGAGCTGGGAGTATGTCCCGATCATGTCGGGCGTCACGTGGAACAGGCGCCACGCCTTGCTGCTGTCCTCGCGGTAGACGTAGTAGTCCACCGGGATCCCCTGCCAGGCGTCGTGGATCTTCACCAGCGGCGCCACGATCAGCGAAACGAGGTACGTCGCGGAAGGCTGCTCCTGGTTCCAGGTCATGGTGCGCTCGCCGCCGCGCACCACGTCCGAGACCAGCCGCCCGTTGGAGACGGCGATGTCCTCCTTCGGCACAGTCGCCACCACCTCCCACGTCAGCTTGTCGCTCGGGAAGTCGAAGGTCGGAAACCAATAGTGGTTGCTGTGATCCTCGCCCTGGCTCCAGATCTGCTGCGGCCGGTGCGGGAGGCCGTCACTGGTGATGTACGTGAGCCCGCCCCCGTTCTTCACCAGGCCGTGGTAGGCGACCGTAAAGGTGAGCGTGTCGCCGAAGGCTGCGGGGCGAGCGGGGAAGACCACCAGCGTGTCACCGCTCCTGCTGGTGCGCAGCGCGGAGCCGCGGCGGTCGGTTACGGCGGTGTTGGTAAGCAGCGCCCCCTCATCCAGGATGAGCGAATCGAGCCCGGGCCGGAGCGCGACGAGCGTAGTGGTCACGCTCCCCTCGAACGACAGGGAGTCCCAGTTGAAGTCCGACACGGCGATCCGCTGGTGGATCAGGTCGTAGTCGTGCGAGCGCGTGTAGTGGTCGTTCGCCATCAGGGCGGCGTTCGACTGAGCGAGTGCCGGGCCGGCGGCCGCGGCGAACAGGAGCGCAAGGAGCGTGACCCGCATCGGAGAGTCCTCGTGGGGCGGAAACCGGGAACGGGCGGCGACTGCGTGCGCCGCCGGAATCGCTTGGAATGTCGAACCAATAGTACGTTGTTAAGTCTTAGTTGTTTCGGGTTCCGTGCGGCTCCGGCCTTCGCATCCCTCATCGGAGCCGGACTCTCGCCTCCCGCCTGCCGGGTCGTGACCCCGCGGCGCCGGAGATCGTGGCCCGCGTGTGACCTCCCTGGGGCCGGCGGCCTGTGATTTGCGGGACATGGCGCTCGGGGGTTGCGGACGCCACGAGTGGAGAGATCAGCTCATGCGCCTCGAAGAGCCATGGTTGCGTGCGGCGCGCACCGGCGCCCGCCGTGCGGCGCTGGTGGCGGGCTTCGCGGTCGCTACAGCTGGCTGCTCCGCCTACCTGCAGAGCGTGGCGCTGTGGAAGCCGCAGCACGGCAGCGACGAGATCGTGCTGTACGGAGGTCCGGACCACGCGACGTACCTCGGCTGCGTGAATTGCTCGAGGTACGACAGCGAATCCGTGCTCAACACCGAGGGCCCATACGGCCGCTACGACTCCAGCACGAGCATTGCCAACCCCTCCAGCGCATTCGGCTCGCCGTACTCCGAGTACAGCGCGTGCAACCTCTTCGCCACCGACCCACCCATCATCGTCGATGACCAAGGCAACTACTACGGAAGGCTGAGTGTCAACCTGCGGCAGCCGGGCCCACCCTCGGACTCGCTTCAGGCGTGGATCTTCCGCCTGTGTGCGCGCGCTGCGAGCGGGAGCGGCGGAGGCTCGGGGTAGGAAGCGGAGGGCGGGGGACTCGAACCCCCAAGGGCTTGCGCCCGGCGGTTTTCAAGACCGCTGCCTTGCCAGTTAGGTCTAGCCCTCCGAACATCCTAAGCTATGGCCCCGCCAGAGCGTCGCACAACTCTGTCCTCCAGCCCCGGCCCAATTCCGAGCGCGGGGCACGCCGATTGCGGTCGAGAATGGGCGTGTTGACGCTCGGAGTGAGGAGAGGCGTGGCGGCGAGCCCCCGGGGGCCCGCCGAGCCCCGTTGGACCGTGATCGCCATCGCCCTGGTGGTGGCCATCTCGGCGCTCGAAATCCTCGCTCCTCCCGAGCAGGTCTTCCTCGGCCTGTTGGTTATTCCGCCGCTGGTGGCCGCGGCCGGAACCCGGCCTCGCACCACCGCATGGATCGGCGCGCTCTCGCTCGCCGCGGCGCTCGCCCTCGGCGTCCAGGACCGCATTTTCCTCAGTCAGGACCACCTCATCCGCCTGCTCGCGGTATTCGCCGCGGGCGTCCTGGCGGTGCTGCTTGCGTGGGAGCGGTCGCGGACGGAGCGATCGCTCGCCGCCACCTATCGGATCTCCCAGGGCGTCCACGCGGCGCCCACGCTGCACGAGCAGCTCAAGGCGATCCACGGCATCGTGAGCGAGCTGATGCCGGCGCAGAACTTCTACATCGCGCTGTACGACGCGCCGAGCGACACGATCAGCTTCCCGTACTTCGTGGACGAGGAGGACGAGGCTCCGGAGCCCAAGCGCCCCGGCAAGGGGGTCACCGAGTACGTGCTGCGCACCGGGAACGCCCTGCTCGCCACGCCGGACGTGGTGCAGGATCTCGAGCGGCGCGGCGAGGTCGAGCTGATCGGCTCTCCGTCGGTGGACTGGCTGGGGGTGCCCCTCATCCGCGACGGTGCGACCATCGGCGTGCTGGTGGTGCAGAGCTATACCGAGGGGGTCCGCTATACCGAGACGGACAAGCGCCTGTTGCAGTTCGTCTCCACCCAAGTGGCCATGGCCGTCGAGCGCAAGCGTGCCGATGAGGCGCTCCGCCACTCCGAGCAGGGCCTGCGCGACTTCGTGGACCATGCGGTTTTCGGGATCTCGCGCAGCACCGCCGACGGGCGGGTCGCGTGGGCCAACGAGGCGCTCGCCCGCATGCTCGGCTACGCCACTGCCCAGGAGATGGCTGGGCTCGACGTGGCGCAGCACCTCTGGAAGAACCCCGGCGCGCGCGAGGGCCTCGTGGAGCAGGTGCGGACGACGGGCCGATTCTCCCGCGTGGAGATGGAAGCGATCAAGAAGGACGGCACACCGCTGATGGCGAGCCTGTCGGGCCGCCGGCTAAGCGGCGCGGACGGGTCGTTTCAAGGTATGGACGTCATCGTGGAGGACATCACGGAGCGCCGTGCCCTCGAGGAACAGCTGCGGCAGTCCCAGAAGATGGAGGCGGTGGGGCAGCTCGCCGGCGGGGTCGCACACGACTTC
>PMIK01000274.1 GCA_003157095.1 Gemmatimonadota bacterium | reverse complement strand
CACCAGGAAGGCGACGATCGCCGCGACGGAGCCCACGCTCAGGGCGCGTCCGATCCCTGACGACATCCACACGCCGTCCATCGCCTTCGCATCCTGCCAGTAGAGAACCAGGCCCGCGAGCATCGTGAGCCCCGCGATCACCGGCAGGATGTTGAGGTAGCCCCGGCGCACGATCTGCTGCACGACCTTCATCCCGTCCGGACCGGCATCCCGCAGGCTCGGCTGCAGGAAGGTGACGAAGAAGAGGATGGCCCCGACCCAGTAGACGCCAAAAACGATGTGCAGCAGACGCAGCGCGATCACGACAGCATGCATCGTAGCCCCCTCAATGGATGTCGATTGCGGCGGATGGCCCGCGCGCCACCTGGCTCGTCAACGCGTGCAGGTTGTTCTCCATGTCGTAGAAGTGCGCCAGCCACACATCGCGGTTCTCGAGCTGGCCCACCACGTGCGGCTCGCCCTCGAGGCGCACGCCGCGCGCCTGGAGCGTTGCGCACGCGCCCACGATGTCGTCCACGCGGAAGTAGAGGATGGACGGCGCGTGATCCAGCTCCGGATGCGCCGGCTCAGGAACCGCCAGCATCACCCGTACGCCGCCGCAGTCGAAGAAGGCGGCGCTGGGTACCTCGAACAGCAGCTTGAGCCCGAGCGCGTCGCGGTAAAACGCGAGCGCCTTGCCGAGGTCGTGGACGACCACCGCGATCTGCGCGACACCAGCAATCACGACATCCTCGCTTGAGGAGGCGGCGAGAGGTGAATCCCAGGAATCTCACCCGTCAGGCCGCGCAACCGCTGCGGCAGCTGCGCCTGTACCGTTACCGGCCGGCCGGCGCCCTGTCAACGCGGCGGGAACCCCCGCGCAGCGCCGCAGTATTATCTTCTCACCATCCCCTTGCACCCGATCACCGGAGTCACGCCGTGCTCATTCGCCGGGCGCCCGAAGTTCCGTCGTCCGAGATTACGCCGGAGAGCCTCTACCTCGACCGCCGGTCGTTCATGGCGGCCGCATCGTTCGCCGCCCTCGACCTCGCCGCGCCGTCGTTGGGCCGTGCCCGTGCGCGGCGGGTGCGTGACGACGAGAAGCCGACATCGTACGCGAGCATCACCCACTACAACAACTACTACGAGTTCGGCACCGGCAAGGAAGATCCGTCGGAGAACGCCGGGGGCTTCAAGACGCGTCCCTGGAAGGTCGAGATAGCCGGCGAGGTCGCCAAGCCGGGCCATTACGACCTGGACGACATCCTCAAGGGACAAACCATCGAGGAGCGGGTGTACCGGCATCGCTGCGTCGAAGGCTGGTCCATGGTCATTCCGTGGAGCGGTTTCCCGCTGCGGAACCTCATCACGCGAGTGCAGCCCACCTCGCGCGCCCGGTTCGTCGAGTTCACGACGCTTTACGACCCCGCCCGGATGCCCGAACAGCGCGGCGGCGTTCTCCCGTGGCCGTACGTCGAGGGACTCCGGATGGACGAGGCCCTGCACCCCCTCACGCTGCTGGTGACGGGACTCTACGGCCGCCCCCTCCCCAACCAGAACGGCGCGCCGCTCCGCATCCACGTACCGTGGAAGTACGGCTTCAAGAGCGGCAAGGCGCTGGTCCGCATCCGCTTCACCGCCGACCAGCCGGCCAACACGTGGAACGTCGTGGCGCCGAACGAGTACGGCTTCTACGCCAACGTGAACCCCACGGTGGACCATCCGCGCTGGAGCCAGTCGCGCGAGCGCCGCATCGGCGAGTTCCTCCGCCGCCCGACGCTGATGTTCAACGGGTACGCCGACCAGGTCGCGTCGCTGTACGCCGGCATGGACCTGCGACGCAACTTCTGAGCGCCGAGTGAGCGGGCGCACCGGGCAGCGGGCGGTGCGCCTCACCGTCTATCTCGCCTGCCTGCTGCCCCTCGTCCGCCTCGCGACCAACGGCCTCGGGGGCCGCCTCGGCCCCGAGCCGATCCGCGCCGTCGAGCTGTTCACCGGCACCTGGGGCCTCACCTTCCTCGTCATCACCCTTGCCGTCACGCCGGTGCGCCGCGTGACCGGGTGGAATTGGCTCGCCGGCTACCGACGCCCGCTGGGCCTGTTCGCCTTCGCCTACGTCACGCTCCACTTCCTGACCTGGTTCGGCGTAGACCAGTTCTTCGCCATCCGGTACATCGGCCAGGACATCCTCAAGCGGCCGTACATCACGGTGGGGTTCGCCAGCTTCCTGCTGATGATCCCGCTGGCCATCACGTCGCGCAAGGCGATGGTGCGCCGGCTCGGCAAGCGCTGGGCGACGCTGCACAGCCTGGTCTACGTGGCCGCGCTCGGGGGGATCGTCCACTTCGTCTGGTCGGCAAAGGCCGACCTGTCCACGCCGACCGTGTACGCGCTCATTCTGGTGCTGCTGCTCCTCTTCCGTTTCGTCCCGCGCCGCAGCGCGCGGCCGCGCACCGCCGGGCCCCGCGATCTTCCGACCCCGGTCCCCTGAACGGCGAGTCCGGCTCGGCGACGACGCCTCAGAAGCACATGCACATGCTGCTGCCGCTTCCGCTGGCGCCGAAGCGCGGATTCACGACGTTGTTGAAGATGGACCCGAACGTGTACGTGAGCCCGTAGTACACGTAGTAGGTATACTGGGTCGCCAACTGCCGCTGCCGCACCAGGATCTCCTCCTGCGTGGCTCCCGCCGCCGGCAGGTACAGCTGATCGTGCACCTGGGTGTAGCTGCCCGACACCGAGCACGACAGTCCCCGCGCAAGCTTGAGGCTGACGCCGCCGTAGATGCCGGCATCGTACTTCCGTAGATCGGTGAGATACTGCGAGGCGTTGAGGGAGAGACTCACGGTCCCCCAGCGCTCGCGGAGCGACAGCGCGACGGTGGCCGTTTGGTTGGCCAGGTTCTCTGCGGCTTTCCCGTACAGCGTAATCTGGTCGTAGTCGTCCCGCTCGAAGTTGAGCGCGTAGTTGAACCGGAGTTGGCGTCGCGTGGACTCGTCGTACGGGAAGAGATCGTACTCGACCGCGGGCCCGAGCGTGAAATTGTAGTCCCGGTTGGAGTAGGTCGAGGAGAGCGCGCTGACCTGCACCCCCGCCGACCAGTGCCGGCCCAGGCTCTTCACGGCCAGGCCCGAGAAGTTGTAGCTGTGGGTCAGCGTCGCGTACCAGGAGGTGTCGGTCACCTGGTAGGCGTTCCGCGTCGAGCTGGCGTTGACGCTGAGCAGCGTCTTCCATCGCTCCGTGATGCGGTTGGCCGAGAGGCTCCCCGAGAAGTAGCTGTACTTGAAGGACGCTTCTCCGTTCAGGCTTCCCGACGTCCCCACGCTAAACACCCAGTAGTTCCAGGGGTCGTGCGGCTGNNGCCGCGAACCGCACCAGGCCGAGCTTCATCGCGTGCGCCAATCCGCTGCGCACCTGGTCGTCGGTGTCGTCAGGCCGTGAGACGAAGCGCAACGTATCGGCGCGGCCCTCGAACTCGCGCTGCCCGATGAAGGTCAGCGTATACTCCGTCCCGCCCGCCGCCGTGCCCTGGGTGCTCACCAGCAGGTACACCTGGGCATCGTGGCGGTCGCGGACGTAGTCGACGAACGTGATTTCCGTGCGGAAGAAATCGGTATCGCACAGGCTGCAGTCCAGGTACACGCGCAGCGCTTCCTGGGGCACCGGCCCCGGGGAAGGCCTGGGCGGGCTCGCCTGTTGGAGGGTCAGCGCGGCGGCAAGCAGCAACGGTAGCATGAGCGTGGCTCCGGAGAGGACGGCCCCAATCCATGCCGGGCCGTTAGGGGGGCGTCAGCTGCCCCCGCCCTGAGCGAAAGCAGGCGAATAGCCGAGCACGCCGGCGGGCTTGGTGGTGTCGGCGCGAAAGGAGAGGTATGGCTGCTGCGTCACAGCGCGTGTCCGCCCGCCACCTGCACCACCTGTCCCGTGATCCAGCGCGCCTGATCCGACGCGAGGAAGACCACGGCGTCCGCGACGTCCTGCGGGCGGCCGACGCGTCGCAGCGGGATGGTCGCCACGATCTCCCGCTCCAGGGCGGGCGTGATGTACCCGGTCTGCACCGGTCCCGGCGCCACCGCGTTGACCGTGATGCCCGCCGGCCCCAACTCCATGGCGAGGCTCCGCGTGAACGCCTCGAGCGCGGCCTTGCTCGCCCCGTACGCGATTTCACCCGCGAAGGCGCGCGCCCAGTCGGTGCTCACGTTGATCACGCGGCCGCCCTTCCCGCGCCGTGCGTCGAACCGGCGCGCCAACTCCGCGATCAGCAGCACGGGCGCTCTCGTGTTGACGGCGAAGTGGCGGTCGATCGTCTCGGCGGTGATCGAGCCAACCGTGTCCGGCGTTTCGCAGTGCGCGGCGTTGTTGACCAGCACCTCCACGGGGCCCAGCTCCGTCTCGACCCGATCGAACAGCGCGGGGACGGCGCGTGGGTCGGCGAGGTCCGCGGCGAACGCAGCTGCGGTGCCGCCCGCGCTGCGGATCTTCGCCACCACGGCGTCCGCGGCGCTCCGCCCGAGGACCTCGTGCTCGAGATGCACTGGCGGGGCCGGCGCCGCGGCGGCGGCGAGGAAGTGGACGGCGACCCTGGATCCCTGTCGCGCGAAAGCGGAGGCGGTGACGGCACCGATGCCGGAGTTGGCTCCGGTGATGAGGACGACGCGTTCGGACAGGCCGGTGTCTATCATTCGTGGACTCGAGAGCAACCCGATACCAGGTGGATACGCCGCCGCCGCTGCCGCCCGCAAGGCCTCGCTACCGCCAGGGTCGCGACAGCTCCTCGAGTCGGCGAAACTCGGCGTCGTCAAGCCGCAGGTCAAGCGCGCCCACGTTTTCCGAGGCCTGCGCCTCGCTCGTAGCGCCGGGGATCACCACCACGGTCTCGCCGCGCGAGCGCAGCAGCCAGCTCAGGGCCACCTGCGTCGCCGTGGCGCCGTGCCCCGCCGCAATCTGTCGAAGCGTGTCCACCAGCGGCCGGCTCTTGGCCAGGCCGCCTCGCCGAAAGGAGGGCATCCACTTTCGCGGACCGGGGCGCGCGCGGATGAGGTCGGGCTCCCGGTGGTACTTCCCGCTCAGGATGCCCTGCGCCAGGGGCGAGTACGCGATGATGGTGATGCCCAGCGCCTGAGCAGCGTCGAGCACGCCGTTGCCCTCGATGCGGCGGTGGAGCAGGCTGTAGCGCACCTGGTTGGAAACCAGCGGCACGCCGCGCGCCGCGAGGGCCGCGTGCGCCGCGCGCATCCGCCGGGCGGAGAAGTTGCTCACGCCCACCGTGCGGACCCGTCCCTCCTCCACCAGGTCCGCCATGGCGTGCATCTGCGCCGCCGTCGAGGCGAAGGCCACGGGCTGGTGCACCTGATAGAGATCAATGCCGAACGGCGCCAAGTGGCCGCAGCGTACCCCGATGGTTGCCCGGATGCTCGCCGCCGTGCGGAACCACGGCAGCCACTTGGTGGCGATCACCACGTCGCCGTTCCGCTTGCCGGCAGCGGTGAGCGCGTGGGCGAGGACCGACTCCGAGCGCCCGCCACCGTACATCTCTGCGGTATCGAACCAGTTGATGCCGCCCGCGAGGCTGACGGCCACGATGCCGTTGGCCGTCTCCTGCGGCAACGCGGGCCAGTAGCTGCCGCCGAGACCTTTCCCCTCCGAGAACTGCCAGCAGCCCAGGCCGACGGCCGAGATCGTGATCGGCGAGCGGCCGAGGGGGCGCGGCTCCCTCATCTCTACTTCCCGCGCCGGTGGAAGCGGTGGAGCCCCGACGACGGCTTCGGCTTCGGGGCTGCCGGCTTCGCCGGCGCCTGCGCAGCCGGCCGTCCCCCGGCCGGCGCGGTCTTGGCGAGCGAGCGCGCGCGCCCCACCGCTCGCTGCGCGCGGTGCGCCGCCAGTCGCTCGGACAGGGGCACCTCCAACCGTTCGGTGGGCTTGTGCGCGTAGTCGAAGCCCGGCAGCGTCACACGCGGCAGCCGCTTGCCGACCGCCCGCTCGATCGCCGCCAGCTCGGTCTCCTCGTCGGGCGAGACGAACGTGAAGGCATCGCCGGTCGTTTCCGCCCGCGCCGTGCGGCCCACCCGGTGGATGTAGTCGTCGGGCGAGTTCGGAACGTCGAAGTTCACCACATGGCCCAACGCCTCGACGTCAATGCCGCGCGCAACGATGTCGGTGGCGACCAGCAGCTTGACCTTGCCGCTCTTGAAGCCCGCCAGCGCCTCGGTCCGCTGGTTCTGGCTGCGGTTGCCGTGGATCTTCGCGTTCGACAGCCCGTGCCTCGTGAGGTACTCGGAGAGCCGGTTGGCCCGGTGCTTGGTCCGGGTGAACACGATGGCGTCGTGTACCACGCCTTGCCGTACCAGCTCGACGATCAGCGCCGACTTCAGCTCCCGCGGGACGGGGTACACCGCCTGCGTGATGCCGACGGCGGGTGCCGCCTTGCGCTCGAGGTTCAGGGTGACCGGCTGGCGCAGCAGCTCGCCCGCCAGCCGCACGATCTCGATCGGCAGCGTCGCGCTGAAGAACAGTGTCTGCCGTTTCGCGGGAATGTGGCGCAGCACCTTGCGGATGTCGGGGAGGAAACCCATGTCGAGCATCCGGTCGGCTTCGTCAATCACCAGGTACTCGAGCCGGTCGAGCTTCGCGTAGGGCCGCGTGAAGTGGTCCAGCAGTCGCCCCGGAGTCGCGATGATGACGTCCACGCCGCTGCGGAACGCATGCTCTTGCGGCTCCATCCCCACCCCACCGAACACCGGGGCACCGGTCACCGGGGTGTGTACCGCCAGCTCCTCGAGATGCTCGTGGATCTGCGCAGCCAGTTCCCGCGTGGGAGCCAGCACCAGCGCACGGGTCACTCCGCGCGGCTTGGTCCGCAGGTGCTCGAGGATAGGGAGGAGAAATGCCGCCGTCTTCCCGCTCCCCGTCATGGCGCAGGCGAGCACGTCCTTGCCGTGCATGGCGGGGGGGATCGCCTGCGCTTGAATGGGTGTAGGATGGGTGAAACCGAGCTCGCGAATCGCCCGGAGCAGCGTCGCGTCGAGTCCGAAACTGGTGAATGGCATGAACGAAGGTAGACACGCACGGCGCGGGATGCCAACGCCGCGCGGGCGCCGCGCGTAGGTATCTTCACCGTCCATCACTCGAGGAAGACCGATGATCAGACTCGCCGCCGCGGCAGCACTGCTCGCGCTGCTCACGCCGGGACCGCGCCGGCCCGCCCCGCACGCCGCTCTCGCCGGCCCCATCCGCCTGGTGCTCGCGCCGAGCGGCAACGAGGCCCGCTGGCGGGTGCGGGAGCGGCTCGCCTCCTTCGACTTCCCCAACGATGCCGTGGGGACGACCCGCGACATCGGCGGCGCGATCGTCATCGGCGCCGACGGTCAGCCGGACTCGAGCGCCTCGAAGATCACGGTGAACCTGACGACCCTGAAGAGCGACCGGGACATGCGTGACCGGTACATCCAGCGCCGCACGCTCGAGACCGGCCAGTACCCGACCGCCGTGCTCGTGCTGACGTCGTTCCTGAAGCTCCGCACCCCGCTCCCTGACTCGGGGACCTTCACCTTCGAGATCGTCGGAAACCTCACCATCCACGGCGTCACCAAGCCCACCACCTGGCTGGTGACGGCGGAGGCCCGTGACGGAGGCTTCTCCGGCACCGCGCTCACCCGGCTGAAGTTCGAGGATTTCAACCTGGCGCAGCCGCGGGTGCCGATCCTGCTGAGCATCGAGGACGAGATCAACCTCGAATTCCAATTCCGCTTCGTGCGCGACACGACCTTCGGCCGCTAGCGGCCGCCCGGGGCGGCACTACCCCTCCGGGACCGAGAACCTCGCCCGCACCTCGGCGGACACCTGCTTCGGCCTGCCGGTTTGCGCGTCGATGGGGCACCACAGCGTGCGGGCCTCTACCACGACCTTGCCGTCCGCGGCGCGCCGGATCTCGGTGTGGCGCTCGAAGGTGTTGCGGGTCGCGATCCCCACCCAGGTCCGCGCGACGAGCCGCTCACCGAGCCGCGCCGGCCGCTTGTAGTCTATCTCGTGCCGCACCACGACCCACGCCACCTCCGCCTGCTGCTCCGGCGTCGCGAGCACCCGCCAGTGGGCGATCGCCGCCTCCTGGATCCAGCGCACGTAGACCACGTTGTTGACGTGGCCCAGCACGTCAATGTCGTCGGGCCGGATCTCGATCGGCAGCTCGAAGCCCTCGCGCGCGCCATCCTCACTCACCAGCGTCTCCTCCACCGCTGCGGGATCCTCAATGGAAAGGGACGCCGCCCCCGGGGCAAGGTGCGGTCCCGCGCCGGTTGCTGCGCCCCGCCCGCGCGCTCATATTGCCCGCTCCCATTCGGCATCCACCGAGAGACCGCCATGACATACCGCACCGTCCTGCTCGCGGCCCTGTTCGCCGCCCTGCCCGCAGCCCGCGCCGCGGCGCAGCAGCCGCGCGCGCTCACCGCCGCCGACTACGCCCGCGCCGAGCAGTTCATGGGCTACAACACGGCGCCTCTGGTCTTCGGGGCCGCGGTGCGCCCCACCTGGCTGTCCGGTGACCGGTTCTGGTACCGCAACGCGACTGCGGCCGGGTTCGAGTTCGTGGTCGTGGACCCGGCTCGCAAGACGCGCGAACGGGCCTTCGACCACGCCCGCCTCGCCGCCGCGCTCTCCCGCGCCGCCGACACGACCTACGATGCGTTTCACCTTCCCTTCACCACGCTCGAGTTCTCGGCCGACGGCCGATCCATCACCTTCGACGCCGGCCGCCGCCACTGGACCTGCGGCCTGGCGGCGGGCCAGTGCACCGGTGAGCCGCGGCAGCGCTCCACTACGCCGCCCAACACCGTCCTGTCGCCCGACGGCACCAGGGCCGCCTTCATCCGCGCCTACAACCTGTGGGTGAGGGAGATCGCGACCGGCCGCGAGACCCAGCTCACCACCGACGGCGTCAAGGACTACGGCTACGCCACCGACAACGCGGGATGGACCCACAGCGACCGCCCGATTCTCCTCTGGTCGGCCGACTCGAAGAAGATCGCCACGTTCCAGCAGGATGAGCGCGGCGTCGGCGAGATGTATGTGGTGCAGACGCGGGTGGGCCATCCAGTGCTCGAGCAGTGGCACTATCCGCTCCCCGGCGACAGCGTCATCACCACCATCGAGCGGGTCGTCATTGACCTCGACGGTCCGCGGGTGGTGCGACTCCTGATGCCGGCGGACCAGCACCGCTCGACCCTGTGCGATCACATCGCGTGCGGCTTCGGCCCCGGCGGGGGTTGGGCCGACGTGTACTGGAGCCCCGATGCGTCCCAGCTCCTGTTCGCGTCCACGTCGCGCGACCACAGGGACGAGAAGGTCCGCGTCGCCGACGCCGCGACCGGCGCGGTCCGCGACCTCACCGACGAGACGTCGCACACCTTCCTCGAATCCGGCTTCAACCACGTCAACTGGCAGCCGCTGTGGTCCTCGAACGAGCTGCTGTGGTACTCCGAGCGGAGCGACTGGGGCCATCTCTACCTCTATGACCTCGGCACCGGCCAGCTCAAGAACCAGGTCACGAACGGCGACTGGAAGGTCCTTCAGGTCCTGCGCGTGGACGAGACCGGCCGCACGGTCTGGTTCACCGCGGCGGGGCGCGAGCCGGGCGATCCGTACTTCCGCCACTTGTACAGCGTGCGGATGGACGGCACCCGCCTCCAGCTCCTCACACCCGAGGACGCGGACCACGACGTGACGCTGGCGCCCGATGGCCGTTACTTCGTGGACAGCTACTCGAAGCCGGATGTCCCGCCCGTCTCCGTGCTCCGGGACGCGCAGGGCAAGCTGCTCTTGACCGTCGAGACCGCCGACATCTCGCGCCTGCTGGCCACCGGCTGGAAGCCGCCCATGCCTTTCACCGTCAAGGCGCGGGACGGGAAGACCGACCTGTACGGCTTGCTGTTCCGGCCGACCAACTTCGACTCGACCCGGAAGTACCCCATCATCAACAACATCTACCCCGGGCCCCAGACAGGGAGCGTTGGGGGCCGGAGCTTCTCGGCGGCGCGCGGCGACTGCCAGGCCCTGGCGGAGCTGGGCTTCGTCGTCGTCCAGCTCGACGCGATGGGGACGCCGATGCGCTCGCACTCGTTCATGGCCGCCTACTATGGCGACATGGGCGACAATGGGCTCCCCGACCAGGTCAGCGGGATGCAGCAGCTCGCCCGGCGCTTCCCGTGGATTGACATTGACCGCGCCGGCATCTGGGGGCACTCGGGCGGCGGCTTCGCGTCGGCCGACGCGATCCTCCGCTATCCCGACTTCTTCAAGGTGGCGGTCTCCGAGGCGGGCAACCACGACAACCGCGAATACGAGGATGACTGGGGCGAGAAGTGGCAGGGCTTGCTGGATAGCGGGGCCAACGGCGCGACCAGCTACGACAACCAGGCCAATCAGCTCCTGGCGGCAAACCTGAAGGGGAAGCTGCTGCTGGCGCACGGCACGACCGACGACAACGTGCCGCCGTACAACACCCTGCTGCTGGTGGACGCGCTGATCAAGGCGAACAAGGACTTCGACCTGCTGCTCCTGCCCAACCGCCGTCACGGCTTCGGCGGAGAGCCGTACATGGTGCGGCGGCGCTGGGACTATTTCGTCAGGAACCTCATGGGCGCCGAGCCGCCGGCCGGGTACGAACTTCATCCTCCGACCCCGGCCCGGCGGCCGGGGATGTGACGCGGATGGTGAAGCGTGAGAAGTGAGACGTGAAAGGTGAGAAGTGTAGGTGAGAGGTGAGAAGTTGAATTGCGTGAGGGGTCGCGGCCCCGCTCCTCTCACGCCGTCACACCTCTCACCTCTCACTCGGCCTTCTCACTTCTCACCCCTCACCTCTCACCAGTAGTTCCTCATGAGTTCCGTCGCCCACGGGGGCTGCCGTACTGGAGTCCGCGGCAGGAATTCCCTCATGACGGGCTTGATATCCAGCACCGGCGTTCCATCCGCTGCGTCGAGGCCAATCACCTCCAGCACCGTTGCCGCGCGACTCACGATCTCGACCATCGTGCTGCCGATCCGGTTGGGCCGCACCTTGGCCCGCTGGGCGAAGATCCCCACTCGCGGCTACGCTGGGTCACCCCGCGGGTGGCGCGTACCGCTCCCCAGCGGTCGTCGCGGAGATCGCGGCGGGGACTCCGGACGTAGCCGATCGGCGCCACAGCGATCATGGATGGACCTCGCGCTTCGGTGGGCGCGCCAAGGCGCGACGCCGCGTCAGGCGCCCGAGCCCGCCCTCATGTCCACGAACACCAGATAGTCGGTCGTCGGCGCCGCGGCTCCCAGCTGCCGCAGCAGCGTCACGACCTGGCCGCGGTGATATGCCGAGTGGATGACCACGTGCTGCATCATCTGAGCGAGGGTGTACTCCCATCGCTCTCCGCGCGTGTTGACGTATCCGAGGCGCTGCTGCTCCGCCCCGCCCGGCATTCGCCCGAGGAACCGGTCTCGCTGGGCCTCGATCTCNNATCCACTCCGCCCACATCACGTGCACCAGCGTATCGCGGACCGACGCGAAGCTGCTGCCCATGCCTCGCGTGAACTGTTCTGCAGGCAGCGTGGTCACCGCGTCGAGCACTTGGTGGTTGGCCCAGCTGGTATACGCGAGCTGGTCGGCGAGCGCGGTCACCGGCGGTGTGCCTGAACCTGTCACGTCATCACCTCCATCACGTCATCACCCCCTCGCCTATGCGGCCCCGCCGTTCCGCGCGATTGCTCCACTCCGCGCACGACGTCGAGCCGCAACTCCGTCCAGCCGTCCACCTGGTAGTACTGGACTCTCAGCTCGTGGCGGCCGCCCGCGAGCGGGGCGTGATCCACCACCGACTCGTGCGGCGTCCAATCATCAATCACCAGTGCGCCGTCCACCCACACCCGCACGGCGTCATCGCTGATGGTGCGGACGGTGTACGTGCCGGGGGGTAGCGTGAGGCTCTCCGTCGCCTCCATCGCAAACCGCTCGGCGGGCACGCCGGCGATCTGCGGGCGGTACCACTCGAGGTCGAGGCGTGGCGCCTGGCGCGTAAGGAGCGGAATGCTGCGCAGCAGGGCGGCGAAGGCCTCCGGCTTGGCGCGTGGATCCGTCGAGTCGGTCCAGCCAAAGAACCGCATGGCCCACTCGCTTGCCGGCTCGAAGCGGCCGTAGCCGAACGAGTACGGCACGCCCGCAGCACGACGCGTGCCGCGTGGCGATACGGTGGCCCCGCCGCGATACTCGAGCCCGATTTCCCAATCGGCATCGGCGCCCGCGGCCGGCGTGACGGCGATCGTGTCCCCGACGCGTCCCGAGGTCCGCGACAGCGCCGCCACTCCCCGGCTGCCGGCCACCCGCCACGTTCCGGCAGGCCCCAGCACCGCCAGCCGAAGGGGCATCTCGCGTACGCTGTCCACCGGCCACATCCGGGGCGAGCCCCAGTCGTAAGGCCCCCACTCGTCCACGATGATTGCTGCCCGGTCGCGTTTGGTGAGCGGCGACTCCGGGATCGTCGAGTCGCCGGCCGCTACCGCGGGCGCCAGCCGAGCGTATTCCGCCGGCAGCGCCGGTACCGAACTGTCGCCCGCGCCGGCCGCCCCGGCCGCCCCGGCCTCCGTCGGGGCGTCCTCCGCCGACTGGAAGCCCGTGGTGTCCCGCAGCACCGTGGCGCTGTCTACCGTGATCCAACGGTTCCACGCCAGTATCAGGTCCTCGGTGTTCCGGGCCCGCACCCCGACCCGCAGCTTCGCGAACACGTTGTTGGACACCTGGTAGTCACGACTCGACACCTCGCGCTGCTTCGGGTAGCCCCAGCTGGTGTCGGTCACCGGGTCCGCCCACAGGCTGATGCCGGTCGTCCCGTCGGCGATGCGGTTCCAGGCGATCGTGTTCTGTTGTCCGTGCTCGATCGCGACGCCGATCCGGTTCCCCGACAGGTCGTTGCCGACGATCTTTGTCTCGTAGCTGTACCCGCCCCACACGCCGTATTCGTTCCCGTTGGAACGGTTGGCCACGAAGGCGTTCCGCGCGAACGTCGCCTCGATCCCGTTGGCCGCGGCGAAGCTGAAGTCGTTCCCGTAGAAGAGGTTGTCGTTGGCGCCGCCGGTGCCGCTGTCCATCGTGCTCTGACCCGCCCACAGGAATACGCCGTCGCCGCCGTGGGTGATGGAGTTGTAGGCGATGATGTTCCCCGAGCTTTGCTCGTACATCAGCAGCCCGGCCGAATCCTGGCCGCGACGGTAGAAGCTGTGGCTGTAGCCCCGCATGTCGAAGTCAATGCGGTTGTGCACGATCCGGTTGCCGCTCGAGCGGTAGAGCGCGACGCCCGTGCCCGAGTTGAACGAGAAGTCGTTGTCCGTGATCGCGAGGCTGTCGCAGCGCACCAGCATCAACCCGTTGGCGCCCTGCACCGCCCTGCTGCCGTGCACCTCGCCGCCGCGCACGTCTGCCAGGTAGAACGCGCCGCCCCAGCGCAGCCACTCGTCATGCTCGTTGTGATGGTACGACTGCCAGTCCACCAGGCTCTCGTGCTCGATCAGGCTGAAGAGGCGTGGCTTCCAGGTGTAACTGACGTCGTCGTCAACGAGGTGGAGGTCGCGCGTGCCGCGCGCCAGGATGCCGACGCGGTAGCCGCGGATCCGGGCGTGGAGGATGCGCACGTTGCGCCCGCCCTCGATGCGGATCGCAATCCCCTGCGCCCGGTCGGGATCGGATTCGCTTGCCAGGCCCTCGAGTTCCGCCCCGGCGAAGTCCACCGTCACATCGTCACCGCGGATGGTGACCACGGCCGAATCGAGCGAGGGGGGAGCCGCCAGGCGGTAGGTGCGCGGCAGCACCCGCACCGACCGCGTGATCACCAGCCCGGGACGGAGCGCGATCGCCGGCGCGGGCGGGTGGCGCGTCTGCGCGCGAAGTCCGGGCGGCGCCGCAACGAGCAGCGCCAGCAGAACCGCGACCAGCACGCGCGTGACCTGCACGTCGCCGCTCCTATGGCTCGAGCACGGCGCCGCTGTCGGCGCCTTCGAGGCTCCGGACGTACGCCTGGGCGACCGTCGCAGCCGGGAGACCCTGAGCGGGGTCCATCTTCAGGGCCAGCAGCGTCTCGCTGACCCACGGCGGGCTGACGACATTGACGCGGATGCCCCGGGGCGCTTCCAGCGCCGCGGCGCGCGCGAAGCCCTCGAGGCCCGCGTTCACGAGGCTGACGGCTCCGCTCCCGGGCGAGGGGCTGCGCGCGAGGATGCCGCTCGTCAGCGTGAAGGAGCCACGGTCAGCGACGGACCCGAAGCCGAGCCGCACCAGGTTCACCTGGCCCATCAACTTGTTCGCCAGGCTCAGCGCGAAATCCTCGTCCGTGAGGTCCGCGAGCGGTGCGAACCTGGCCTCCCCCGCTGCGCAGATGACCGCGTCCACCCGGCCCACCATGTGATAGAGCAAGGCGATGCTGGCCGGATCCGCGATGTCTACGNNTACGCGCACCTTGCCCTGCCGATGGCCCGCAGCCACCACGTCGTGCTTCGGTTGCAGAGCGGCCACCACCGCTCGGCCGATCGTGCCGGTGGCGCCGACGACGAGCACCCGCATGTCCCTACCTCCGCGATGCAGCCGGAACTGGCTGCCAGCTCAGGAATGGTCGTGAATCATACGCCACCCGACGGTGGTGTGCGCCCACACCGTCGTGAACCACCCCGTCCGGTCCGGAAGGCCGTTGCCCGAAAGCACGTATTGCCCCGTCGCGAGAGCGCTGGCCGGCCCGAGGAGCCGCACGTCCAGGTGGTCGTAGCGCAACACCTGAAGCGGCCGGCCCGTCTTCCAGAAGCCCTGTTGCATCTGCCGGCGGATCGCCTCGATGCCGTGCTCCACGCCTCCCCGCCCCATCACGGTCGTGCTCTCGGCGTAGGCCCACAGGTACTTGGACAGGTCGCCGCGATTCCACCCGGCCGCGGTCGAGTCGAACACGGCGCTGATCTCCGTCGCCACCGCCTCCGGCACCGGTGCGGGAGCGGCTGCCGGGCGGACG
>PMIK01000225.1 GCA_003157095.1 Gemmatimonadota bacterium | reverse complement strand
CAACGTCAACGCGATGCTGTGGCGCACCAGCCCGGCCGCCACGGAGCTCGAGGAGATCGTGACCGACTGGCTGCGGCAGATGATTGGCCTGCCAGAGCAGTTCCGCGGCCACATCAACGACACGGCGTCGGTCTCGACCTTCGTCGCGCTGGCGGCGGCGCGCGACCGCGCGCCGGGGCTCGAGATCCGGGAGCGGGGGCTTGCCGGCCGCGCCGATATCCCGGCCCTGGTGATCTACGCCAGCGAGCAGTCGCACTCGTCGGTGGACAAGGCGGTCATCGCCCTCGGCCTCNNTCGGGCTCGCGAATTTGCGCAAGGTCCCCGTGGACGCGGCATTCCGCATGGACCCGGTCGCGCTCGAGGCGCTGATCGCCGAGGACCGCGTCCACGGCCGGCTGCCCATCGCCGTGGTCGCCACGGCCGGCACCACGTCCACCACGAGTGTTGACCCGCTCGAGGCCATCGCCGAGATCTGCCGCCGCGAAGCGGTCTGGCTGCACGTAGACGCCGCATACGGCGGCGCCGCGGCCATCTGTCCCGAGTTCCGGCCGCTGTTCGACGGAATGGAGGCGGCGGACTCCGTCGTCGTGAACCCCCACAAGTGGCTGTTCACGCCGGTGGATTGCTCCGTGCTCCTCGTGCGAGAGGCGGCGGCGCTGCGAAACGCCTTCTCGCTGGTGCCCGAGTACCTGCGCACCGACGAGGAAGGCGTCACTAACCTGATGGATTACGGCATCCAGCTCGGCCGGCGGTTCCGCGCCCTGAAGCTGTGGATGGTGATCCGCGCCTTCGGCGTAAGCGGGCTCCGGGACCGCATCCGCCTCCACTGCGAGCTGGCCAAGGAGTTGGCCGCCTGGGTGCGCGCCGAGCCGGGCTTCGAGGTCGTGGCGCCGGTGCCGTTCAGCGTGGTGTGCTTCCGCGTGGTGCGCGGCGCGTCGGGGGAGGGGCAGGACCGGGTGAACGAGAAGGTGCTGGCCAAAGTCAACGCCGCCGGGCCGGTGTTCCTCTCGCATACGAAGCTCGGCGGGCGATTGGTGCTGCGGATCGCGATCGGCAACCTCAGGACGACGCGGCGGCACGTCGAGGCCGCCTGGGAGCTGATCCGGAGAGCCGCCGCTACGACCTGAGGCCTTTCCAGGCCACGGCGCGGATGTCCGCCGCGCGCTCGCGCGCCCACGCCTGGCCCGCTGCCAGCTTGGTCAGGTACGGCTCCCTCCAGGCCTCCGGCAGGTTGGCCCGCAGGTAGCCGGGCGTCATGAGTTCCTTCCCGGGGCCGCGGCCCAAGTCCACGGCGTCGGCCAGGAAGCAGGTCGAGCTGCCCGTGTCCATCACGTTGATCACGCGGCACTCGAACCAGGCCCAGCAGTCCTCGAGGATCGGGCAGCCGAGGGTGCCGAGCCGGTGCGGCACGTCCGAGAGCTTGTCGCGGTCGCGCCCGCTCTCGAAGCCGAGCCGTTCGATCAGGTCGAACTGGCCCCGGTGCAGCGCGTGCATGGCGAAGCGGCCCGTGTCGAAGATCATGTCGTGAGTGTAGTTGAACTTGTGCACCAGGATCATCAGCCGGGGCACGTCGGGGACGATCGAGGCGCGGGTCGCCGCGTCGGAGATCATCCCGTTGCGCTTGCCACCGCGCTCCGCCGTGATCGCCACCACCGGCGTGGTGAAGTTCCGCAGCAGCTCGTAGCTGAGGTTGGAGTCCATGGCGGGAAGTGTGCCTCGCCCGGCGCCGGCGGGGCAATGGGTGGCCCGCCGTCAACGCGCCGGGCCGACCGGCCGTAGCTCTGGGGCTGGCCGCGCGCGGCGCGGCCGCTCCATCTTATTCGCTCCAGCGCCCACAACCAGGGTCGTCGCCATGCGAAGCGTCGTCGTGCTGTCCTCGCTCCTGCTGATTGTCCCGGTGGTCCCGGCGGTCGCGCAAGCGGCGTACCCGGACACGACCGTCCTCTCGGCGTTCCCATGGCGCTCCGTCGGACCCGCCAACATGAGCGGGCGGGTGAGCGCCGTGATCGGCAATCCGCGCAACCCCAAGGAGACGCTCGTCGGCTTCGCCTCCGGCGGGCTGTGGCGCTCGGTGAACGCGGGCGTGACGTGGACGCCGGTCTTCGACCACGAGAAGGTGTCGACCGTAAGTGCGCTGGCGATGGCGCCGGGCGATACCAGCATCGTCTGGGCGGGCACGGGCGAAGCGGACTCCCGCAACTCCATCTCGCCCGGCGGCGGAGTCTACAAGTCCAGCGACGCGGGCAAGACGTGGACCTTGATGGGGCTCACCGAGACCCGGCAGATCGGCCGGATCGTGATCGATCCCACGGACGCGAACGTGGTGTACGTCGCCGCGCTCGGGCACGCCTGGGGCCCGAACAAGGAGCGGGGCCTCTTCAAGACCGCTGACGGCGGCCGCACTTGGACTAACGCCAAGTTGATCAGCGACCGNNTACTCGCTCCAGAGCGGCGGGCCAGGCTCCGGCCTGTGGAAGACCACGGACGCCGGCGCCACCTGGACGCGCATCTCCGGCGGAGGGTTCCCGACCACCATGCTCGGCCGCATCGGCCTGGCCGTCGCCCCCAGCAATCCGCAGGTCGTCTACGCGATGGTCGAGGCCGACAGCAACCCGAATCCGGAGTCGCTGCGCAAGGGCTTCGTGCCCGACACGTCCAGGCGGCAGCGCCTCCAGTCCGGTCTCTACCGCACTGCCGACGGCGGCGCCACCTGGACGAAGATGAACAGCGACGACGACCGTCCATTCTACTTCTCACAGGTGGCGGTGGACCCCGAGGACGCCGACCGCGTGTACTGGATGGGCACCCAGCTCTACTTCGCCAACGACGGCGGCCGGACGCCGCGGCGCGTCGGGCAGAGCATCCACGTGGACAACCACGCATTCTGGCTCGATCCCAGTGATCCCGACCACTACCTCGTGGGAGAGGACGGCGGCCTGGCGGTCACCTACGACCGGGGCCGCAGCTACGACGCGATCATGCAGATGCCGGTCGGCCAGTTCTACGCCATCGGCCTGGACATGCAGGAGCCCTTCTGGATTTGCGGCGGCCTCCAGGACAACGGCTCGTGGTGCGGTCCGAGCCGCACCAACCGCCGGGCCGGGATCGTTGACCAGGACTGGTTCAACGTGGACGGCGGCGACGGCTTCTACGCGGCCGTGGACCCCACCGATCCGAATACCGTGTACGCCGAGTCGCAGGGCGGCAGCATCTCGCGCCTGGACCTCCGGACCTGGACCCGCACGCAGATCCGGCCGGTCAGCCAGCCGCTGTTCCGATTGCTGGAGGACTCCGTTCTCATCGCCCGCGGCGACACTGCGACGCCACTGACGCCCTTGGCGCAACGGGCCGTCGAGGCGTATCAGGCGCGGATCGCCGCCGACTCCGTGAACCGCCCCCGCTTCAACTGGTCCACGCCCTTCTTCGTCTCCCCGCACAACCCGCGTACGATCTACCTGGGCGGGAACCGGCTCTATAAGTCGGTGGACCGGGGGGACCACTGGGCGCCGATCAGCGAGGACCTCTCGACCCGCGATTCGGTGCGGATCAAGCTCAGCACCCGCACCAGCGGCGGAATCACCCGCGACGTCACGGGCGCCGAGACGCACGGAACGATCACGACGGTGGCCGAATCGCCGCTTCGCGCTGGCGTCATCTGGGCGGGCACGGACGACGGCAATGTGTGGCTCTCGACCGATGACGGCGCGGCATGGACCAACCTGACGGGCCGGTTCCCCGGGGTGCCGGCCAGGACGTGGGTGAGTCGCGTCGAGCCGTCGCACTTCGACAGCGCTACCTGCTACGTGACCTTCGACGGCCACCGCGACGACAACAACCATCCCTACGTGTTCGTCACGACCGACTTCGGCCGCACCGTCCGGAGCCTGTCCGCGACGCTGCCCGACGACTACTTCGTACACGTGATTCGCGAGGACCCGCGGCGCCGCAGCCTGCTGTTTCTCGGCACCGAATACGCCCCCTTCGTCTCGTTCGACAGCGGAGCGATCTGGCACCGCCTGGACTGGGGCTTGCCGACGGTGCCGGTGCACGACCTCGCCATCCATCCGCGGGACCGCGTGCTGGTGGCCGCCACCCATGGCCGCAGCATCTACACCATGGACATCGGGCCACTCGAGGAGCTGACCGACTCGATCCTCGCGGCGGCATTCCATGTCTTCGCGGTCGAGCCGGCGTTGCTCTTCAATGAGCGGACGGGCCAGTTCTGGTCGGGCAACAAGCTGTTCGACGCGCCCAATCCCCCGTTCGGCGCCCGGATCGCCTACCGACTGCCCGGCGCCAGCTCAGCGGTGGTGGACACGGCGGCGCGCGACTCCGCCGGACCGGAGCAGGGAGAGCCGGGCGAGCAGGACGACGCGCGGCCGGCGCTCGAGGAAGAGGGCCCGGACCAGCGGCGGGCGCGCGCGGACACGCTGCAGTTCGTCATCACGGGCCCGCTGGGCGACACCGTGCGGACGATCCGCGCGAATGGCGGTCCGGGATTCCACTGGGTGACGTGGGATCTCAGGAAGAACCGCAGCCCGATGGGGCGGGCCGCGCGACGCGACAGCATCCTCGCCGCCGCGCGTTCGAAGGTGGTGCGCGACAGCTTGGCCGAGGCGTGGCGCGCCGACACGACCGAGCACGGACGCCGGATGGCGGCGGGCCGGGACCCGGAGCCGGGCGAGCCGGGGGCGTACGAGCCGCCAGCGGGCTTGAGGAGTGGCCGCGGCGGTGGGGGAGGCGGCGGGTTCGGTGGCTTGGGCGGCGCCGCGCTGGTGGACCCCGGCGACTACGTCGTCTCCGTCACCGCCAATGGGGCCACCTATCGGCGCGTGATCCACGTCCAGCGGCCTTCCGGGCCGAAGTCCGCCGTGGCCGGTGACTGGGAGTGAGAATGGCGAGCTAAAGCGTCGAACATCCGTTCGAGGGCGGAAACTCGGCCAACACCGTGGCACCCGACCCGAGCGCAGGAATTGCCGGACCCGAGCACAGAAATTGCGGGTGGGGGTATGGCGTGAACACGCCTCATCGTCGTCACGGGAGAGGTCAAATGTCGGCGGTCGCACCAATGCCTACGACAGCGCACGCTCGCACCACCTGGTCCGAGTTCTACCGGTCGCTGATCTGCACGCCGGAGGAGGCCGTCAAGGTCGTGCGGAGCGGCGACCGCGTCTACATCCACCCGGGCTGCGCCGTTCCGGAGCCGCTGGTGGACGCCCTGGCCGCCCGCGCGCCGTCGCTGAAGGATGTCGAGGTGGTGCACCTGCTGACGATGGGCC
>PMIK01000300.1 GCA_003157095.1 Gemmatimonadota bacterium | reverse complement strand
TCGCGGACACGGGACGGGATCCGGAGCCGGTCATGCGCGAGGCCGTGCGGCTCACGAGCCGGCGTCCCCTGACCAAGGTGTGTTGGGCCAGCCCGCGCGAGGTGCTCAACGTGTATCAGGCCGAGGCCTGTGGTTGCCATATCGTCACGTGCACCAAGGCGCTTCTGGACAAGCTGGCCCTTCGGGACAAGGATCTGACCGAGTTCTCGCGCGAAACGGTGGAGATGTTCTTCCGCGACGCGCAGCGCGCGGGCTACACGCTGTAGGCGGCCGCCATGAACCGGAAGCGCCGCGCCGTCGTGACGGGCGTCGCTGGCTTCATTGGCAGCAACCTCGCCGATCGCCTCCTGGCGGAAGGCTTCGACGTCGTCGGCTTGGACAACCTCTCGTACGGCGTGCTGGAGCAGGTCCCTTCCGCCGTCGAATTCCACAAGACAGACATCCGCGGTGAGGCCCTGGAGCCCCTGTTCCGGGCGGCGGACATCGTCTACCACCTGGCGGCCAAGAACTGCATCGCCGACTGCCAGGCCGACCCCGTCGAGACCGCCGATATCAACGTCACCGGCACCGTGAAGGTCTTCGAGGCCGCGCGCCGCGCCAGGGTGGCCAAGGTGGTTCACGCCGAGTCCTCGGCGCTGTACGAAGGCGTCGCGCACTGGCCCACCCCGGAGTCCGACGTCCGGCCGGAGAGCTTCTACGCGGTGAGCAAGCTCGCGGGAATGGCGTTCGCGGGCGCGTATCGGCGCTGGTCCGGGATGCGGATGACGGCGCTGCGCTACTTCTGCGTGTACGGCCCGCGGCAGGATTATCGCCGGACTATTCCTCCGGTCATGAGCGCGTTCATCATCAAGCTGCTGCACGGTGAGCGGCCGGTGATCTTCGGCAGCGGCCGGAAGCGCCGGGACTTCATCTACGTGGACGACGTGAACGACTTCCACGTGCTGTGTGCGACGGATCCCCGCACCGAGGGCGGGACGTTCAACCTGGGCTCGGGCGTCAACTACTCGGTGCGCGACATTTTCGATCGCGTCGCGGCGCTGCTCGGCACGCGGCTCGAGGTCGAGTACGGCCCCGACCTGCCTGGCGAAGCCGACGAGACGCTGGCCGACATCTCGGCGGCGCGCGATCTGGGGTGGGCGCCGAAGGTGGACCTGACGGCCGGGCTCCAACGCTCCATCGCGTACATCCGCGAACACGTGGTGCCGGACGCCACGCCCGCGGCGGCCCGATGATCATCACGCGCACCCCGTTCCGTGTGACGCTCGGCGGGGGCGGGACCGACCTGCCGTCGTACTACGGAAAGCACGGCGGTTTCATCTTCGCCATGGGCATCGACAAGTACATGTACGTGATGACGAATCCGCCGGGCGTGGACCGGAAGATCCGTCTTCATTACACGCAAAGCGAGGTGGTGGACCACGTCTCGCAGGTGAAGCACGAGCTGGTGCGCGAGGCGCTGCGCTTCCACGGCATCGAGGACGGAATCGAGATCGCCTCGATGGCCGATCTTCCGGCGGGCACGGGCGTCGGCTCGTCGAGCGCGTACCTGGTCGGGCTGCTGTTGGCGCTCCACCAGTATCGGCGCGCCTTCGTGTCGCTGGAAACCCTGGCCGAGGAAGCCTGCTTCATCGAGCTGAACGTCCTCAAGAAGCCGATCGGCAAGCAGGACCAGTACATGGCGGCATTCGGCGGCCTCACGGTGCTGGAGATCATGCGCGACGGGGAGGTCGAGGTCCGCCAGGCGCGCCTGCGGGAGAGCGCGGTCACCGAGCTGGTCAATCGGACGCACATCTACTACACGGGCCTCAATCGCAGCGCCACGAACGTGCTCGAGCAGCAGAACGCCGCGATGAACGGGAACTCGGAGCGGCGCGGCACGGTCGAGAACTCGCTGAACGGCATCAAGGAGCTGGGCTATCGCATCCTGGAGGCGATAGAGTCGGAGAACTTCGACGAGTGGGGCTGCCTGCTGGACCAGCACTGGCAACACAAGACGAAGATGTCGGATCGGATCAGCGTCTCGCTGTGGGATGAGATCTACGCCGAAGTGCGCCAGCGCTTCGGCGTGTTGGGGGGCAAGATCATCGGCGCCGGCGGCGGCGGNNGGATTTCATGCACGCGCGGGGGATGCCGCGGTTGAATTACTACCTCGAGCGCGAGGGTGCGAAGACGGTCGCCAACGTCAGCAGCACCCAATCGATGGTGCTCCACCCCGCGGCGGTCACGCCCCCCAAGCCCGATGGCGCGCCGAGCTGAGCAGGGCGTGGACGCCCCGGACCGCCTCAGCACCCCAAACCAGGCTGATCCCGCCGGCGAACTGACCGGCAGCACCGCGGTCGTGACCGGCGGGAGCACCGGCATCGGCTTGGCCTGCGCCGAGGAGCTGGTGCGGGCTGGGGCCGCGGTGGTGCTGTGCGCCCGGGGCGCGGCGCAGCTCGAGGCCGCGGCGGCAGCGCTGGCGCGGGACGGCGCGCGGCGCGTGCGAGTGGTGACGGCGGACGTCAGCATTCCCGAAGATGTGGGCCGGGTCTTTGACGCCGCGGACGAGTGGGGCGGCGCAACCGCCGTCGTGCACGCGGCGGGCGTCCTGGGTCCCATCGGCCCGATGATCGGCGTGGATCCGACGGAGTGGTTCAACACCATCCAGGTGAACCTGTTCGGTACGCACCTGGTCGCCCGGGAAGCCGCGTGCCGGATGATCCAGCGGGGCCAGCACGGGGCGATGGTGTTGTTCTCGGGTGGAGGTGGCGGGTACGCGTTTCCCAATTACAGTGCGTACGCCTGCAGCAAGGTCGCGGTCGTGCGGATGGCGGAGACCCTGGCCGAGGAGCTGGCGCCGCACGGCATCCGGGTCAATTGCCTGGCGCCCGGCTTTGTCGCCACGCGGATGCATGAGGCGACGCTGCGCGCGGGCGACGCGGCGGGGCGGGACTATCTCGTGCGAACAAAGGCGGAGCTGGAGAAGGGCGGCACGCCGGCGTCGCTGGCGGCGCGCGCGACGCGGTTCCTCCTCTCGGCGCGCGCGGCGGGCATCACCGGGCGGTTCGTGTCGGCGCCCTGGGATGACTGGGAGCACTGGCCCGAGCATCTGGCCGAGCTGGACGGCTCCGAGCTGTTCACGCTTCGCCGCGTTGTGCCGCGGGACCGCGGGAAGGACTGGCAGTGAAGCCACCGCTCGGCGTCGGCGTCGTGGGCTGCGGGCTCATCGGGCGCCGCCGCGCGTTGGCCGCGGCGGCCAATCCTGCCAGTCGCTGCGTAGTGGTATGCGACACCGTCGCCGACCGGGCCTGGGATGTCGCGGCGGCGGCGGGCGCCCGGGAAGTGGCGGACTGGCGAGCGGTCATCGAGCGTCCGGACGTGGACGCGGTCGTCGTGTCCACGCCGAACGGCTATCTTGCGGAGATCACGGTCGCCGCCTTGGGCGCCGGGAAGCACGTCCTGGTCGAGAAGCCGATGGGGTGGAACGCGGAGGAGGCGGAGCGAATGCGGGGGGCCGCGGTGAGCGCGGGCCGGGTCCTCAAGGTGGGCTTCAATCACCGCTACCATCCGGCGATCGTGGAGGCCCGGCGCCGCTCGGATGCCGGTGAGGTCGGGCGCCTGATCAACGCGCGCTGCCGCTACGGCCACGGAGGCCGCCCGGGCCTGGAGCGCGAGTGGCGGGCGAATCGCGCCCTGGCGGGCGGAGGCGCGCTCACGGATCAGGGCGTGCATCTGGCGGACCTGCTGCACGCGTTCCTCGGGGTGCCGGAAGCCGCCTTCGCGTGGCTCCAGACGGCGGTGTGGCCCATCGGGGACCTCGAGGACAACGGATTCGGGATGTTCCGGTACGAGTCGGGCGCCGTGGCGTCGCTTCACGCCAGCATGACCCAGTGGAAGAACCTCTTCTCGCTCGAGTTGTTCGGCACCGCCGGCGCGCTGGTGATGAATGGGTTGGGCGGGAACTATGGTGTCGAGACGCTCACGGTGCACCACCGCCGAGCCGAAGGCGGCGCTCCCGAGACCGAGACGCTGCGATTCGAGGGTGAGGATGCATCGTGGCGCGAGGAATGGAGTGACTTCACGGGCGCCGTGCTCGACGGGCGGCCGATGCGGGGAACCGCGGACGACGGCATCGTGGCGATGCGCATGATTGACGCCCTGTATCGCTCGGCCCGGACCGGTGCGCCGGCGGCGGTATGAGCGTGGCGGGTGGGCCGGCCGAGGGGACCGCGCTTTCGATTCCCGCCAGTGACGCCGCGGCGTCTTTCGAGCGCGACTATCAGGAAGTCGCCCGCATCGTCGGGACCGTCCCCTGGGAGTCGGCGCTACCCCCCCGGGCTGGGCGGTTCGGTTGGCGCCTGGGTCAGGTGGTGAAGCGCGGGATCGACATCGTGGTCGCCGTCCTCCTCGGGATCGTGGTGGCGCCGCTCCTCGTGGTGCTGGGGGCGCTGACGGTCCTGGACTCGGGTTGGCCGGTGTTCTACCCCTGGCGGGTCCTCGGCCACCGCGGGCGCCGCTTCACCGGGTACAAGATCCGCACCATGGTTCCCGACGCGGACCGCATGAAGGCCCAGTACAACCACCTCAATGAGATGTCGGGTCCCGTCTTCAAGATTCGCAACGACCCGCGCGTCACGCGCGTCGGCCGCTTCCTCCGGAAGTACTCGGTCGACGAGCTTCCGCAGTTGTGGAGCGTGCTGATTGGCGACATGAGCCTCGTGGGCCCGCGGCCG
>PMIK01000260.1 GCA_003157095.1 Gemmatimonadota bacterium | reverse complement strand
CTGCCCGACATGGCGAGCGGGTCCATAACGGCCCGCTGTATGTGCTTCGCAAACGGCTCCCCGGTCACGCGCTCGACGACGTAGCCCGCGAGGGTGATCGCGGCGTTCGAGTACTTGGTGCGCGAGCCGGGTGCGTAGATCAACGCCGTGCCGTTGAGACTCAGGGCGGTCGCGGCGAGGGACGGNNCGACCCGGCCGGCCTCGACGAGCTGCATGACGGCGACGTCCGTGAACAGCTTCGAGACCGAAGCCACTCGATACGGCGTTTCGGCCGTCGCCGGCGTGCCGTCCGTGGGGTTCGCGACGCCGAAGCCCCGCGCCCACACCGTTTGCTGGTCATCCACCAGCGCGATAGAGAGGGCGGGGAGGCGCTTCTCGGCGATCTGGGCTTCGATGAAGCGCGTGAGTGCGGCGGCAACGCTCTCGTAGTCTCGCCGCGGCGGAATGACCGCCTGGGAACGGACCGATGCCGGCTGGAGCGTGCCTGCAAGCAAGGTGGCGCCGAGGCCCCACCCGAAGGCGCGCCAGCGTCGAGGCCGGCCCAACGAGGCGTGGCTCATTGGCTGCACGTAGCGCGCGGCTGGCGCCCGGCGCAACCCCATCTGCAGCGCTGAGGGGGCGGCCTCGAACAGGCCGCCCCCTTCACGTATCAAGTCCTTGACCAGCGGGAAAGGCCTACTGGCCGCCGGGCGGGCCGCGCCTGCCACCGCCGAACTGCGGCATCTCCGCGAGGTTCTTGTCGAAGATCTTCTGCTGATCGGGCGTCAGCATGGCGCGGACGTCCTTGTCCTGACTGGACCGGAGATCCGCCATCCTGGCCCTCGTCGCCGAGTCCGGCTGCGAGCCGGGCGTCATGAGAGCCCGCATCCGGGGGGTATAGACGGCCTGGATGGAGTCAATCGCGGCCTGCTGCTGCGGCGTGAGCGTGATGCCGTTGAGCAGCGCCTGCATCCGCCGCCCCGGGCCCCCCTGCCGCATGCCCATGCCACCCATTCCACCACCGGGTGGGCCGCCTTGAGGGTCTTGCGCGAGTGCTGCCGAAGCCGAGAGGACCAGAAGAGCGGTTGAAACGAGCGCGAGGCGAAGCCTCATGTCTTCCTCCGAGCGAGACAGATTCGAAACGGATTGATGACTACTTGAGAGTACGGCGGGGCGGGGTCTTCCGTTGGCGGCCAGCCACTGGGCCAGCCGCTTCGACGCACCGGTGGGCGCGACCGGCGCCAGGCGGGGCGTGGCGTCGAAAGGCCGAGCCGCCCGGGCGGACCGTGACGTCCGTGCCACCTCGAGGTTACTGTCCATGTGACCGATCACGGAGAATGCTCGATGGAACCGCTCGCGCTCGATCCCCAATCCACGGCCCTGGTGCTGATTGACCTCCAGCGCGGCATAGCGGGACGCCCGACGGCGCCGCACTCGGCCACGGACGTCGTGGCGCGCGCGCGCGGCCTTGCGGAGCGCTTCCGGGAGGTCGGCGCCCCCGTAGTCCTGGTACGGGTCGCCTTTGCGCCCGACGGCCGGGACCGGCTTGCGCCGAGGGTGGATGCGGCCGGCTGGGGCGGACCGGTGCCCCCGGATTTCAGCCAGATTGTCCCCGAGCTGGGGCCGCTGGAGGGTGACCTCGTCGTCACCAAACGGCAGTGGGGCGCGTTCTACGGCACGGAGCTCGACCTTGAGCTCCGCAGGCGGGGCATTCGGACCATCGTCCTGGGGGGCATCGCCACCAACTTCGGCGTCGAATCCACCGCCCGCGATGCCTACGAACGAGGGTACGAACTGGTGTTCGCTGAAGACGCGATGGCCGGGCCGACCGCGGAGGCTCATCAGTTCGCGGTCACCACCATCTTTCCGCGCATCGGCCTCGTGAGGTCGTCCGCAGAGGTGCTCGCGGCGCTCGTGTAATCGTCCGCATTGCGCTTCCTGGCGGGCCCGGAATCGGCGCCTGGAGCTTCTGCAACATATTGTGGCGCATGGTGTTGGAAGTTCGCATGTCACGCACTGAGCGAGCGCGTCATCAACACGCAAAGTGCGAATGACGCGAACAGGGGCGCGAGCCGGATTCCGGCCCGCGCCCCTGACGCTTTCAACCGTGCCGCCTGCCGCTACGGACGCCTCGGCGCCTGCTGCGGCGCCTGCCGCTGCTGCTGTTCCCGCTCAAGGACCTCGCGGTCGTAATCTGCCGTGCTGCGAGGAGGCGGAGTGCACGTCGGCCAGGACGTTCCCTGGGGCCCCCCCGGCCCGAACGCCGCGCGCGTCGGGAAGACCGTGCGCCGCTCACGTGAGACGGGCTGCGAATCCTCCGCCGCGAGATAGACCAGCATCGCCGTGAGGACCGCGTTCGACCTCAGGTCGTCGAAGACGATCTTGTCGAAGGTGTCGCGGTTGGTATGCCAGGTGTAGAGGAAGTAGTCCCAGTTGAGGGAGCCCAGGCCGAAGCCCGGTGCTCCGGCGCAGTCGAAGGACGCGTGGTCGGTCCCGCCGCCGGCCGGCATTCCGGGGAACTGGAAGGTGATGCCTCGCGTGAGCTCCGATGGCACCCGGGAAAGCCACCGGGCCAGGCTGGCCGACGCGTCGGGGTATCCGGAGGCCGACATGTTGACGACGCGCCCGGTGCCGTTGTCCTGGTTGAACAGGGCCTGCAGGTGCGCCACGATATCGGGGTGGTCGGCGACGAAGCCGCGCGAGCCGTCGAGCCCGTTCTCCTCCGAGGCCCAGTGCCCAACCAGGATGGTGCGGCGCGGATTGGGATAGACCTGCTTCAGGATCCGCAGCGCTTCCAGCATGGTGATTGTGCCGGTTCCGTTGTCCGTGCTGCCGGAACCGCCGTCCCACGAATCGAAGTGCGCCGACAGCATCACGTACTCGTTCGGCAGCTCCGAGCCGCGGATCTCGGCCACGGTGTTGAAGACCGGCACCTCACCCAGTGCCTGCGACTCGGCGGCCAGCTGGATGACCGGCCCCTGGTGATTCTGCGCCAGGCGGGAGATCAGCCCGTAGTCCTCGCACTCGAGGTCCACCACGGGCGCGTGCGTCGTCGTGGTGCCGAAGATCCGGTGCGAGCCCCAGCCGCCGCTCCACGTGCTCTGGAGGATGCCGGCGGCGCCGGCGCTGTCCAAGGCCAGCGAGAGGAGTCGTGCATTGCCCGCCAGGCCGCGTACGCGCGCTGCCCAGGCGGAGCGCTCCGCGGTACGCATCTCCTGGAACCGCTTCCAGGAATCGGGCAGGGCGGTGGTGATCCACTCGCTGTCGGGCCGGCAGCTGGGTTCCGGGTACGAGACGGCGACGAACTTGCCCCGTACACTGGGGAGCCAGGCCCGGAATGCGGAGCTGTCCTGGGCGTCGGGGAGCATGAGCAGCTCGCCCCGAACCGTCCTGCCGCCCGTCCCCGGGCTCCAGCCGAGCATCGTACCGGCGAGGGTCCGCACGCGCGGCGCCACGAGGTCAATGTGGGTTACGCCGCGTCGCCAGCCACGCCAGGTGCCGTATTGCTCGGCGTGCGCCTGGACGCCCCACGACTGGTACTTCGCGATCAGCCAGTCGCTCCCCGACTTGTACGCGGGCGAGCCGGTCAACCGCGGGCCGATGGAGTCGAAGAGGGCCTGCGAGAGTTGATAGGTCTGCGAGCTGTCCATGCCGAGCGCCCAGATGCGCTTCAGCACGGGGTTGTCGGTCGAGAAGGACTGTGCGGCGGCTGTGCCCGAGGCCAACAACAGGCCAAGGGCCACGCCGGCGATCGAACGCCTCATCGGATACCTCCCACGGGAATCGGTGAAGCTTCTGTCCGGCGCGGCCAGCGTACCAGCCGGCGGGCAGGCGGAGACGGTCTGCTTTGCTACAGTACGCCCTGGCACGTCGCAACGTTGCTCTGCGCGAGCGCGGCCGAATGTATGCGCAGCCGGAGGGCGCCGATAGAGCCGGTGGCTGACCATGCGCGCTCCCCGTCCACGCAGACGCGGCCTTCGATGCGGGCGACGACGCATCGCACCTGGCGGCGCGGTTGCGAGCGCGCGGGCCGCGCCGGATACTTATCTGCGGTACGTGCCATTGCATCCGGTCACCGCATCGCCGTGGAGGCGTTCGTGAGACTCCGAGCCCCGCTCGCCAGCTTCGCTGCCACCTTGGTCCTTTCCTTCCTGCTTCTGCCCTCCGCAGTCGTGGCGCAGGTGCATCGCCTCGACGACGGACTGGCCCGCACGCCGCCGATGGGATGGAACACTTGGAACAAGTTCGGGTGCGACGTGAGCGAGAAGCTGATCCAGGAGACGGCCGATGCGCTTGCCTTGAGCGGCATGAGGGACGCGGGCTATCGCTATCTCGTGATTGACGACTGCTGGCAGGTCTCGCGGGACAGCGCGGGGGCAATCGTGGCGGACTCGCAGCGCTTCCCGAACGGCATCAAGGCGGTCGCCGACTACGTCCACGCCAAGGGTCTGCTGTTCGGCATCTACACCGACGCCGGCACCAAGACGTGCCAGGGCCGGCCCGGCACACTCGATCACGAGGTGCAGGACGCCCGCACCTACGCGGCGTGGGGCGTGGACTACGTCAAGGAGGACTGGTGCAATGCGCGGGGCCTCAACGCGCCGGCCCAGTACCGGAAATTCCATGATGCCCTGGTCGCCACCGGACGGCCCATCGTGCTGAGCATCTGCGAATGGGGCAGCAACCGGCCCTGGGATTGGGCGGCAGGCATCGGCCACCTGTGGCGGACGACCGAGGACATCGAGGACCGGTGGCCGAGCATGCTGACCAACCTCGACGCCTCCGCCGTCCACCAGGCGGTCGCGGGCCCCGGCGGCTGGAACGATCCGGATATGCTCGAAGTGGGCAACGGGGGGATGACCGACGACGAGTACCGTGCCCACCTGTCCCTGTGGGCCATCGTGGCGGCCCCGCTCATCGCTGGGAATGACGTCCGCACGATGTCGGCGGCCACCCGCGACATCCTCACCAACCGCGAGGTGATCGCGGTGGACCAGGATTCGCTCGGCGTCGAGGGATGGATGGCGGAGCAGTCCATCCCGGGCCTGCAGGTGTGGTCCAAGCCGTTGCGGAGCGGCGCGCGAGCCGTCGCGCTCCTCAATCGGACTGACGCCTCGGCCAAGGTCGGCGTCGAGTGGCAGGACATCGGACTGCCCCGGGGAGGCCGGGCCCGGGTGCGAGACCTCTGGGCGCACGCGGAGCGCGGCACCCATGCCGGCAGCTACGCCGTGCAGGTGCCTCCGCACGGCGTGGTGCTGGTCACCATCGCGCCCGTCCGGGGCCGGTGACGGAGCAGTCCGGATCCGTGGAACCCAACCGGTGAAGCAGATCCCAACCTGGGAGGATGAGCGATGTTGAAGGAATTCAAGGCCTTCGTGATGCGCGGCAACGTGCTGGACCTGGCCGTGGCGGTGATCATCGGCGCGGCCTTCGGCAAGGTCATCTCGTCGTTCGTGGCTGATGTGCTGATGCCGCCGATCGGCTTGGTGCTCGGCAAGGTGGATTTCAGCGGTCTGTATGCCAACCTGTCCGGGACATCGTATCCCAGCCTGGTGGCGGCGAAGGCGGCGGGCGCGGCGACGATCAACTACGGAGTGTTCGTGAATGCCACGATTGATTTTCTCATCGTGGCCTTTGTCCTGTTCCTCATCATCCGCACCGCGAACCACATGCAACTGGCGGTCGTGAAGTCGGCGGCGCCGCCGCCCGTGACGAAGGACTGCCCGTACTGCTATTCGGCGATCTCGGTCAAGGCGACCCGCTGCCCCAACTGCACGTCGAGCCTCTGAGCCGGAGGAATGATGGCACGCGATGGGATGACTCGCCGGACCTTCCTGGGGACCAGCGTGCTGGGCGGTGCCCTCGCGGCGACCGACCTGCGGTGGTCGGCCCGAACCGCGGGGAGCGCCGCCGTGCGAGCCCTCGGCCGAGAGGGGCCGTCGGAGCTCGACGAGGTGACCGTGGTGCAGCTGCAGGAGGGGATGCACACCGGACGCTGGACCGCGCGCGGTTTGGCCGAGCAGTACCTGGCGCGCTTGGACGCGCTCGACCAGCGGGGCCCGAACCTCCACACGGTGCTGGAGCTCAATCCGGATGCGCTCGCCATCGCCGACGCGCTCGACGCGGAGCGCCGGGCCAAGGGGCCGAGAGGTCCGCTGCACGGCATTCCGGTGCTGATCAAGGACAACATTGACACCGCCGACCGGATGCATACCAGCGCCGGCTCGCTGGCGCTCGCGTCCTCCATCGCGTCCCGCGACGGGTTCGTCGCCGCGCGGCTGCGGGCCGCCGGCGCGGTTCTCCTCGGCAAGACCAACTTGAGCGAGTGGGCCAACTTCCGGGGACGGCGCTCGATCAGCGGCTGGAGCGGGCGCGGCGGGCAGTGCCGCAACCCGTATGTCCTGGACCGCTCGCCGTCGGGCTCGAGCAGCGGCTCGGCGGCGGCCGTCGCGGCGAACCTCGCCGCGCTCGCGGTCGGCACCGAAACCGACGGCTCGATCACGTCGCCGGGCTCGGCCTGCAGCCTCGTCGGCATCAAGCCCACGGTCGGCCTGGTGAGCCGCGCCGGCATCGTGCCCATCTCGCACAGCCAGGACACGGCCGGTCCGCTGGCGCGCTGCGTAGCCGACGCGGCTGCGCTGCTGACGGCGCTCGCGGGCGAGGATCCGCGCGACGCGGCCACCCGGGGGAGCGCGGCGCACGCGTCCGACTTCACGCGGTTCCTCGACGCGGACGGACTGCGCGGGCTTCGTCTGGGCATCGCGCGCAAGCGCTACACCGGCGTGCACCGCGGCGTGGACCAGTTGTTCGAGGCGGCGCTCGGCGTCCTGCGCGACCGGGGCGCCATGCTGATTGATCCGGTGGACCTGACCACCGAGGACCAGCTCAAGGACGCGGAGCAGACCGTTCTCGAGTTCGAGTTCAAGGCGGATCTGGACGCGTACCTGACGGGGCTGGGTTCCGGCGCGCCGGTGAAGTCCCTGGCCGACGTCATCGCGTTCAACGACGCCAATCGCGACCGCGAGTTGGCGCTGTTCGGCCAGGAGACGATGGTGAGCGCGCAGGCCAGAGGCGCCCTCACGAGCCCGGTCTACCGCCGGGCGCTCGAGCGGTGCCACCGGGTGGCGCGGGTGCAGGGCATTGATCTGGTCGTGACTCGGCACCGGCTGGACGCCATCGTCTGCCCCAGCTCGACGCCGCAGCGGCAGATAGACTTCGTGGATGGCGACGGCGCGGGAGTGGATTGCACGACGCCCGCGGCGGTGGCCGGCTACCCCCACGTCACGGTGCCGATGGGTTACGTGTTGGGGGTGCCGGTGGGACTGTCGTTCTTCTCCCGCGCGTGGACCGAGCCGGTGCTGATCAAGGCGGCCTACGCCTACGAGCAGGCGAGCCGGATGCGGCGCGCTCCGCAGTTCCTGCCCACCGTCGTGCCGCCGGCGGCCGCATGACCGTCCAGTACATCTTCTCGACGCTCCGGCTTGGCAAGGTGGTCCCACCGAGCCGGCACGTCCTGAAGGACATTTCGCTGTCGTTCTTTCCCGACGCCAAGATCGGGGTGATCGGCCTGAACGGAGCGGGGAAGAGCAGCCTGCTCAAGATCATGGCGGGGGTGGATACCGACTTCATCGGCGAAGCCAGGCCGGCGCCCGGGATCCGCATCGGGTGGCTGCCGCAGGAACCCGCACTGGATCCGGCCAAGGACGTCAGGGGCAACGTCGAGGAAGGCGTGGCGCCCGTCCGGGCGATGCTGACGGAATTCGAGCGGATCAGCGCCCAGTTCGCCGAGCCGATGCCCGACGACGCGATGAACGCCCTGCTGGAGAAGCAGGGGGATCTTCAGCATCGGATTGACGCGGCGGGCGCGTGGGAGCTGGATCACCATCTCGACGTGGCCATGGACGCGCTGCGGCTGCCTCCCGGCGATGCTGACGTCACGAAGATCTCGGGCGGCGAGCGGCGCCGCGTCGCGCTGTGCCGCCTGCTGCTGGCGCAGCCGGACATGCTGCTGCTGGACGAGCCGACCAACCA
>PMIK01000222.1 GCA_003157095.1 Gemmatimonadota bacterium | reverse complement strand
ATCCACCACCGGCACCGGCGCTTCCGGCGAGATGCGCTCGACGTCGCCGATCAGGTAGATGTCCAGCATCGCGTCGCCGACGACCACGATGCGGCGATGCGGCATGGCTTCCAGGAGCGTGTTGACCCGGTCCCGCGTAATCACGAAACCCCCTCCAGCGCGCCGGCCACGGCAGTGCCGATGGCGAGGCAACAGGTTAGCCCCGGCGCCTCGATACCCACAAGGTTGATCCACCCCGGCAGACCCCGCGCCGATTCCTCCTGGATCACGAAGTCACGGAACGGCGCGCCCGGTCCCTGAAGCTTGGGCCGGATCCCCGCGAGGTCGGGCGCGAGGTCGTCCGGCTCGAGCCCCTCGAGGTAGCGTGTCACGGCGGCGAAGAACGCATCGCGGAGCCCGACGCGCACCTCGTAGTTCTGGACGCGGTCCGGCAGGTACTCCGCGTCCGGCCCGAGGCGTACGCCTCCGGCCAGGTCGAGCGTCACGTGGATGCCGAGGTGGGAGGAGCGCGGAGTCGGGTAGATCAGGTGCCGCGCCAAATGCCGCTTCCGCGGATGCACGCGGAAGTAGTGGCCCCGCGAATAGTGCAGGCGGTAGCCGCACGCTGTCACGTCGAGCCCGGGAAGCGCCGCGACGCGGTCGGAATCGAGCCCCGCGGCGTTCACGACCAGGCGGGCCTCGATGGTGGTCGTCTCACCCGCGCTCCGGGCGGCGACGCGATACCCGTCGCCGGTCTGCTCTGCGCCCACTACCTCGTGCCGCCATGCCGCCGCGCAGCCATGCGCCTCGGCGTCCGCCAGCAGGCTGGCCATGAGCTGGTGCGAGTCCACGATCCCTGTGTCGGGGGACCACAGGCCGCGCATCGCCCGGACGTGCGGCTCGAGGGCGCGGACCTCGGCGGCCGAGAGCGGGCGGAGCGAGGTCACACCGTTGGCCTCGGCTTGCCGGACGATCTCGTCGAGCTTGGGTTCCTCGTCGGGCGAAGTGGCAACGATCAGCTTGCCCAGGCGCTGATGCGGCACGCCGTGCGCCGCGCACCACGCGTACAGAGTGCGGTTGCCGGCGGCGCACAACGNNGTCTCGACTCCAAACCGCTCGTGCCGCTCGATCAGCACGACCTCGCGGCCCCGCGCAGCCAGCTCGCGGGCGCAGGCGAGCCCGACGACGCCCGCGCCGATGACGACCGCGTCAGTGTCCAAGCGCCTTCAGCCGCTCAGTCCTTCCACGGGACGGTGCCCGTGATGCGGCGCCGGATCTCCGCCCGCAGCCGCCACACCCACCGGTCCCCACGCACGCCCTGGACGTGGTTCGCGTTCCAGATGAAGTGACGCCCGATATCCGTACTGAGGTTGATCCCGGCGACTGGCGTCCAGTTGGCCTGGGCGGCCACCCTGAGCGTCCGCTCCACGATGCCGGTCAGGAACCGTAGCGAGTCATTCAACGCCGAAACGGGAGGGAAGGGCAGCCGGAAGTCCCCCTGGCCTTGGCGGATATAGGTGACCTCGGCACCCACCAGGGCCCGCGGCGCCACGAGCGCGTTGCCCCGCACCGTGTACTGATCGTAGTCGGTGTTGTCCCGTCCGAGACCGACTCCCCAGATCGAATACTGGTATTGCGTCCCCTTCTCCGTTTGATAATCGAGATTGTCCATGCGCGTGTAGAACGCCGACCAGCTCCCCAGGCCGTGCAGCGCCTGACCGGTCGCCGAGAGCGTATAGCCAAGTTCCTCCGGCTTCTCCGGGTTGGTCGGGGAGCGCTTGTCCACCCGGAGGTCGTTGGCGAACAGCTGCCCCGCGAGCCGCAGGCTCCGGCCGGCTAGCCAGCTCCCGTCCACCGCCACGAGATCCTTGGTCGGGCCACCCACAAAGTTGGAATTCGGGATGAGCCAGAGGTTGGCGACGTTCAAGTACCACGGCTCGAACGACCGGCTCGGGCCTCCGGTGTCGGCATAGATCACCGCCTCGGACAGGGAGAAGCTGAGCCGGTCCGAAGGCGTGATCACCAGCCGATGCAGCGACAGATACCGCTGTCCCGACAACCCGCTTTGCGACATGGGCAGGTTGTCGAGCTGCGTGGCGATCATCTCGAGTCGGAAGCGGCGTGGCCCGAGCCGCAGCATCAGCTGATCGTAGGGGTACGGATTGGCCGAAAGCAGGATGCCGTCCACTTCGGGCGGTCCCCAGTTGCGCGCCTCACGGCCGAAGAACACCTCGAAGTACTTCCACGACCCGAGCACGTACGCTTCCCGGTTGTCGCCGGCGATGAAGCGTTGCTTGAAGCCCATGAACTCGGAGTCGCGCAGGAGTCTGGTGTCGAAGTATGGGCTGGTGACCACGCCGACGTGCGGGAACTCGAGCGAACCCGTGAGCCCGCCCTGGTAGAACACGCGGCTGCCGGCGGGCGCAGGCCTCACGGTCCAGCGGCTTGCGTCCGACGCCCCCTGCGCCGCGACGTTCGCCTCCAGCTTCCACCGCACCGTGTCGGGCCGTTCCTCCAACTCCCAGGCCAGCAGGCGCAGGCTGCTTCGGATCGGCGCCGGGAGATCCGTCGTGTCCACGGCCGCCACCGCCCGCGCCACATCCGCGCGCCTGAGCGGCCGCGTGAGGGGATCGAGTCCCTGCAGCACGCCCGCTCGGATCAGGTGCTCGACGTACGGCGTCGCCCAGGAGTCGATAGGCAAGTAGAGATTGCTTGGAGGCGCCTGCGCGAGGAGCGGAAGTGCCCCGCACGCGAACAGCAGAGCCAGGAAAAGGCGGAAGCGCATAGCCGCCAAGTATATTGGCGCCGTGCGCGCCCGTATAGAGCCGCTGCTCGCGATGCTGGTCGCCGTGGTGGCGATGTCGTGGGCTGCGCCGCTGATCCGTCTCGCCAGCGCCCCGCCGCTGGCAATCGCGGCGTGGAGGCTCACTTTGGCCTCCCTCGTCCTGGCGCCAGCCTTCGCGGCGTCGCGTGGCCACGTCGAGTGGTCGCGCCTCGGCGGTTCCGAGCGCCGGATCGCGGTCGTGGCCGGCATCGCGCTCGCTCTGCACTTCGCCGCCTGGATCACCTCGCTCCGGCTCACCAGCGTCGCCGCCTCAGCCGTCCTGGTCTCGCTCTCGCCCGTCTTCGCCTGGGGCTTCTCACTCCTCTTCCTCGGCGAGCGGCCCGGCAGATGGCAGGCCGCCGGCATCGTGCTGGCCATTTTCGGCGCCGCGATCATCGCGCTGGGCGATGCCCGGAAGGCGGGCCACGCGGCTCTGGTGGGCGACCTGCTGGCTCTGGCGGGTGCCGGCTTCGCAGGGGCCTACTTCGTCATCGGCCGGCGGCTCCGGGCCGACCTCGGCTTGGTGGCCTACATCACGCCGGTGTACTCGGTCGCGGCCATGGTGCTGTTCGCCTGGGCCAGCCTCCGCTCCGAGGCGTTCGTTGCCTATCCGGCCACCGACTGGCTGATCTTCGCGGCACTGGCCCTGGGTCCCATGCTGGTGGGCCACGGCGGCCTCAACTACGCCCTGCGCTACCTGCCGGCCTATACGGTCAACGTCGCCGCCCTGGGCGAGCCCGTCGGAGCCACTCTGATCGCCTGGACGCTACCCGCGATTGCGGAGCCACCCGGCCTGCCGGCCCTGGCCGGGGGGGCGCTGGCCATCGCCGGGATCGCCCTGGCCCTCGCTCGGCCTGCCGGCCGTGGGGCGGACGGTGCCGCGCCCCGTTAGCTTTCGCCCTCGATGACTTCCACCGTTGACACCCTGCGGGGTCGAATTGTCGAGTCCCGGCATCGGGTTTCCATGGCCGCCGTGGACCCGGACGGGAATCTCGTCGCGTGGACCGGCGATCCGGACCTGGTGACGTACTGGCGCTCGTGCGCCAAGCTCGTTCAGGTTCTGCCGCTCATCACCGACGGCGCCGCCGCGGCGCTCGGCATCAGCGACGCGGAGATCGCCATCGCCTGCGCCTCGCACAACGGCGAACCCCGCCACGTCGAGGTGGTCGAAGGGCTCCTCCAGAAGGCAGGGTGCGTGGAGAGCGACTTGGCGTGCGGGCCCCACAGCTCGCTGTCCCCGGCCGTCGCCCGCGCCATGGCGGACAGGGGTGAACGGCCGCGCGCGATCCACAGCAACTGTTCGGGTAAGCATGCCGGTATGCTCGCGCTGGCGCGGTTCCACGGCTGGCCGAGAGAGGATTACCGGCGCCCAGGGCACCCGGTGCAGCGCCGAGTGCTCGCGGAAGTGGCGCGCTGGACCGACGTTCCGGAGCAGCAGTTGGGCCAGGGCGTGGACGGTTGCGGCGTGGTGAGCTTCGCGCTGCCGCTGCGGGGTATGGCATTGGCGTATGCGCGGCTTGGGGCTAGGGGCGAGGGACTGGGGGCTAGGGGCGAAGCACAGCCACACCCTAGCCCCTCTCCCCTAGCACCTAGCCCCAGCCTCTCAGCTGCCGCGGATCGCGTCATCACCTCCATCATCGCCGAGCCCTTCCTGGTCGCCGGAACCGGACGCCTGTGCACGGAGGTGATCTCCGGCTCGGCCGGGCGGGTGTTGACCAAGATCGGCGCCGACGGCGTCTACTGCGCCGCCATCCCCGAGGCGCGCCTCGGCATGGCGCTCAAGGTCGAAGACGGCGACGTCGAGAGCGCTCGGGTGGCCCTTCTGGACGTCTTGGAAGCGCTCGCGCCCGGAGTGGTGCACGTGGCCGAGTCCTTCCGGTCGCCACTGATCAGGAACACCTTGGGTGAGGAAGTGGGACACCTCCACGCGAACATCTCGCTGGAGAGGGGACGGTGAATGACGGTGGTCGCGAGCAATCGAGCATTCGAGCCGAGCCGCACTCGAACGGTTCGTGGGCGGCGGACGGTCGTAGTACCGTGACCACCGTGCTGGACATCGCGACGCGCGGACTCGTGCAAGTGGCTCTGGGGTTGCCGGACGGCTCCGAGGCGCAGCTCGGCGGCTGGATGGCGGAGGCCAGGCTGGCAGGGACTCCGGTCCTCTGGCTCGAGGAACTGCTGATCTCCAGCGTGCTGTACGTGGGCTTTCCTCGCGCGCTGGTGGCGATGGCGGTGTTCCGGCGGCTCGAGCCCGGGCACGCCGATGGGTCCGAACCGGCGGACTACGAGCAGTGGCGGGAATGGCGCGCGCGCGGGGAGGCAACGTGCCGCGCGGTGTATGGCAAGCACTACGACCAGCTGCGACACAACGTGCGCAACCTGCACCCGGCGCTCGAGGCATGGATGATCGTGGACGGTTACGGAAAGACGCTGAGCCGTCCGGGACTCGACCTGATGCGGCGCGAACTCTGTTCGGCGGGCATGCTGGTTCCGCAGCGGGCTCCGCGACAGCTGCTCTCGCACCTGCGGGGTGCGCTCAACGCGGGGGCGATGCCGGCGCAGCTCGACGAGTTGTTCGTGATCGCCGAAACAACGGGAATCGCCCCGGACGTGCTTGCGGTCGCCCGTGTTCTCTGGCGGGAGCTGAAGGACACGCTCCTCCACGACTGAGCCATGTTCATTGATCAGGTCCTCATCGAAGTGATCGCCGGCAATGGCGGGTCGGGGATGGCCGCGTTCCGCCGGGCGAAGTACGTGCCGAAGGGCGGTCCATCGGGCGGCGACGGCGGGCGCGGCGGCAGCGTGCACGTGATCGCCGACGCGCAGCTGTGGACGCTGCTTGACTACAGCTACCACCCGCGCTGGGTGGCAGAGCCGGGGCAGCCCGGCGGGCCGTCGCAGCGGAGCGGGCGCTCGGCGGGCGACCTGACGCTCCCGGTGCCTCCAGGGACGGAGGTGCGCGACGCCGGCACGGGGGAGATTCTGGGCGAGCTGCTCAAGGCAGGCGACTCGATTCTCGTGGCGCAGGGGGGCAGGGGCGGGCTCGGCAACGCGCACTTCGCGACGCCGACCCGGCAGACTCCGCACCACTACCAGCCCGGCGAGGACGGCGAGAAGCGCACCATCCAGCTCACGCTGAAGCTGATTGCCGATGTGGGTCTGCTGGGCGAGCCGAACGCCGGCAAGAGCACGTTGCTCGCGGCGGTCACCGCGGCGCGTCCCAAGATCGCGGACTACCCCTTCACAACGCTGGAGCCCAACCTGGGGGTGGTGCAGCTCAGCGACCAGCGGAGCCTCGTCGTCGCTGACGTCCCGGGGATCATCGAGGGCGCGCACCAGGGCAAGGGCCTGGGGCTGAAGTTCCTGCGCCACGTGGAGCGCACGCGTCTGCTGGTATGCATGATCCCCCTCGACACGCCGGATCTGGCGGCGGCGTACGCGATGTTGCGCCGGGAGCTCGAGCAGTTCTCGCCGGCCCTGGCGGCCAAGCCGCACTGTGTCGCCTGGACCAAGGCGGACCTCGCGCCGGACGCGGCTGACCTCGATCTCCCTTCAACGCCCGGGGCCTTCGCGCAGTTCGTCATCTCCTCCGTGTCGCACCGGGGACTCGACGAGTTCCTCGAAGCGCTGTGGCTGCGGCTGGCCCGTGAGCGCCGGGAGGTCGAGGCGGCGACGTGACGGGACCGGCCGCCGGCTCCGCGATCCGCCGCCTCGCGCAGGACGATCCGCTCTTCCCCAAGTCGCTGCTGTTGCTTCGCGATCCGCCCAAGGCGCTCTACGCGCTCGGCGATCTCTCGCTCCTCAGCCGCCGCATGGTGGCGATCGTCGGCAGCCGCACGCCGACCACTTACGGGACGCGTGTGGCGTATCAGGCCGCACAGGCGGCCGCGCGGGCCGGCCTCGTGGTCGTGAGCGGGATGGCGCGCGGTCTCGACACGCGGGCGCACCGGGGCGCGCTCGACGCCGGAGGCAAGACCATCGCGGTGCTGGGGAGCGGGGTGGACGTGCCGTACCCTCGCAGCAATCGCGACCTCTACGCCGACGTGCTGGCGCACGGGCTGCTGCTGAGCGAGCAGGCGCCGGGCACCTCGCCGCATGAGGGCTCGTTCCCGAACCGCAATCGCATCATCGCCGGCCTGGCGGAGTGCCTCCTCGTCGTGGAAGGCAAGATCAAGGGTGGCACGAGCAACGCCGTGCGCTGGATGGCGGGGCTGGGCAAGTCGGTCCTCGCCGTCCCGGGACGGATCGAGGACACGGTCGCGCAGGGTCCGAACCAGCTGATCAGCGAGGGTGCCGGGCCCTACCTTGGCCCCGAATCCCTGCTCGATCACTTCGGCCTTCGCTGGGAGCAGGTAGTGGAAGGCGAGCAGCGCGCCGAAACGGCGCAGCTCGACATCCTGCTGGCCGACGCTCCCGACCTGCTGGGCGCGGAGGCGGCGGTATTCGACGTGCTGGTGCAGCAGCCGCTGCACGTGGATGTCATCGCGTCCCGGACCGCGCTCGATGCGAGCCGGCTGCTGGCGGCGCTGTCGTCGCTGGAGATCAAGGGGCTCGCGGTGCAGCTTCCGGGCAAGCACTTCGCCCTGGCTTCGTGAACGCCCGTCATCTCTACATCCACGTTCCGTTCTGCGCACGGCGATGCACCTACTGTGACTTCAGCATCGCCGTCCGCCCCGAACCGCCGGTCGCCGCCTATCTCGCGGCCCTGGCGCGGGAGCTGGAGCGGGTCGTCGTGCCGCCGGCTCCGGAGACCGTCTACCTCGGCGGCGGCACGCCATCGTCGCTGGGCGGTGCGGGGCTCGCCGCCCTGGCTGGGCTGCTCGGCCTGAAGGGGCGCCCGGCCGAGTTCACGGTCGAGGCCAATCCCGAAGACATCACGCCCGAGGGCGCGCGCGACTGGGTGCGCGCGGGCGTGAATCGCGTGTCGTTGGGCGCGCAGTCGTTCGACGACGCCGTTCTGGCGTGGATGCACCGGACCCACCGGGCGGAGCGGATCGGCGAAGCCGTCAGGGCGGCGCGGGGCGCCGGCATCGAGAATCTGTCGCTCGATCTCATCTTCGCCCTCCCGGCGGCGCTGGGCCGCGACTGGCGCCGCGACCTCGATGCGGCGGCGGCGCTGGAGCCGGACCACATCTCACTGTATGGGCTCACGGTGGAACCGGGGACGCCGCTGTTCCGGCAGGCCGGTCGCGGCCAATTCGTCGCGGCCGGCGAACAGCGCTACGCGGATGAGTACCTCGAGGCCCACGAGCGTCTGGCCGGTTCGGGCTACCGGTTCTACGAGGTGTCGAACGCTGCGCGACCGGGCCGCGAGGCGGTGCACAACCGGGCGTACTGGAGGCTCGCGCCGTATCTCGGCCTGGGGCCGTCGGCGCACAGCTTCGACGGCCTGTCGCGGTGGTGGAACGAGCCGGCGTACGCTCGATGGCGGCGGCTCGTGGCGGAGGGGCAGAGCCCGGTTGTGGGCCGCGAGATCCTGAACGACCACCAGCGCCAGCTCGAGCAGACGTATATGGGGCTGCGGACGACCGACGGGGTGACCCTCCCGCAGCCATGCCCGCCCTCGCTGGGCGTTGCGGTGGAACGCTGGGTGGCGTCGGGCTGGGCCGAGCTGGATCCCGAAGCGGGCCAACCATCCCCGCGGGGAAGTGTTCCGGTGCCGCCGGGCACCCGAGTCCGCCTTACACCCCAAGGCTGGTTGCGGCTAGACGAGTTGGTAGCGACCGTTTAAGTTGCTGCGGGACTTCAATTTGACTCCTATCATGGAATCGCTGACCGAGCGGGAACGTCGGGTTCTGGAGGCAATCGTCCAGAGCTATGTCGAGACCGCCGAGCCGGTGGGCAGCCGTACCATCGCCCGCAGGTTCGGTCTCGGCGTGTCCCCCGCCACGGTGCGCAACGCGATGAGCGACCTCGAGGAGAAGGGGTATCTCTTTCATCCCCATACCTCGGCGGGCCGCGTACCGACCGATCGCGCCTATCGCCTGTACGTGGATTCGCTGATGCGCTTCCCCGCGCTTTCGGCGGCGCTGGAGGAGCGATTGCGCGAGGACCTGATCGCGGAGGGCTCGGCGATCTCGGCGATCATCTACCGCGCGGCGCAGGCGCTGAGCGTGCTCACGCAGGAGCTGGGCGTGGCCGTCGTCCCTTCGCTGGATTCGGTGATTCTGGAACACCTCGAGTTGCTGACCGTGGGCAGCGAACGGCTGCTGCTGGTGCTCACGCTCCGCAGCGGCGTCGCACGCACCGTGTTCGTCCAGGTGCCCGGCGTGCTGCACCCGGAAGCCGTGGTCAGCATTTCGGTGGTCCTCAACGAGCGGCTCGCCGGGCTCACGTTGCGGGAGATCCGCCAGACGCTGCCGGAGCGGGTGCGGGACTCCGCGAAGACGAGCGCGGAGAACGAGCTGCTGGACATCTTCGTCGCGACGGGGGACCAATTGTTCGACTTGGCCGACCCGGCGCCGGACGAGGTCGTGATCGGCCGCACCTCGGTGCTCGCGGAACAGCCGGAGTTCTCCACCGGTCCCAAGATGCGCGAGCTGATCGAGCTGACGGAGCAGCGTGCGGTGCTGCGCAAGGCGCTCGAGTCGCGCGCAGATTCGGTGGGCCTCACGGTGACCATCGGCGGCGAGAACGAGAGCGAGAGCCTGTCGCGGCTCACCCTCATCACGGCGCCTTACCGCTCCGGCCCGCTGTCGGGCGTGATCGGGGTCCTCGGTCCCACCCGGATGCCGTACGAGAAGGTCGTCGCGCTGGTCGAGCACACCTCGAAGCTGGTCAGCGATCTGCTGCGATGAGCGACTACTACGACGTGCTGGGGGTGCCGCGCAACGCGGACGAGGCGACGCTCAAGAGGGCGTACCGCAAGCTCGCGATGGAGTACCATCCGGACCGCAACAACGGCGACCGCGGAGCCGAGGCGAAATTCAAGGAGCTGACGGAGGCGTACGAAGCCCTGCGCGACCCCAAGAAGCGCGCGGTGTACGACCGGTACGGCGAAGCGGGTCTCAAGAGCAGGGCGGGGCAGGCCTCTGGGTACCACGCGTTCGATCTGTCGGAGGCGCTGAACATTTTCATGCGCGACTTCGGCGGGTTCGGCGGCTTCGAGGAGCTGTTCGGCGGCCGCAGCCGAGGGGCGGGGCAGCACGTGGACCGCCGTGGCAACGATCTCAAGGCGGCGGTCTCGCTCACCCTCGTCGAGGTCGCCACGGGCACCAAGAAGACGCTGAAGTACAAGGTGCTGGTGCCGTGCGAGACGTGCGGCGGCTCGGGAGCCAAGGCCGGGAGTTCCCCCCGGACCTGCAAGACGTGCGGCGGCAGCGGCGAGCTGCGGCGCGCGCAGCGCTCGATTTTCGGCCAGTTCGTCTCCGTCTCCCCGTGCCCCGCCTGTACCGGCGAAGGACACATCATCACCGACCCGTGTCCGATCTGCCGTGGCGACGGGCGGACCAGGGTTGACCGGACGGTCTCGGTGGACGTCCCGCCGGGCGTGTCCTCCTCCAACTACATCACGTTGCGGGACCAGGGGCACGCGGGCGCCCGGGGCGGTCCGGCCGGCGACCTGGTGGTGATGCTCGAGGTCGAGGAGCACGAGCAGTTCCAGCGGCACGGCGACGATCTCGTGTACGATCTGCCGCTCACCTTCAGCCAGGCCGCGCTCGGCGCCGAGGTGACGGTGCCGACGCCGTACGGCGAGGAGTCGGTCAAGGTGCCATCGGGGACCCAGCCGGGAACCGTGCTGCGGCTCCGGGGCCGCGGGCTGCCCCACCTCGGCGCGGGGAGCAAGGGCGACCTGCATGTCAGGATCGGCATCTGGACGCCGGAGCGGCTGACGCCGGAGATGGAGAAGCTGTTCCGCGAGCTGGCGGGCCACGAGAGCGAGCCGCCGGCCGGCCGCGCCGGCCGGTCGTTCTGGGACCGCATGAAGGACGCGCTGGGCGCGTGAGCCTCCGGGGCGCCGCCCCGCCCGCTGCGACCGTGGTCGCGCGTGGGCCGTTCCTGGCCGGCGGCGTCGTCATTCTCGACGAAGCCGAAGCGCACCACCTCCTGGTGCGCAGAGTTGGCGATGGCTCGCTCATCCGGCTGGTGGACGGGCGGGGCGGCGTCGCCACCGCGCGGGTCACGCACGAGGGGAAGACGGTGGTGACGCGCGTGATCGCGACCGTGTCCATCGGGGCGCCGCCGGTTACCGAGCTGCTGCTGGGTGCGGGCGACCGCGACCGGTTCCTCGGCGCCGTCGAGAAGGCGACCGAGCTGGGCGCGACCCGGATCGTGCCCGTGGTGAGCGAGCGGGCCGCCGGCGTGGCGGCGCGTTTCCAGGCGGCGCACGTGGAGAAGGCCATGGCGCGCGCCCGCGAAGCCGTGAAGCAATGCGGGGGATCGTGGGGTCCGGCCGTCGGCGCCCCGGTCGCGCTGGGCGACGCGCTGCGCCAGCATCCCGCCGGGGCGGTGCGGCTGCTCGCCGACCACGAGGGTGGCCCGATGCCCGGACTTCGGGAGAGCGACGCGGTGCAATGGGCCATCGGACCGGAAGGCGGCTTCACCGATGCCGAGCTGGGTATGCTCCGGGCGGCGGGATTCCGGCCGGTTGCGCTGGCGCGGGCGACGCTGAGGTTCGATACGGCGGCCGTGGCGGCGTTGGCCGTTACGATGATGATGCGTGGACGGGGAGAAGCGTGAGACATGAGGGGTGAAAGGTGAGAAGATTGGGTGACCTTCTCACCTCTCACTCATGGGGAGGCCTCTATGAATACGGACTGCCTTTTCTGCAGGATCGCCCGCGGCGAGGCCAAGGCCGACGTGGTGTACCGCACCCCGACGCTGGTCGCGATCCGGGACATCAACCCGCAGGCTCCGACCCACGTCCTCGTGATCCCCACCGAGCATGTCGAGACGCTGGGCGACACGGCGGACGCGGAGTTCCTCGGGAGCCTGCTGGTCGCCGCCAGCGAGGTGGCGCGCCGCGAGCGGATTGACCTGCGGGGCTACCGGGTGGTGATCAACAACAAGGCGGAGTCCGGACAGACCGTTCCGCACATCCATCTCCACGTGCTGGGCGGCCGGGCGATGAAGTGGCCGCCTGGCTAGGTGAAGCGTAAGAGGTGAGCCGGGTGAAGCGTGAGAGGTGAGAGGTGAGACGTGAGAGGTTCAAGTGAGGGGTGAGAAGTCGAGAAGCGTGAGAGGTACCGTCCTTCTCACGCCGTTCCACCTCTCACTTCTCACCCGACCGTCTCACTTCTCGCTCCTCACCTCTCACTTGTCGTATTTGTTGAGGCCACGTAGCTTATTACGGCTGCGCCAGATAGACCTTTCCTGAGGAGGGGAGTCCGTTCATGCCGGAAGTGATTATTCACGAAGACGAGAATTTCGAGCGCGCGCTGAAGCGCTTCAAGAAGAAGTGCGAAAAGGCGGGCATTCTCTCCGATCTTCGCAAGCACCGCCACTACGAGAAGCCGAGCGAGCGCCGGAAGCGGAAGATGAACGCTGCGCGCCGCAAGAACCGCCGCAGCAGAAGTGAACGGTAGTCTCGCCGAGCAGCTCCGCGCCGCACTCAACGCGGCGCGCAAGGAACGCGACCAGGCCCGCACCCTCCTCTTCTCCACCATCCTGTCGGACGTCCGCAACCGCGAAATCGAGTTGGCCAAGACGCTGGAGGACGCCGAGACCGTCGAGGTTCTGCGGCGGGGCGTCAAGCGCCGCAAAGAGTCGGTCGAGGCGTTCACGGCCGGCCGGAGACCGGACCTGGCCGACCGGGAGTCCCGCGAGGTCACAGCCCTTGAGGCGTTCCTGCCTCCCGGCGCGTCGGACGACGAGATCCGGACCGCCGCGCGCGAGGCCATAGGCGCCGGCGCGAAGGACCTGGGGTCGCTGATGGGCAAGGTCATGCCCCTGTTCAAGGGACGGGCCGACGGGAAGGCCGTGGGTCGCATCGCCCGCGAGGAACTCGCCGCGGCGTCATGACCCTGGGGTTCTCGGAGTCCGCTCTCGCCGCCATCGAGTTTCCCGCCGCACTCGATCTCGTCGCACAGCACGCCGTATCGCCCCTTGGGGGCGCCCGTGTCCGCTCGCTTCGTCCGCAGACCGACGCCTGGCTGGTCGGCCACGAGCTGGAGCGTGTCGGCCAATACCTGGCGCGGCGCGATGCCGGCGACGACGTGCGTCCCGAGCCGTTCCCCGATATCACCACGGCCTTGGCGAGGCTCCGGCTCGAGGGTTCGGTGCTCGAAGGGCGGGAGCTGTCGGACATCGGGCTTGCGCTCGCGGCCGCCCGCGCGGTGTACGGGCGCGTGTCCCGCGTCGGGCGGCTGGCGCCGCTCGTCGCCGCGCTCGGCGTGGAGCCGCCGTCCCGGCAGATCGAGGATGCGTTGGGCGTTGCGCTCGAGCCCGACGGCTTCGTCAAGGACGCCGCCTCGCGCGATCTGGCGCAGGCCCGCCGCGAAGTCCGCGAGGTCCGCGAGGAGCTGGTGAAGCGGCTCGGCGGCATCCTGGCTTCGCTCGACTCGCGCCTCGTGCCGCCCGACGCCGCTGCCACCGTGCGGGGCGGGCGCTACGTCATTCCGGTGCGGCGGGAGGCCCGCTCGCGGCTGGGCGGCATCGTCCACGACGAGTCGGCCACTCATGCCACCCTGTTCGTCGAGCCTTCGGAAGCCATCGAGTTGGGGAACCGGCTGCGCGAGGCCGAGGCCGCCGAGGCGCGGGAAGTCCTGCACGTCCTGCGCCGCTTGACCGAGGCGCTGCGCCCCGAGGCGGAGGCGCTCGAGGCCGGCTTCGAGATGCTGATCGCCGTGGATTGCTGCGCGGCGCGCGCGTCCTTCGCTGGGCTGGCGGCGGCCTCGGTGCCCGCGATCGTGGAGCGCGGCGCGGGGACCCTTGCCATCGTCAAGGGGCTGCATCCGCTGCTGCTGGGGAGCGACCGGCCCGTCGTGCCGTTCGACCTGGTGCTGGACCCCCAGGAACGCACGGTGCTGGTTTCCGGTCCCAACGCCGGTGGGAAGACGGTGCTCCTGAAGGCCGTGGGCCTGATCGTGGCCCTGGCGCAGAGCGGCATCATCCCGCCGGTGGGGCCCGGCACGCGGCTCCCGGTGTTCGCGGCGCTGTACGCGGATATCGGCGACCGCCAGAGCATCCAGGAGAGCCTCTCGACCTTCAGCGCGCACGTGGCGGCGCTCCGGGAGGTGCTCGAGCGCGCCGACGACGCGTCGCTCGCGTTGCTGGACGAGTTGGGCACGGGCACCGACCCCGCGGAGGGTGCGGCCCTCGCGGCCAGCGTGTTGCGCTCCCTCACGGCGCGCGCGTGCACGACCCTCGCGACGACCCACCTCGGTTCGCTCAAGGAGCTTGCGGCGAAGGAACCGGGCATCGTGAACGCGTCGCTGCAGTTCGACGCCGTGCAGATCACGCCCACCTTCCGGTTCACCAAGGGCATCCCCGGCCGCTCGTACGGGCTCGCGATCGCGCGCCGGCTCGGTCTCGATCCGGCGGTGCTCGCCGAAGCGGAACGCGCGCTCCCCGACGGCGTGCGGACGATGGAGACGACGCTGGCCGGCCTCGAAGCGCGGAGCCAGGAGCTGGGCCAGCGCGAGGCGGAGCTGGCGGCGCGCGCGGCGGCGCTCGAGGGCGGCGCCGCCCGGACCGAGCGGCGCCAGGCCGAGCTGGCCGAGCGCGAGCGGGAGATCCGCCGGAAGGAGAAGGAGCTGGAGCGGACGGGGAAGCGGGCGGTGAAGGAGTATCTGCTCGACGCGCGGGCGGAGGTCGAGAAGGCGATCGCGCTGGCCCGGCAGGAGCAGAAGGAGCGCGAGGCGAGGCGCCTGGTCGAGGATGCGATCGCGGCGGTCGGGGCGGCGGAGATCGGCCGGCCCGAACTCCCGGACGCGGCGGGCACCGGAGGGGGCGGGCCCCGGCCCCCGGCGCCCGCGGGGCCGGTGGCGCCGGGCGATCGCGTCGTCATCGCGCCGCTCGGGATCGAGGGCGATCTCGAGAGCGTGCAGGGCAACGAGGCGACCGTGCTGGTGAGGGGCCGGCGGGTCCGCGTGGCCAGCTCGACGCTGGCGCCGGCATCCTGAGATGATCGCAGCCGAGCTCATCGAGCAGATTCGTGACGCCGCCGATCTCGTCACGATGGTCGGCGAGCACGTCGAGCTGAAGCGGACCGGGAGCGACTTCCGAGGGCCGTGCCCGTTCCATGGCGGCACGCACCGCAACTTCTCCGTGGTGCCGCGCAAGCAGATGTACCATTGCTTCGTCTGCCACGAGTCGGGCGACGTCTTCACGTTCTACATGAAGAAGTTCGGGATGGATTATCCCACCGCGGTGCGCGAAATCGCCGCCAAGGTCGGGATCGCGGTGCCCGACGTCCGCACCGCGGGGCCGGACCCGAACGAGCCGGTGTACTCGGCCTTGAGCACGGCCGCGGACTGGTTCGCCCGGCGCCTCCGGGAGGGCGACGACGCCGCGGGCGCGCGCCGCTACCTCGATTCGCGCGGCCTCGACGAGACGGTACGGGATCTCTACCAGCTCGGCTACGCGCCGTCCGCGGGTGAGGATCTGCTCGTGGCGCTGCGCGGCCTCGGCATAGACGCCGCCGTCGTGCAGCGTGCGGGTCTGGTTGTGGAGCGCGACGACAAGACGGTGGTCCCGAGATTCCGNNCAAGTACCTCAACTCGCCCGAGACTCCGGTGTTTCACAAGGGCACGCTGCTCTACGGGCTCGACCGCGCGCGGGGCCCGATCCGCACCGCGGAGACGGCGATCCTGGTCGAAGGGTACGTGGACGCGATTCGGCTCCAGGTGGCGGGTGTGGCGAACGTCGTCGCGCCGCTGGGCACGGCGCTCACGCCCGAGCAGGCGCGCTTGCTGCGGCGCTACACCAAGCACGTGGCGCTGGCCTACGACGCCGACGCCCCGGGCCTCAAGTCCACGTTCCGCGCCGGCGACGAGCTGCTGCGCCAGGGCGCCAGCGTGAGCGTCGTCACGCTCCCGCCGGGCGAGGATCCCGACACGCTCGTCAAGCAGGGCGGCGCCGACGCGTTCCAGGCCCTGCTGGCGGAGGCGGTGGACATCTTCGAGCGCAAGATCCAGCTGGTGGAGCGCAAGGGGCTGCTCCGCACGCTCGAAGGCCGACGCGAGGCGCTCGACCGCCTGCTCCCCACGATCCGGGCGGCGCAGGACCCGATCACCCGCGAGCTGTACATCGCGCGGGCGGCGGAACGCAGCGGCGTGGCCAAGGAGGTGCTGGAGCAGGAAGTCGGCAGGCTGGAGGCGCAGACGCGCGGGCACGCCGACGGCCGAGCGCCCGGAGGTGCGGCGGCGGCGCGCGGGGAAGGCGGGGACGCGGCTCCGGCGCCGCGCCCGGCCGACGTGCCGATCGAGCGGACCCTCGTCCCCCTCCTGCTCGCCGAGCGAGGGCTCGTGGCGAGGGCGCGGGAGGCGGTGGCGAGCCGGGACTTCCGGCACCCGTACTACCGCGACATCGCCGAGGCGCTCTACTCCGGCGCGGCTGGCCCGTCCTCGAGCGAGGCGCTGGCGGTGTGGACCGAGCTGGCGGCGCAGCCGCTGGTCGAGCAGAACCCGGACGATGTGCTGGTGGCGTGCGTGTCGTGGATGCAGGACCGCCGGACCCAGGAGCGGCGCGCGGAGATTGACCGGCTGATGGACCTCGCCCCGGCGGACGAGAAGGACAAGCTGGTGCAGGAGAAGCGGGACCTGTCGGCCGCGAGCGAACCGCGGTACGGACGGAAAGCGTTCAAGTCTCAACGTGAGCCGAAGTTCTAAGACACACAAAGGAGACGCAGTGCATCCTGATCTCGAAGCCATTCTCGCGCTCCAGGAGCGCGACAAGGATGTGGGCGCGGTGAGGAAGGCGATGGACGCGCTGTTGCCCGCGGAAATCGCCCTCGACGAAGAGCTGGGCGCGCACACCAAGGCTCTGGAAGACGCGGAGCGCGCGTCGGCGGCCGCGGAGACGCGGAAGGTGGAGCTGGAGGCGCGCATCGCCGGGTACAAGCGGATGCAGGAGCAGCGGCGCCAGCAGCTCGACTACGTGCGCGGGGCGAAGGAAGCCTCGGCGCTGATGGCGGAGCTGGACCTGGCGCGGAGCGTTCTGGTCAAGGAGGAGACGGAGTACATGCGCAGCGGCGACGCCATCGTCGAGTCGCAGAAGCGGGTCAAGGAATCGGCCAAGGCGCACGAGGCCGTGGTCGCGAAGCAGACCGAGGCGCGCGCCGCGCTCGCGNNAGCAGCTCGACGCCGCCAAGGCGCTGCGGGATGGGGCGACCAAGGACGTCAAGCCGGCGCTGCTGGTCAAGTACGAGCGCATCCGCCGCGGCCGGGCCCCGGCGGCGCTGTACCCGCTGCACCAGGATGCGTGCGGCCACTGCCACACCGCGGTCCCGCTGCAGCGGCGCGTCCTCATCCAGCAGGGGCGGTCCATCGAAGGCTGCGAGGTGTGTGGCGTGCTGCTGTATGCGGAAGGGTGAGGCGCTAGAGCGGCGCTGGCAGGTCGAGCCGGGTACCGACCCCGCGCGTGCCGCGGCCCTGGCGCGCGATCTCGGGGTTCCGGC
>PMIK01000142.1 GCA_003157095.1 Gemmatimonadota bacterium | reverse complement strand
GTGACGGTGCGGTGGACCCGACCACGGCAGTGGTGACGGGGAGTAACGGGATTGCCTCGGTCTCCTCATGGACGTTGGGGCCCGTGGCGGGGACGAACACGTTGACGGCGACTGCGACCGGCACTGGCATCACCGGCAATCCGGTGACTTTCACCGCGACCGGCACGTGATCATCGTGACCGGCGTGTGCACGCGGGGCGCGGAGCGGGGTATAGTATGACGATGCCCCGCTCTCAGCCCACTATCGGCGGACACCCCCGGGCGCACCCGCTGCCGTGATCTGCCCCAACTGCTCCGCCGGCCAGATCTCGCCCCTCACGCACCGCTGCGAGATGTGCGGCTTCGTCCCCGAGGGCACCGTCGCCGTCGAGGCACCGAGCACCGAGGCCATTGACGACCTCGCCCGCCAGGAACTCGCCGAGCAGTTCCGCCTCGACACCTTCCTTGGCCGGGGCGTGACGACGGCCGTCTACCTCGCACGCGCCCGCGACTCGGACCGCGAGATCGTCGTGAAGGTCCTGCCGCGCCCGGTGGAGGGCAGGCGTGGGACCGACGACCGCTTCCGGCGCGCCGTCGAGGCCGTCGCCGCGCTCGAGCACCCGCACATCGTGCCGGTGTTCGATCACGGGTACACCGAGCACCTCTACTGGTACTCGATGGAGTACGTGCGCGGGCGCTCGCTCCGGAACTTCATCCTCCAGCGGGGGCCGCTCGAGCTGAAGGCATGCCTGCGGGTTGCCGCCCAGGTGGCCAGCGCGCTCGATTACGCGCACCGGCGCGGCGTCGTCCACGGCGCGTTGAAACCGGAGAACGTCTTGATTGACGCAGAGGGTTGGGTCCACGTGTGCGACCTGCTGGTGACGCGCTCTGTGGAACCACCCCCGCCGCCCCCGCTGCCGCCGCCGCCTCCGGGCGAGGCTCCGTCCACGGAGGAGGCGCCGAGTGTCGAGCGATCGCCCTATGCCGCACCCGAAGGGCTGTGTACGCCGGCGTCGGACGAGTATGCGCTCGCCGTCCTGGTGACCGAGTGCCTCACCGGTGCCCGGTTCAACGAAGCCGGTGCGGTCTCGACCGCGTTGTCCTCTGCCGGCGTTCTCCCGGACATCCCCGCCAGCGTGCGACAATCGGTCGAGCGCGCGCTGAGCCCCAGACCAATGGATCGTTTCCCCAGCGCGCTCGATTTCGTGGCGGCGCTGGAGACCTATGAGGTTCGCGCGCCCGATGTGCGTCCGTCCGGACGAAGCTCCGGCGTGATTCTGAAGGAAGCCGACTGGAAGCCGGCGGGGCGCCCGGTGAGGTGGAGGCTGGCTGTCGGTGGTGCGTTCGCGGCCGTGGTGGTGGTTGCCGCCGTGGTGTGGCAGCGCCCGGCCATACTCCAGGCGTTCCACGGGGCCTTTGCCCCCGCTCAGCCACTGCCCGTCGGTCCCCTCGTGACGGATAGTGGGGGGCAGCGACCCGGCTCGACTCTCGTGGCGGCACCGGCGCCGACGCCGCCAGGCTCGGCCCAGGCGCCCGTCGCCGCGCCGCCCCAGCAGGGCGCGCTTCGGCCGCGGGCCGAGGCTCTGCGGCAGCGAGCCCAACCAGGAGCCCCGACGCCCACAGCGGCCAGGCGGAGGGCCTCGGCCCCACCGGGGCTCCTGTTTGTGAGCGCCACTCCTTGGGGCCAGTTGTACGTTGACGGGCAGCTGGTCGGCAACACCCCGAAGGCCAACCTCAGCCTGGCGCCCGGCGCGCACACGATCCGCGTTCTGCGCGAGGGCTACCAGCCCTTCGAGCGGACGATCCAGGTCGAGTCCGGCCAGGCCCTTCGCCTCACCGACATCGTGCTCGTCCAGAGCCCGTGATGCGCGCGGCGCTCGCTCTCGCCCTGGTCATCCTCGCGGGCGCCGCGGCGGGCGCCGCGCGCGCGCAAACACCCGCCGAGCAGGTTGCCCGCGGCATTCGCGCGTACCAGAACCTGGACTACGACAGCGCCTCCGTGATGCTGGCGACCGCACTGACGCAGCAGGACTCCGCGCTCGCCGACAGCGACCGCGCCCGCGGGCTGGTGTATCTGGGGGCCAGCGAGTTGTATCGCGAGCACCGTGACTCGGCGGCGGCGCTGTTCGGCCGGCTGCTGCGCCTCGATCCGCGCTACCACATTGATCAACTGGTCTTTCCGCCGGAGGTCACCGGTCTGTTCCAGCAGGTCCGGCTGGTCACCCGCGCCGTCGCGGTGGTCGTGCCGCCCGTCTCCGACCTGCACTCGGCCGGCCAGGCTCTCTCCATTCGGTTGTACGCAACGACATTGCACCCGGTAGACGTGGCGGTGCTGCGTCCCAACGGCATGCAGCTGCGCTCCCTGTATCAGGGCGGCGTCGGCGACAGCCTCCAACTGTCGTGGGATGGCCGCGCCGCGGACGGGAGCGCGCCCGACAGCGGCCGCTACCTTCTGCAGGTTGATTCGCGCGGCAGCGACGGGCACGTGGTGCGATCCGTCGTGCTCACGCTCGACATCACGCGCGTACGCCCCGACCCGCTGCCCATGCCCGCGCCCCCCGCCGATTCGCTCTTCAGGCGAGAGACCGCGCCGGGCGGCAGCGGCCTGCGAGCGCTCGTCACGGGGCTCGCAGCGGCGGCAGCCGTGGCCGTGCTCCCCGCAATCGTCACTTCATGGTCCAGCGCCTCCACCGACCGCTTCGTGGTGGCGGGAGGTCTCGGCCTGGCCGGCATCCTGGGCTTCCAGGGGCTGCGCCGTCCGCAGCCGATTCCCGAGAACATCGCGGCGAACCGCGCGCTCGAACTGACATGGCAGCGCCGGGTGGATTCGGTCCGCGCCGAGAACGTCGCGCTCCAGCAAGAGGTACGCATCGTCATTCGGGCCGGCGCCGGCCGGGTCGTGGAAGCTCCGTGAAGGCACGAGGCCTCTGGGGCTTGCTCGCCTGTGTGTCGCTGTCCCGGCCGCTCGCCGCGCAGGTCCCGCGATTCCTCGGCCTCGACCTGCAGGTCTCGCGGCCCCGATTCCAAAGCACGTCACCCGGCGGCGGCGAGATGCTCAGCGGCCTCGTGGCCGGTGGCCGGGTGCGCGTCGTCCTGCGTCCGGTATCGCTGGATCTGTCGTACTCGCAGGGCCGTCTCACCGCCGACACAGGAAGCGCTGCGGCGCGGGACATCGTGGAGGGCAGCCTGTTCCTCTCCGCACGGCCGGTGCCCTGGCTGGCGCTCAAGGCCGGGCCGCATCTCCGGGCCTTCGCTGCGCCAGGTGGCACCGAGCGGTGGGTGCTGTGGGAAGGTCGCGCTCACGCCGATGCGCCCATCGTTCAGGGGGAATGGCTGGCGTACGTCGAAGGGTGGGTGGCCGTCGCATCCAGCGTGAACGTGGATCCCGGCGCGGCCGGCGCCCGCGGCGCCGAAGCCGGTGTCACCATCAAGCTGCCGCATTCCCCGCTGTGGGGCCGCCTGGCCTACGTCGTGGATCAGGCGCAGCTCAAGAACGGCGCCCGCACGGAAAGCGTGCAGTCGGTCGTCCTGGCGATCGAGTTCGGCGGCCGATAGGGCCGGTCCCACCTGGCTCGTCAGCTGACGACGGTGAGCGCCACAGGCGGAAACGGCACTCATCGCGGCTCGCGCGTCGGACCCTCCTCGGCGCTAGATTGCGGCATTCGCCGACGGCCCCCCCAAGGAGTCTCCATGAGCGTGAAGCCGCAGAACCTCGCCAACCATGCCCGCTACGTCCCGCTGTTTCACTTCGTGCTGGCCGCGATGCTCCTCCTCTACCTGGTGTGGACGGTCAGGCACGTCATCGTGGCGCCCACGCCGCAGCATGGGGTGGACCTGATGATGGCGCTGGCCTTCGTCATCATGTTCATCTACCTGCGCCAGTTCCCGGTGAGGGTGCAGGATCGAGTCATCCGCCTCGAGGAGACGCTGCGGCTCCAGCGGCTCGCCCCGGATCTCGCCAACCGCGCCGGTGAGTTCTCTCCCGAGCAACTGGTCGGCCTCAGGTTCGCGAGCGACGAGGAGTTCCCCGCGCTCGCCCGCAAGGTGCTCGAGGAGAAGCTGATGAGCCGGGCGGAGATCAAGAAGCTCGTCACGAAGTGGCGGCCCGACTACCTCAGGGCCTGATCGCCAGCAGCGCAAGTCCCGGGCTGCCGGATGTGCTGTGCGCGGCGCTCGGGCCCGGGGTCGAGTGACCGGCTCCCGTTTTCGGGGAACCTCGCGCGGCCGCGTGCGTATCACGCGACCATGAGCTGCACCGTTCGCCACCAGGCCCTGGCCGTCTTCGGGCTCTGCATGCTCGCGAATCCGGCTGGCGGGCAGCAGCCGCCGCAGGAGGGTGCCGCGATCGTTGCGCCCGCGGCGGCGCGCGACGGCAGGCAGCTCGTGACGGGTGCGATCGCGCGCCGGCGCGAGATGCTCTCCGCGGCCGGCGCGTACCGCTACGACGCCTTCTCGAAGGTCACGGTGCGCGATCCCGGACAGCCAGCCGGCTCCTCGCGTGCCGTGCTCTATCTCGCGGAGAGGCGTACCTCGGTGTACGCGCGGCACCCCAGCGACTACCAGGAGATCGTCCTCGCGCACCTGAGGTCGTCCAACGCGGGTGCGGAACGCAGCATCGTCGCGGTCAGTGACATCGCCGACTTCGACCGCGACCGCATTCCGCTGGCCCGCTTTGTGGATCTGGTCTCACGTCCGTCCGCCGGGCTCAGCCGCGCCATCGGGCGGCGCCAGTCAGCGGACGTGCGCGACGTGGCGATTCCTTCCCCGGTGGGCGAAGGGGCCACCGGCCGCTACGACTTCCGCGTGCTCGATACGCTCGTGGTGGGCGGGCGCCGCGTCTTCCGCCTCGCGGTCGTGCCCCGGTCGGGCTCGACGCCGCTCTTCGTCGGCACCATGGAAGTAGCCGATTCCACCTTCGACGTGCTGGCGATGGATCTGGGCGTGACCGATGCCGTCCGGTTCCCGTCGGTGATCAACCTGCGCTACCAGGAGCGCCTCGGCGACGCGGGAGACGGCCGCTGGCTACCGGTCGAGATCCGCTTGAGCGGTGAGGCGCGGCCCCGCATCACCGGGCCGAGGCTGCCGGAGGAGGTGGCCGGGATCCCGGTCCCGCACCTTCCCGGCCACGTGCTCTTCGAGCAGGTGGCGCGGCTCGACAGCTTCCGGTTCGGCCAGTCCGACCCTCCGGCAGGGCTGGGAGAGTACCGGATCGTCGTGCGTGACCAGTCCGACCGCGGGGACAGTGCGTCCTGGTCCGCGGCCGGCGTCGAGCCGCTCAGCGCGGCGGAATACGCGGCGTTGGCTCGATCGGACTCGCTGGCCCGGCGCACGCCCAGCGTCCTGTACCGGGCCCGGCAGGGCATCGGTTTCGCGGCCGATCTGGCCTCCGATCCCGACTTCTTTCACTACAACCGCGTGGACGGGGTGTACCTGGGGGCGGGGCATGATTGGCGAGTCGCCTCCGACGTCGCGCTGCGCGCCAAGCTCGGTTACGCCCTCGGCGGCAAGTCCTGGCAGTACGAGGCCGGCGGCCGCGTTCTTCTCTCGGAGGCTCAGCGGTTGTGGGTCGGTGCCTCGTACCACGACCAGACCACGAGCCGGCCCACGCTCATCTCGAGCGGCTACAACCCGACCTATCGGGCCCTGTTCGCGCAGCTCGATCCGCTCGACTACTACCATGAACGCGGCATGGCGCTCTCGCTCAGCACCAAGGTGCTCGATCGCACCCAGCTCGACGTGAGCTACCTCGACGCGCGGCAGTCGAACCTCGCCGTGGTCGTCGCGACCCGTTCTTCGCGCCGCCCGATCCTGCCCAATCCGACCATCGCCGCAGGGCAGATGCGCTCGCTCGCGGGGAGCCTGACCTGGGATTCCCGGCAGTTGCTCCGCTCGGGCGGCGCCGACCAGCGGTTGGCGAGCACCGCCTGGACGCGGATCACCGTGGGCGCCGAGGTCTCGGCTCACGACGTTCTGGCGAGCGACTTCTCCTACCGGCGCTATTCGTTGCAGGTGGAGCGGCAGCAGCGAACCCTCTGGGGCACGACGACCGTATCCACAGCCGCCGGTATCGCCACCGGCTGGGTTCCGCCGCAGCGGTACTTCACCGTGGACTTCGGGATGGAGTTCCTGACCTTCCAGGGGAACGGCTTCAACACGCTGGCNNTGCATCTCCCGTTCACGCTGAGCATCCACGGAGGCGCGTTCTGGACCGCGTTCGTCGCTCACCCGCCGTTCTCGTCGGACTCGGGCTTGGCGACGGCGTCGAGACCCTACACCGAGGCGGGCTTCGGGATCGGCAACCTCACGCCGTTCCTGTCACCCTTCGATCTGTCGGCACACTTCACCTGGCAGCTGTCGTCGTATCCCACCAGACGATTCCGGTTCGGCTTCAGCTTCGGAGCGTTCTGAGCCGCTGGCCGGAGCCGATCGTTCGCTACGGGCTCACGCCGAAGGCGAAAACGGTACGGGAGCGGTACTCCTCTCCCGGTCGCAGGATGGTGGAGGGGAAACCCGGCTGGTTGGGCGAGTCGGGGAAGTGTTGCGTCTCGAGGCAGAATCCGTTGCGCTGCCGGTACACGTGTCCTGCTTTTCCCGTGATGCTGCCATCGAGAAAATTGCCGGAATAGAACTGCAGGCCCGGCTGGGTGGTAAAGACGTCGAGCGTGCGCCCGCTCCCGGGCTCGACGACGCGCGCCGCGTGCGCCAGCTCGGCCCCCGCGCGATCCAGAACAAAGTTGTGATCGTAGCCGTGTCCGCGCCGCAACTGCTCGTCGTCCGCGGCGATGCGCGCACCGATCGCGGTCGGCGTGGTGAAGTCGAACGGCGTTCCGGCGACCGGCGCGAGCACGCCCGTCGGGATGAGCGCCGAGTCCACCGGCGTATAGCGGCCGGCGTTGATCCACATCACCTGCTGCAGGACGTCGCCGGAGCCGTCGCCCGCGAGATTGAAATAGCTATGCTGCGTCAGGTTGACCGGCGTCGCCTTGTCCGTGGTGGCGTAGTAGTCCACGATCAACTGATTCTGGTCGGTGAGCGTATAGGTCACCCGCATCTCGAGCTTGCCGGGGAACCCCTGATCGCCGTCCGGGCTGGTGTGCGTGAAGGCAACCCCGACGCCGCTGTCGCCCCAGAACGGCTCCGCGTCCCATACCACCTTGTCGAACCCCACGGTGCCGCCGTGCAGCGTGTTGGCGCCGTCGTTCGCGGGCAGGTGGTGGGTGGCACCGTCGAGCGTGAACTGCGCATGCGCGATGCGGTTCCCGTAGCGGCCGACGATCGCCCCGAAATAGGGCGTGGTCCTGAGATAACCGGCGAGGCTGTCGTAGCCGAGGACGACGTCGCCCAGGAGTCCCGCGCGGTCGGGCACCTTCAGCGAGACGATGATGCCGCCGTACGTCATGGTGCGCACTTCCATGCCGTGAGCGTTGGTCAGGGTAAACAGGTCCACGGCCTCCCCGGCCGGCGTCGTCCCGAACGGTGCTCGAGTCACGCGCGCTCCTTGAAGAGTCCCTGATGTCGCCGGTGGGGCGTAGAGCCGGGCAATCTCGCCGGCGGCCTGAGCCGGGAGCTTCACCACCGCCCGGTCATAGGTCATCAGGCCGTTGACCTCGATTTCGACCATTCCGCCGCCGGCCGTGCCGNNCCGATCAGCGGACGCAGCCGGGCGAGCAGAGCGCGATACGCGGACCAAAGCGAGTCGGTGCTGGTGAACCGGCGGTAGCCCCAGGAGCCGCGTTCGGCCCACGAGTGGCCCGGCACCGGCAGGCCGAGTCCTCCGAACTCGCCGAGGACCGCGGCGCGGCTCGACTCGAGCGCCGGCATTCCCGGACCGGGGTAGTCATGCACGTCCATCACGTCTCCCACGCTCCGGTCGGTCCAGCCGCTCGCGTCGTCCACCAGTCGCGAAGGGTCGAACTGCTTGAGCCAGGCGACGTACCGCCCGGTGTCGTGCTGGCCCCATCCCTCGTTGAACGGCACCCACATCACG
>PMIK01000262.1 GCA_003157095.1 Gemmatimonadota bacterium | reverse complement strand
TAGGGCCCAACGGGGCGGGAAAATCCACGCTGCTCGCCGTCGCGGCGGGCCTGCTCGATCCCGACGCCGGCGACATCTGGGTGTGCGGCCGCTGGCCCCGTTGCCGGGAGGCGCGGCGCCGTGTCGGCTACGCACCCGAGTACCCCTCCTTCTACCCGGAACTCACGGTGCGCGAGGTGCTGGCACGCTTCGCCGCCGACCACGCGCGGGAGCGGGCGGCGCGCCATGCGCTGGTGGATGACGCGCTCGAACTCGGGGGACTCGTCGCGTGGGCAGACCGGCGCACCGCGGCGCTCTCGCGGGGCATCGGGCAACGCCTCGCCTTCGCCCAGGCGGCACTGGGCCGGCGCGAGTTGGTGCTGCTCGACGAGACGCTCTCGGGGCTCGATCCGCTGGCGCAGCGCGACGCCAGAGAGCGGATCCGCGGCCTGCTCGAGCGCGGCGTCACGGTGGTGATCGCCTCGCACGACCTCGCCACCGTCTAGCGGCTGGCCAGCCGCGTCGCGATCCTCCAGCAGGGGCGCACGGTGCGCGTGCTCGAGGCCGCCGATCTGGCCCGCGATCTCTCGCTGGTGCTGGTGGTGGAGGGCTCCCCTCGCGCCGCCGCCCACATCCTCGCGCAGCGCTATCCGCAGGTGCTGTGCGAGCCGGCGGGCGCGCGCGTGGCCATCGGCCCGCGCGAAACGCCGGAGGGCATCCTGTCCTACTGCCGGCAGCACCGGATCGGCGTGCGCGCCTCGCGCGTCGTTTCGCGCAGCCTCGAGGAAGCCGCCGTCGCCACCCTGCAGGAGGCGGGGACGCGATGAGATCCCCGCTCGGCTCGGCGCTGCTGCCGCTCGAGGCGCTCGGGGCGCCCGGCGCCGCGATGGACGTCGCCGGCTCCAGCCATCCGCTGTTGGCGCTCGCCGGCCTGCTGTTCCTGGCGGGCGCCCTGGGAGCCGCGTCACTGCCCCGCCTCCTCGCGCTCCTGGCGGCGACGCTCGCGCCGGGCGGGCCGCCGCTCACGGCGGGACACACCGACGCGCTGCGGGAGGGCCTGACACGGTACATCGTGGCCGACCGGCTGCTCCCGCCGCCGCCCCTCGTGATCGCCGCGCTGGTGGTCTGGCTTGTCTCGGCGCCAGTCCTGGCGGAACGCGGTATCGCCCGACGCGCGGTGTGGGGCGTGCTCGCGATGGGGGCGGCGCCCCTCGTCGTGCAGCGCCTGGGGGAGTTGCTCGTCGTCTGGGCCACCCCGGGCGACGGACTGGTGGCGGGCGATGTCGCCGGCCTCGCGGGGCGATTCAACGTCGGCCTCGCCGGCCTCCTCTCGGCCGCGGGCCTCGTTCCCGGCGGTGCGCTCAGCGTGGTTGCGGAGGCGGCCAACGCCATCGGCGTCTGGGTGGTCGTCCTGTGGGGGTGGGGGGTGGCGCGACTCGACCGCGACGCCTCCCGCGGGAGCGCGGGGCGGGCCATCTGGCCGTTCGTGCTCGCCGCAACGGCGTACGGCATCGGCTACGCCGCCTACGCGACGTTCCTCCCCGCCTACCTGATGCTGGTGATGGGCGTGCCGTAGACGTCGCGCCCCACCCGCCGCCGTTGAATTCGCCGAGCGTAGCGAGTCAATTCAGGCATGGGCGTGGGTGCGGTGGATTCGGCCGCCGGCCTGGCGGGCTGGCTGGCGCTGTGCTTCGGGGCGGCCGCCGCCGGCGCGCGGTTCAAACCCGGTCCGTGGTATGCCGCACTCCAGAAGCCCGCGTGGAATCCCCCCGCCTGGATCTTCGCGCCGGTCTGGACGATCCTCTACGCGCTGATGGCCGTCGCGGCATGGATGGTCTGGCGGCAGGCGGGGCTCGTCCCGGAGCACGGACTGTTCGTGGCCCAACTCGCGCTCAACGCCGCGTGGACGTGGTTGTTCTTCGGCCTCCGGCGTCCCGGCCTCGCGCTGGCCGAGATCGCCGCGCTGTGGCTCGCCATCGTGGCGACCGTGGTCGCGTTCTGGTCGGTCCTGCCGCTCGCCGGCCTGCTGCTGGTCCCGTACCTCGCCTGGGTCACGTTCGCCGGCGCGCTCAATGCCGCGCTGTGGCGGCGCAACCCGCCGCGCGGTTGAACCTCACCGCGTGCCTGACTAGCTTGGCACCGCCATGAATGCCATGCCCGCATCGCTTGCCGCCGCAGCCGCCCCCTCCCTCAGCGCGATCGCGCTGCGACTGCCCAAGTGGGACATAGATATCGATCTGCTGATGCGGGGCGCGGCCAAGGCGGTCGTCGTCCTGGCGCTGGCGTCTTTCGCGCGCTGGATGCTCAAGCGGCTGGCGCGGCGCGTCATCGCTCGGGTCGAGGCGGGTGACCCCGACACGGTCAGCTCTCGAGTCCAGCGCGCCACGACGCTGGCGCAGATCCTCACGCATGTCGGCATGGTCGTGATCGTCATCGCCGCCGGACTGCTGTTCCTGGACATCTTCATCAACATCGGCCCGCTCCTGGCCGGCGCCGGCGTCCTGGGCTTGGCGCTATCACTCGGCGGCCAGGGCGTGATGAAGGACATCGTCACCGGCTTCCTCATCGTGCTCGAAGACCAGTACGCCGTCGGAGAGCGCATCAGGATCGGGGACCTGGAGGGGACCGTGCATCGGCTCACCCTCCGCGCCACCGTGCTGCGGGCCGACGACGGGACGCTGCACTACCTGTCCAACGGCGCGCTCACGGCCGTGGCGAATCTCTCCCGCAGCCGGCCGGCGCGTCCGAGGCCGGGCGGGGCGGGGGCGGCGGCGCCCGAGGCGGGCCGGGGAACGGCCGGGCCCGCGTGACGCTCCGCCTCTTCAACACGCTGACCCGCGCGGTGGAGCCGTTCGTGCCGCTGGCGCCGCCCAGGGTCACCCTCTATACCTGCGGCCCCACGGTCTGGAACTACGCCCACATCGGCAACTTCCGGACCTTCGTGTTCGAGGACGTGCTCCGACGCTACCTCGCGTTCTCCGGCTTCGACGTCGTGCACGTCATGAACATCACCGACGTGGACGACCGCACGATCAACGCCGCCAACGGCGGGGGGGTGAAGCTCCCGCAACACACCGCCCCCTTCGTGCAGGCGTTCTTCGAGGATCGCGACTACCTGCGTCTCGAGCCCGCCGCCCACTACCCCAAGGCGACCGAGCACATACCACAGATGGTGGCCTTGATCGAGCGACTGCTGGAGCGCGGGGTGGCATACCGGGGCGACGACGGCTCCGTGTACTTCGCGATCGAGCGCTTCCCGTCCTACGGCCGCCTGAGCCGGGTCGAGCGCCGGGACCTCAAGGCCGGCGCGCGGGTCTCCAGCGACGAGTATGCCAAGGAGGACGCGCGCGACTTCGTGCTGTGGAAGGCGTCGCGCGAGGGTGAGCCGGTGTGGGAAACCGAAGTGGGTCCGGGGAGTCCGGGCTGGCACATCGAGAGCTCCGCAATGGCCATGAAGTATCTGGGCGACACGCTGGACATTCACGCCGGCG
>PMIK01000140.1 GCA_003157095.1 Gemmatimonadota bacterium | reverse complement strand
CTTGTAGTGGTTGTAGACGGCGACGGCGAGGGCCTTCTTGGCCTGCTCCTGCCCGATCACGTACTGGTCCAGGACTTCCTTGATCTCGACCGGCGTCGGAACCTGGGTGATCGCGTCGGTGACCTCGCGCTCCTCGTCCTCCGCCAGGATCTCGTTGCACAGCGCGATGCACTCGTTGCAGATGTACACCGACGGCCCGGAAATGAACTTCCGGACCGAGTCCTTCGACTTGCCGCAGAAGGAGCAGCGCAGATGGCGGTCGTTGGACATGGGTTCGGTGCCTGGTTAAGGGACGCTGAGGCGAATATGCCCGGTTTTTGAGCCGCGAGTCAAGCGCCGGCTAGCTTTTTGCCCCCACGTCGAGAATCGCGCCGGGGGCCAGGACGTGGTCAATGATGCCGTACTGCTTCGCCTCCTCGGCCGACATGAAGCGGTCCCGGTCCATGTCCTTCTCGATCTGCTCCACCGTCTGGCCGGTGTGCTTGGCATACAGCTCGTTCAGCTTGCCCCGGAGGTAGAGGATCTCCCGCGCCTGGATCTCGATGTCGGCGGCCGTGCCCTGCGTGCCGCCCGACGGCTGGTGCATCATGATCCTGGAGTGCGGCAGGGCGCTGCGCTTCCCCTTGCGACCCGCGGCCAGCAGGAACGAGCCCATCGAGGCGGCCATGCCCATGCAGATGGTGTTCACCGGCGCGCTGATGTGCTGCATGGTGTCGTAGATCGCCATGCCGCTGGAGACCAGGCCACCGGGGGAGTTGAGGTACACGTAGATGTCCTTCTCCGGGCTGTCGGCCTGGAGGAAGAGCAGCTGCGCGATCACGATGTTCGACACGTCGTCGTTGATCGGCACGCCGAGGAAAATGATCCGGTCCATCAGCAACCGGGAGAAGATGTCGTAGGTGCGCTCCCCGCGGCTCGAGCGCTCGATGATGTACGGCGGATAGATCATGGACACTTCGTCTCGGTCTCCCACGGAATCGCCCTGTGTCAACGGGTGGGGGGTGCGTCCTCCACGGTGCTCTGACCGAGGAGGTGGGTGAACACGTTCTCTTCGGTGATGGACCGCTCCAGCTCGCGGAGGCGGCCCGCCTTCTCCAGGGCCGCGCGCACCGCGGCCGGGCTCTCTCCACGCCGCTTCGCGACCTCCGCGATGCGGGCGGAGACCGCGTCGGCGGTCGCCGCGACGCCGGCCTTGTCCGCCACTGTCTCGATGATCAAGTCGCGCCGCACCCCGGCCTCCGCCACCGGCCGGAACTCTCCGGCGAACCGGCCGCGCTGGTCCTCCGGAACGCTGTAGGCGGCGACATAGGCCGCCAGCGCCCGGTCCAGCAGCGACGGCGGCACGGAGACGTTGTTGGCGGCGGCGATCTGGTCTATCAGCTCGCCCCGCACCCGGGCGTCGGCTTCCCGCTTCGCTTCGGCCTGCAGGTCGGTGCGGACCGCGGCCTTGAGCGCGTCCACCGACTCGAACTCGCCCACTTCGCGCGCGAACGCGTCGGTCAGCTCGGGCAGCGCCTGGCGCTTCACCTCGCCGAGCGTGACGCGCACCCGGCGGCTCTGGCCGCGTCTGGCCTCGTCGGTGTGGTCGTCCGGGAAGCGCAGCGCCCCCTCCCACGTGCCGCCGGGATCCAGCTCCATCAGGCGGGACTCCAGCTCGGGAAGCGCGCGGCCCTGGCCGAGGACGAAGCGCACCGGCTCGTCCTTCGCCGCCTCGCCTCCCTCCGCCGGGGCGTCGAGGTTGGTGATCGTGGCCTCGACGAGGTCCCCGGGCTTGGCGCGGTCCGCCGCGGGCACCCACGGGGCGCGCTGCTCGCGCAGTGTGGTGATCTGCGCCTCGACCATCTCGTCGGTGACCGCCGCCACCCGGCGGGCGAGGCGGAAGCCGCCCAGCCGCTCCAGCGCGATTTCCGGCTTGAGGTCCACGAGCAGCTCGAAGGTGAGCGGGGCACCGTCCTCGAACTTGACGTTCCGCACCTGCGGGTCGGCGATCGGCTTGAGGGCGTCCTGCTCGCGGGCGGCCTCCCAGGAGGCGCGCAGCAGCTCCTCGACCACGGACTGGCGGATGGCGTCGCCGAAGCGGCGCCGCACCACCGCCGGCGGAGCCTTGCCCTTACGGAACCCCTGCACCTTGATCTGCCTGGCGTACCGTTCGGTGACGACGGCCTCGGCTGCGCGCACGCGCTCGGGGCTCACCGATACGGCGTAGGTGCGGCGCGCCGCGTCCTGTGCGGCGGCGGTGATTTCGATCCCGGTCTCTGTCATAGTGCGAAAGGGGGGATTCGAACCCCCACGGGTGACCCCACGGGCTCCTAAGGCCCGCGCGTCTACCAATTCCGCCACTTTCGCGACTTCACTGCGCCCCGCAAGATAACCGCTGCCGCCCGAGACGACGAGCGCCCGCGGGTGCGGGCGCTCGAGTCTGCCATCCCCTGGCGGGGTCCAGACTACCGCACGCGGATGCGCACCGGCCGCCGCGCCGATGTGCCGTCGCCGCTCACGTTCGCGACGAAGAGCGTCACGATCTGGCCCGACTGGAGGCCGTGCACCGCGCGCTGGAACTCCTCCAGCGTCCGGACGCGCGTCCCGTTGACCTGCAGAATGACGTCCGCCCCGCCCCCCGGCGTCGGCGGATAGATCCGCTGGTACGCGGGTCCGTCCGCATCAACGTCGGTCACCACGGGACCGCGCAGGTCGGTCGCGACATGCCGCACGTCGTCGGCGCTCAGGCTCTCGACCGTGATGCCCAGCTTGCTCGACGCCTCCTCCACCGGCCGCGCCGACTTCTCGCGGCTGACGCCCGCGCTCGCCACCGACGCGCTGTCGGGCTCGACCGCGACGAGCCGCACGTCGAAGGTGCGCACCTGGCCGCCGGCGTGCACCGCCTGCACGTGCACCACCTCGCCCGGGCGCTTGAAGCCGACCATGGACTGGAGCTGCGCCACGTGATCAATGGCCGTGTCGTTGAGGGCGACGATGACGTCGCCGGGCTGCAGCCCGGCCGCCTTGGCGGGCGAACTGGCGCTGCTGAAATCCTTGATCACCACTCCGCGCACGTCCTTGAGGCCGACGGCCTCCGCGTCCTCCGGGGTGATCGCCCCGATCGAGATGCCGAGTATCGCGCGCTGTACGCGGCCCGTGGCGATCAGGTCGTCCATCACCTTGCGCGCCAGGTTGATCGGGACCGCGAAGCCGTAGCCCTCGTAGTAGCCGGTCTGCGACGCGATCGCCGCGTTGATGCCGATGACCTCGCCGTTGAGGTTCACCAGCGGGCCGCCCGAGTTGCCCGGGTTGATCGCGGCGTCGGTCTGGATGAAGTCCTGGATCTGGTACCGGTCGTTCGGATCCTGGAGGCCGCCGAGTCCCCGGCCCTTGGCGCTGACGATCCCCGCGGTGACGGTGAACTGCAGGCCCAGGGGATTGCCGACCGCCAGCACCCAGTCACCGATCCGCGGCACGTCGGAGTTCCCCAGCGGAATCGGCGTCAGGCTGCTGGCGTTGATCTTGATCACCGCCACGTCCGTCGCCGGGTCCCGGCCCACGACCCGCGCATCGAACTCGCGGTTGTCGAGGAGCGTGACCTTCACATGATCGGCGTCGGCCACGACGTGGTTGTTGGTGAGGATGTAGCCATCCTGGGAAACGATGAAGCCCGAGCCTGAGCCCCGCCGGATCTCCGGGCGGCGCGGGTTCTGGTTGGGGCCGAAGAAGTACTGGAAGCCCGGCGGCAGGTCCGGATGGGCCGTAGCCTGGACCTTGCTTTGCGTCTCGATGTAGACCACCGACGGCCGCGCGCGCTCGGCGATGTCGGCGAAGCTCGGCAACGCCCCGTCTGCCGTGTGTGCGCCGATCCCGGCCGGTGAGGTGACGTAGTGCACCGCCCTCGCCGACTCGGCCTGGCCCGGCCGCGGGAGATTGAGCGCCGACGCGAACGCCAGTCCCGCGACGAACGCGATGGCGACTATTCCGCCCAGCTTGAGCAAATCCCGGCCCCTCGACGACATGCGCCTACCTCCGCAGTTCTGGGATAAATCCTCCTACACCAGCGCTCCCCGGCCGGTTTCTACTTGCCCGGTTTGGAGTCGTCCACGATCTCGTAATCCGCGTCCACCGCCTCGTCCTTCTTGGGCTCGGCCCCGCCAGGCGCCGCGCCGGCGGCCGGCTCCTCGGGAGCTCCGGGCGAGCCGGCCGTCTGGCTCTGATACAGCGAGCGCCCGGCCTCGCTGTAGGCGCCCTGCAGCGCCTCGGACGCCTTGCGGATCTCGCCGGCCTCGCCGGCCCGCAGCGCCTTCTTGGCGCCGTCCACCGCTTCCTCGAGCCGCTTCTTGAGCGCCGGATCGAGCTTGTCCGACCACTCCTTCGAGTTCTTCTCGACATCGTACACCAGCGTGTCGAGACGGTTCTTGGTCTCGATCTCCTCGCGCCGGCGCTTGTCATCCGCCGCGTGCTCCTCGGCGGCGTGCACCATCTTCTCGATTTCCTTGTCCGACAGCCCGGACGAGGCCTCGATCCGGATCTTCTGCTCCTTCCCGGTCGCCTTGTCCTTGGCCGACACGTGCAGGATGCCGTTGGCGTCTATGTCGAACGTGACCTCGATCTGCGGCATTCCGCGCGGTGCCGGCGGAATCCCGGTCAGCTGGAACTTGCCGATCGTCCGGTTGTCGATCGCCATCTCGCGCTCGCCCTGCAGCACGTGGATCTC
>PMIK01000228.1 GCA_003157095.1 Gemmatimonadota bacterium | reverse complement strand
GCCGGTCTCGGTCTGCCACCAATTGTCATGGAACGGACGCCCGAAGATTTCCTGGCTCCAGACGACGGCCTCGGGGTTGAGCGGCTCGCCGACGCTGCAGAGGTGCCGCAGGCTGGAGAGATCGTACTTCTTGACCGGCGCCAGGCCGTCGCGCATCAGCAGGCGGATGGCGGTGGGCGCCGAGTACCAGACCGTGACCCGGCGCTTCTGGATGAACGCGTACCACCGGTCGGCCTGGAAGCCGGCATCCAGCACCACCTGCGTCACCCCGCACGCCCACGGGCCGATGATGCCGTAGCTCGTCCCCGTCACCCAGCCGGGGTCGGCGTTGCACCAGTAGATGTCGCCGGGCTTGAGGTCGAGGACCACCCGCGAGGTGATGTACTGCGAGATCAGCGAGTAGTGGACGTGCTGCGCGCCCTTGGGCTGGCCGGTGGTGCCGGAGGTGTAGTGCAGCACCGACGGCGTCTCGGCCGTGCTGGGATAGACGTCGAACTGCTGCACCGGCGCCAGCGCGTCCAGCTCGAGCGACACCTCGCCCGGCTTGAGCTGGCTCGCCGGCGCGTCCACCACGATGACGTGCTTCAGCTCCGGCAGCGTGGCCACGATCTTCCGCACCTTGAGCACGTGCTTCTTCTGGGTGATGATGGCCGCCGTGCCGGCGTTCTGGAGCCGGGTGAACAGCGACTCGTCGCCGAAGGCGGAGAAGAGGGGCTGGGCGATGCCCCCCATCTTGAGGATGGCGAGGAACCCCAGGTACAGCTCCGGCACGCGGTCCATGAAGAGGCAGATCCGCTCGCCGGGCTTGAGCCCGAGCGCCTGGAGCCACGCCGCGAAGGTGTTGGTCTTGACCCGGAGGTCGTCGTACGTATAGGCCCGCTCGTTGCCCTGGTGGTCCTCCCAGAGCAGCGCGGGCGTGCCGGAAAGCCCCAACTCGCACAGCCGGTCGCTGCAGTACCAGCCGATGTTGATCGGGCCGCCCGGCTCGTACCCGAGCTCCTGCTCGGCCTGCTCCCAGCTACTTGGGGAGATCGGCGGGGCGACCATCGGTGGCCTCCAGGACCACGCTGGCGACGGCCCAGTCGCGGGTGTGGGAGAGAGACACGAATACGTTGGAAACGTGAAGTGAATCGGCCGCCTCCCTCACCTTGTCGTGCAGGATTACGTAGCTCCGGCCGTTGCGTTCGACCCGCACCTCGACGTCGCGCCAGTGCGAGCCGCTCAGGCCGGAGGCGCCGAGGGCCTTGAAGACGGCCTCCTTGGCGGCGAATCGCGCCGCGAAGTGCTGGGCGGGATAGCGCTTCGTCTGGCAGTAGGCGATCTCCTCCGGGGTGAAGATCGTGTCCCGGAGACCCTGCTCGCCCTTGTCCAGATCGTCTTCTACGCGCGGAACCGAGAAGAGGTCAACGCCGATGCCGACAATCACTGTTGGGACCCCTCGCTTTGAGTTGGCCTAATACGATCAAATCGAGCGCAATCTGCGTGCCGTTCGGGGTGGAGAAAACACCAAGCCGGAGTCGGGGTTCCGGCGCTGAACGCGGGTGCCAGCGGCGCACGACCCTTCCGTCCGCCGGCTGGAAACGGCCGCCGGGACCGGAGCATTCAGAGGGAATCCCCGGGCGTCAGCCGCTGCGGGCAGTCGTACAACTCGCAACACGTATGGCACACGCGCTTCATGGCCGTGTAGTCTTCGAGCTTCACGTGCGGCGCGAGGTAGTCGTCGCGCACCGGCTCCTGGCCGAGCAGGCAGGTGCTGAGGTACTTCTTGTTGTCGTCCGCGAAGACGGTGGCCACGACCGCGTCGCCGCCCAGCGCGTCCTGCACCTTGAGCGCGCCGATGAAGTTCGCGCCGGACGAGATGCCCACGCCCAGTCCGAGCTGCGAAGCAAGATTCTGCGCCATCAGGATCGCGTCGCCGTCCGGGACGTCCACCACCGGGTCGAGCTCGGTCAGGTCCACGATGGCGGGAATGAACTCGTCCGAAATCCCCTGGATGCGGTGCTGGCCGATCTTGCGCCCGGTGCGAAGCGTCGGGCGCTCCGCCGGCTCGAGGGGATGGACCCGGACCCCGGAGTGCCGCGACTTGAGGTAGCGGCCGACCCCCATGACCGTCCCGCCCGTCCCCACGCCCGCCACGAAGGCATCGGGCACCAGCGACTGGAACTGGAGCTGCCACCAGATCTCCGGTCCCGTCGTCAGCTCGTGGGCGCGGACGTTGGCCACGTTCGAGAACTGGCGCGGCAGGAAGATCCGCTCGTCCTGCTTCGCCAACTCCTCAGCCATCCCGATGCTCCCCAGGAACCCACCCTGCTCCCGGGTGACGGGCACGACCATCGCGCCAAGGCTGTGAATGAGGTCCACGCGCTCGCGGCTCATCCAGTCGGGCATGAAGATCGTCACGGGGTGGCCGAGGGCGCGACCGATGGCGGCGAAGGAGATCCCGGTGTTGCCGCTCGTGGCCTCGACGATCGTATCGCCCGGCCGGATCGTCCCTTCCTCGTACGCGCTCTGGAGGATATGGAGCGCCATCCGGTCCTTGATGCTGCCGGTCAGGTTGAGCTGCTCGGACTTGACGTAGATCGTCCGCCGGCCGCCGCGGTAGGTGAAGTTGATCGCGAGCAGGGGGGAATTGCCGATCGCGCGGGTCAGGCCCTTGAAGGTGCTGGCAGTGCGCGAGTCCATCACACCTGCAGTAGCCACAGTCGCTCCCGGTTCGCCTCGAACATATACGACGCGCGAGGTCGGCAAGGTAATCCTGGTGCCCGGAGTACGGTTATTGCAACCCATTGGTAAGCAGCGGGACAACGCTCACCAGTCGCGTGATGCATGCCGATGACCGGAGGCCGCACCAATGGACCTTAGCTTCGATTCCGGGAAGATCATCTACCTCGACAATGCCGCGACCACCTTCCCGAAGCCGCGGGAAGTGCTGCAGCAGGCGCTGGACGCCTACGCGCACTTTGGTGTCAACCCGGGACGCTCGGGCTACGACCTCTGCATGGTGGCGGGGGAGCTGGTTTTCGAGACGCGGAAGGTGCTGGCCACCTTCTTGGGGGGCACCAAGCCCGAACGCCTGGTCTTCGCAGCCAACGCGACTGACGCCCTCAACCTGGCGATCCAGGGTCTGCTCCAGTCCGGCGACCATGCGATCACGACTACGGTCGAGCACAACTCGGTGATCCGGCCGCTCAACCACCTCAAGCGGGACCGCGGCGTCGAGCTGGACTACGTGCCCTTTGAGGCCGGCGGGATCGTGGACCCGGACGAGATCGCGCGCCGCTTCAAGCCCAACACCAAGGTGGTCGTCGTGAACCACGGCTCCAACGTCATCGGCACGATCCAGCCGGTGGCCGAGATCGGCCGGCGGTGCCGCGAGCGCGGGATCGTCCTGGTGGTGGACGCGGCGCAGACCGCCGGCGTGATCCCGATTAACGTCGAAGCGATGTGCATTGACGTGCTGTGCTTCACCGGCCACAAGTCGCTGCTCGGTCCGACCGGTACCGGCGGTCTGTACGTGCGCGAGGGCGTGGAGGTACGTCATACACGGTTCGGCGGCACCGGCGTGCACTCCGCCTACCCGTACCATCTCGAGGAGTATCCGTACCGGCTCGAAGCGGGCACCGGCAACGTGCTGGGGATCGCGGGGCTGTACTTCGCCCAGCAGTACCTCGCCAAGAGGGGCCTGAAGGAGATCTACGCGCACGAGATGGAGCTGTTCGCGCGGCTCCAGGAGGGACTGGAACACATCGAGGGCGTCACGCTCCACGGCACGACGAGCCTCGAGCGCAGGCTCCCGGTGCTGTCCTTCACCATCTCGGGCCGCGACCCGGCCGACGTCGGATCGCTGCTCGACGTGGACTACAACATTGCCGCGCGCACCGGGCTGCACTGCGCGCCGCTGATCCACCAGCAGTTGGGCACGGGCGAGCGCGGCACCGTGCGGTTCAGCGTGGGACCGATGAACGAGCGGGCGCACGTGGACGCGGCGGTTGAGGCGGTGAAGGAGATCGCGGCCGAGGTGCAGGCGGGGGCATAGTTGTACTCGTCGGAACTGCGCCCGCCGCAGTTGCCGGCGAGCTGGACCGCCAGCGGCGGGTGCGCGCCGGAGGCCGGGTTCCGGCTGCCCTTCGGCTCTACCGAGCGGTCCGTTCGACCGGATAGTCTGCCGCAGGCGTCAGCGAGGCCCACTCGCTCATGCTCCCGTCATACAGCCGCACATCGGGATACCCGATGTACCGCGCGACGAAGTAGTCGTGGCTCGCCTGCATCCCGGTGCGGCAATACGTGACGACGGTGCGCACCGACGGGCGGTCGGCTCCCGCGCTCTTCCACAACTCCTCATGCAACTCCTGCATCGGCCGCAGAACAGGGTCCTCCGCCGACACGAGGGAGTTCATCCAATAGAGGCTCTTCGCGCCAAGTAGATGGCCGCTGCGGGCATCCGTCTCGGCACCTGCGTACTGTTCCCGCGGCCGGGCATCCACGAACAGGACAGTGCTGTCGCCCAAGTGAGCGCGGACCCATGCCGCCGATACGATCCCATCCGAGCGCCAGCGCGACGCGAACGGCTCCGGGTGGCGCGCCCTCACGGTGGTCTCGACGGTCCGGCGCTCGGCGGTCCACCTCGTCAGGCCGCCGTCCAGGATCGCCGCCTGCGCGCTGTGGCCCAGCAGGTCGAGCGCGGCCCACACCCGTGCCGCGAGGAGCCCCGGGTCATCGCCGTAGATCACGATGCGCGCGGAGTTGCCGACGCCGAGATCGCGGAACGTGGCGGCGAGCTGCTCCGGGGCCGGGAACTCGTTCGCCACGCCACCCACGGTGGTCGCCACCGCCGAGAGCGGAAGGAACAGGGCACCGGGAATGTGACCGGCGTGGTATTGCTCGTCGCTGTGCCCGACGTGCAGCACGACGACTCTCGGCGACTGCAGATGCGCTTCCAGCCATGCGGTCTGCACGATGAAGTCGGGATGGTGGCGGACGCTGCCCACGCCGCGATCGGGCGCCTGGGCCAGCAGCCCCGGCGCGAACGCGATGACGGCGAGTAGCCCGGCAGTAAGTCTACGCATCGGGGCTCCACGTTCTGGTTGGCGCGGCGGAATGCGTGCGAGATCGTGTGCGGGGCAACAACGGTGCCGGGTGGAGCGCCGCGAGCGTGTCGGGAACCGATGCGGACGCGATGTCAGGGGGCTTGGCATTGGCCGGCTTAGAGGGCGCCGGCTCGGCCTCGGGCCTGCTTGGGGCTGTCTGCATGGTGAACACTCGGCTACCTCGAACCGGCCGAGTGGTTCGCTCGGCCGGCGCCTCGGGGCGGCGGCTCTAGGCTACGCCCGGCAGCACCAGCGCGTCGGCCGCGACCTCAGCCAAGGTGCGGATCTCGACGCCTAACGTGTAGTGCTTGTTCAACTCCAGCAACTGATCGATGCAATTGTGGCAGGGTGTGACGACCACCTTCGCGCCCGTCCGGCGGATCTGCTCGGCCTTGAGCTTGCCGATCGCGATCCGGCGCGCCGTGTACTCGGACGCCGCGAGCATCCCGCCACCCCCGCCGCAGCAGTAGTTGTGCTCGCGGTTGGGCGTCATCTCGACGAAATCCCCTGCGGCACGCCGCAGAACGCGTCGCTGCGGCTCGATCACGCCGCCGTTTCGCACCAGGTTGCAGGGATCGTGGAGCGTCACCCGGTCCGGATTCCGCGCCGCGTCCAGTGTAACGCGCCCTTCGGCCACGTACCGGTCCAGCAGCTCGACGAAGCTCACGATCTCGAACGGGAAGGTCCGCTGCAGGTATTCCGGCGCCTCCCAGCGNNGGCGCGCTCGAGCAGGCGCCGGCTGATGGCCCCGGCCGAGGCGCGGTCGCAGGCGAAGTACCCGTAGTTGGTGATGTCGAAGTCGGTGCTGGTGAGCGTCCAGCTCTCGCGCGCGGCGTGGAAGAGGAGTCCTGCCGCCTGGATCGAGAGCGGGAAGAACTTGATCTCACGCGGGTTCAGCGCGTAGAGCACCCGCTTGCCCGGCTGGTCGAGCGGAAGGGAGATGGTTGCGTCGCCGGTGCTGGAGCGCAGGTCTTCCTCCAGCCACGCGACGGTCTCCCGCACCTCCGCGGCCGGAATGCGCATGCTGTTGCCGGTCTCGAGTGCGGCGGTGACGTTCGCCATGATGCCCGGAGGCACCTTCCCCGCCGCCGCCACCATCTGCCGGGCGAGGCCGATCACGGCCGCCGGGTCGAGACCCACGGCGCAGTTCACCGTGCAGCGGCCGCACATCGTGCAGCGGCCGAAGGCGGCGTCCTTCAGCTCCTCGAGGCCCTGCTCGTCCANNCGGCGGTACAGCCGGGCGACGCGCTCCACCTTGGCGGCGGGCATCGAGTCCGGCTCCCCGTCGGTGAGATACACGTGGCAGCTCTCGGCGCAGAGGTTGCACCGCACGCACGACTCGAGGAACGCGGCGGTGCGGGCGTCGAGGCCGGCACGCAGAACTGCGAGGGCCGGCGCCGTCATCCGCGCACGCCCCGCCGCCCGTAGTACTGTCCCCACAACCGGCGGCTGGTCACGAGGAAGAGCATGTGCCGCAGCTTGCCCAGCGGCGCGTAAAGCAGCAGCGCTGCGCCGGCGAGCTGGAAGAGCGGCACCACACCTGGCACGACCGAGGCGGCCAGAGCCCCGGCCAGTGCGGCATCCACCAGCAGATTCGCTATCAGGTCGTCCGGTACGCTGATGGCGCGCAGCTTCGCGCTGGCCTGCCGCTTGGCGAGCAGCCCGAGCCCGCAACCCAGCGCCAGCGCGAACAGCCCCGCCAGGAAGTGCTCGAGGACTCGCGGCAGGGCGGCCGGGACGAGCGTCAGGACGAGGCGCGCCAGCATCGCGAAGATGCCCGCGTGGAAGATGATCCCCGCCAGGTAGGTGGCCAGATGGCCGCTCGCGCTCTCCTTGGCCCACGGGAGGAAGGCGGTGGTGAAGGCGTACCGGACACCCGCGGCTTCGCTGCCGCGCGGGGCGGCGAACACCGGCACGCGCACGCTCCCGATGCCCCGCCGCGCGAGCGCGAGCGAGACCGCCGCCACCGTCAACGCGGCGAGCAGGACGAGCGCGGTCACGGTCACGGGGGCTAGACGCATCCCTCGGGCTTGGGGAGGCCGGCCACCTTGCACGCGCCCTTGGCCGGCCCGGACGGGAAGAGCTTGAAGATGGTCCGCAGGTTGAGGTTCGTCGCCTGGCAGAGCTTCCGGATCATCGGCGCGGTCTGGTGCTCGAGCCAGTACTCCCGGATGAAGCGCACCAGGGCCCACTGCTGCTCGTTCATCTCCGCGATGCCCTCGGTCGTGGCGAACAGCCGGGCGACCTCGTCATCCCAGGTTTCGGGCTGCTGGAGGAAGCCCTCCTCGTCCACCACGAACTTGCGGCCGCCGATCTCGATCTCAGGCACACGACCTCCCCGAGTCCCCAAAGAGCAATCTTCGTGCCGACCGGGCCGGGGGCTGGCCCTCCGGCCTCTCACGCCTCACTTTCTCCTCTCACCTCTCGCCCCTGACCTCTCACCTCGCACCCGGGCCCAGCATGCACCTCACTTCGCTCGACTGGACGATCGTCTCGATTTCGATCGCCATCTCGTTCCTGCCGGCGATCTTCTTCGTCCGGCGGGCCAGCTCGAGCACCACCGAGTTCTTCACGTCGGGCCGGGCGGCGCCGTGGTGGCTGGTGGGCGTCTCGATGGTCGCCACCACCTTCAGCAGCGACACGCC
>PMIK01000287.1 GCA_003157095.1 Gemmatimonadota bacterium | reverse complement strand
GGGACCCGTTGCGGCAGGGAGCGACGGATGCCGAGCTGGCCGCGCTGATCGCCGGAGGCTGGCGGAACCGCGCCGATCGCGGGGCCGAGGAACGCCTCGAGGTCGTCTCGCGCGGCGCGCTCTATCCGGTGGAAAGCCTCAGGCAGGATCCGCACCGGGAGATGCATACGNNGGTGAGAAGTGAGAGGTGAGAAGGGCAAGTGAGAGGTGAGAAGTTGAAGTGAGAAGGTGGAGCGTACCCTCTCACGCATTTCCACCTCTCACTTCTTACCCACCCTTCTCACTTCTCACCCCTCACCTCTTACGCTTCACCCAGCGCCTCCCTGACAATCCTTCCCTGCTCCGCCAGGTGCGCGGCAGGATATCCTTCTGCCGAGCTGGCCCGCTCGGGCCGCCCGACGTAGCTCAGGCCGATCTCACCGTCCGGGCGCCGCGGCGCCAGGTCGCGCAGGTGATGCGCGATGTAGCGCCACGGCCCCTTGTTGCGCGGCTCCTCCTGCAGCCAGACCAGCTCGCGCAGGTTCGGATACGAAGCCACGAGGGAGGTGAGATCGTCCTTGGGCAACGGATAGAGCAGCTCCACGCGCGCGAGGGCCACCCGGGTCGCCGCCCGGCGCGCGTCGGAGCCGATCGCGTCGTAGTACACCTTGCCCGAACAGAGCACCAGCCGTTCGATCTCCTCCCGCCGGGACGCCGCCGCCGGGTCCTCCAGCACCTGGCGGAAGCAGCCGTCGGCGAGATCTTCGGCGGGCGAGAGCGCGAGCGGGTTCCGGAGAAAGCTCTTGGGCGTCATCACCACCAGCGGCCGCTGCTCCGCGAGGATCGCTTGCCGCCGCAGCAGGTGGAAGTACTGCGCCGGCGTGGTGGGATTGGCCACCCGGATGTTCTGCTGCCCCGCGAGCTGGAGGAACCGCTCCACCCGTGCGCTCGAGTGCTCGGGTCCCTGGCCCTCGTAGCCGTGCGGCAGCAGCAGCACCAGCCGGGAGCGCTCCGCCCACTTCACCCGGCCCGCGACGATGAACTGGTCAATGATGACCTGCGCCCCGTTGGCGAAGTCGCCGAACTGCGCCTCCCACAGCACGAGCGCCTCCGGCACTTCGGCGCTGTAGCCATACTCGAAACCCAGGGCCGCCAGCTCGGAGAGCGGGCTGTTATGGAGCTCGAACGGGGCCTGCGCCCCCGGCAGGTGCTGGATGGGCGCGTACCGCGCGCCGGTCGTGACGTCGTGCAGCACCAGATGCCGCTGGCTGAAGGTGCCGCGCTCGGTATCCTGGCCGGTGAGCCGGATCGGGACGCCCTCCACCAGCAGCGACGCGAATGCCAGTGCCTCGGCGTGCGCCCATTCCAGGCCGCCACCTTCCGCCACCGCCTTTTGGCGCCGCTCCAGCTGGCGCAAGAGCTTCGGGTGGACCGTGAAGCCGTCGGGCCAGGCGTATAGCTGCGCGTCCAGGACCGCGAGCATCTCCTCGCTCACCGCGGTGCCCGGCTCGCACTCCCCGGTCGTTGCCGGCGCCAGCTCCGCCCCGCCCGCCACCCGCGCGCTCGTGCCGATCGTCTCGAAGCCGCTTCCTGATCGCCTGGACAGGCTGGCTTTCACCGCCTGCTGGACCTTCACCAGGCGGTCGTACGCCGCCTGCACCTCCGCCTCGGCATCCTCCGGCCGGATCGCTCCCTGGGCCACGAGCCTCGTGGCCCACTGCTCGCGCACGGTCGGCAGCGCCGCGATGCGCTCGTACATGAGGGGCTGCGTGTAGGCCGGCTCGTCCGCCTCGTTGTGCCCGTGCCGGCGGTAGCCCACCAGATCAATCAGCACGTCTCCCTTAAAACGGTCGCGGTACGCCATCGCCAGCCGTACCGAGGCGAGGCACGCCTCCGGATCGTCGGCGTTCACATGGATGATCGGGAGGTCGAAGCCCTTCGCCAGGTCGGACGCGTATGCGGTGGAGCGCGCCTCCACGGGATCGGTCGTGAACCCGAGCTGGTTGTTGGTGATGATGTGGATCGTGCCGCCGGTCGCGTAGCCGGCCAGTCGCGCCAGGTTCAGCGTTTCGGCCACGACGCCCTCCCCCGCGAAGGCGGCGTCGCCGTGGATCAGCACCGGCAGTGCGACAGCGGGGTCGTGATGCGGCACGGGACCGCGGCGCTCCGTCTGGAGCGCCCGCGCCCGGCCCTCCACCACCGGGTTCACCGATTCCAGGTGGCTCGGGTTGGACGATAGCTCGACCGCGATGGACTTCCCCGGCCGAGTCAGGTAGGAGCCGGTCGCGCCGAGGTGGTACTTCACGTCGCCGGTCGCGCCGTCAGCCTCTCCGATCTGGCCGCCCTCGAACTCGGCGATGATGGACTCGTAGGGCATCCCGACGATGTGCGCCAGAACGTTGAGCCGCCCCCGGTGGGCCATACCCATCACGACCTCGCGCGCACCGGCCTGCGCGGCCAGTTCCGCCACCAGGTCGAGCATCGGGACCAGCATGTCCACGCCCTCGATCGAGAAGCGCTTCTGGCCCAGATACGCCCGCCCCAGGAAGCGCTCCAGCGTCTCGACCTGCGCGAGCCGGGTGAGGAGCCGGCGCTGGTCCTCGACGGTGAGCGGCTTGAGGTGGGAGCCGGACTCGATCATCCGCCGGAGCCAGACACGCTCCTCGTGATTGGCGATGTGCTCCTTCTCGTAGGCGATCGTGCCGCAGTAGGTGGCGCGCAGGTGCGGGAGCGCGTCGGCGAACGTCTCACCCTGGACGGCGATGCGCAGCACCGCCGCGGGCACGCGCCGCATCCGCTCTTCGGTCAGTCCGATCGTGGCCGGATCGTACGCGGGATCGCCCGCCGGCTCGGAGCCCAACGGGTCGAGCCGCGCGCCCAGATGCCCGTGCGTCCGGAAGGCCTTGACCACCGCGGCCGCGAGCGCCACCGCCTCGAGATCCTCGCTCGAGGGCGCGGATTCCGCCGCCGGGGCGCGCGCCGCGAGCGCGGGCTCCGATGCACCGGTGGCGGGGAACGGCGGGACGTCGGCGGATGCCGTAACGATCTCGGCCGCCGAGAGGGGCGGCAACCCCCGCGCCCCGTCCTCGAACAACCGGCGCCACGCCTCGTCCACCGACCCGGGATCGCGCAGGTACTGCTCGTATATCGCCTGCGCGTAGCCGGCGTTCATCGTCTGGAAAATGGTCACCCTGGAAAGATAACAGAGGGCAGATTGGAGACTGCAGGGCAGTTGCCAGACGGCAAGTACTGAAGTGGTTACCAGCCGCCAGTTGCGAGAGGCCAGCCCAGCTGCAAGTACTGGCAACCGGACTGGCCTCTGAGATCTTGAAGCTGGTAACCACTGCCCCCTTCGCCGTCTGGCCACTGATCTGGAATCTCTGTGCTGCCCTCTGCCGCGCACCTAGGCGCCGAGCACCTTCCCGATCGTGACCACGTCCACCAGCCCGCGGGCCCCGTACAGGGCCGGCAGGACCACCTCCGGAGGGAAGCGGCGGCGCAGGTCCGCCACGCACTCGGTGCCGGCGCGGTAGGCCGGCAGGTACATCCGCCCGAGCAGCGGATGGCGGCCCCACGCGCCCGACAGCTTGTCGGCGCGCTCCGGCGAGCACAAATACTCGCGGCGCAGCACCTGCGCCACCTCCGGCTGCGCCAGCCCTTCGTGCCAGGTCAGGTACGACGATTGGTTCTTGGCGTCATCCTGGAGCAGCGCGAGCAGCACGCCGGCCTGCGTGTCCTCGTCCGGCAGCTGATCAATCTCGGTCACGCCGTGGGCGATCAGGATCGCGTTGTTGGCGATGCCCTCCGACAGCGCCGCGTGCCGCGTATTCATCGTGAGCACCGTGGCCTCCAGGCCCATCTTCCCGCGCACGTACAGGTTCTGGCAGTAGGCCGTGGTCGTGACGTGCCCCGGCACGACCTCGTGGCTCACCAGCTGCTCGAACTCCGGCACCGAGATCTCGAGCGAGGCGTTGATCTCGTAGGTCGCCTCGTACTCCGGTGTGCCGTCGGGCCGGCGGGCACGGCCCAGGTAGTTCATCGAGCCCGAGAACCACGCGTCCTTGATCGGCAGGAAGGTGATGTTGGCCCGCGGCACCGCCTTGAGGGCGGCGGGCAGGTAAGGCAGGAGGTGCCGCACCGCCAGGGCGTCGTAACGGGCGATGAACGCAGCCCCGAGCGCAGGGATGGACGGCTTGGGCACCGCGCGATCCCGGCGCCACGCATCCACGGCGGCGAGCAGTGCGACGTCGGATACCGTCGGGTATCCGGCCTTCGCGAGCAGCTCCGCGACCCGCGCGCGCTTCGCCGCCGGATCGGACGGTTCCGGCTTCCGGCCGGTGGACGCCATGACGCAGCGCTCGTACGGCACCTTGTCGCCGCGGCCCAGCATCTCCATCGCCAGGTCCCACATGGTCTCGAAGCAGAGCACCAGGCCCTTGAGGTAGGCACGGCGGATCCGCCCGCCCGTCTTCGCCTCCTCGGCCATCGCCGCGATCGCCCCGGGCACGTCCACCGCGGCCAGATAGGCATCTATGGCGGCGAGGTCCGGCAGTTTCGCGGTCACCCCTCCGGTCTCACGCAGCCGCGAGGCCGTCGCGTGGGTGTAGGCCCGCGGCAGCGGCTCGTCCGAGCACCACGAGTCGGCGATGAAGCGCCCGGTGCCCGACGGATTCATCACGTCCCCGCCCCACAGGGTATCAATACCGAGGATGGCGTCAGCGACGGCGCTCATGCGGCTTCCTCCTTCCCGTGACGAACCGATCCGAACCAGAGATAGCAGCACAGCGCGATGAAGAGCACCGCGGACACGAGCTGCGAGGCGACCGCGTTGTCGTAGAAGGGCAGCTTGACCCGGTCCTCGGCGTACCAGGGGAAGAGCCGGAACGCGGCGCCGAGGACTCCGCCGAGGGCGCCGCCCGCCATCAGGCCCGAGGCGATGATCACGCCCCGCTCCCGCATCGTGTGGCCGCGCGCACCGCCCACCTGCTCGGAGCGCTTCCCGACATAGTACGCGATGAAGCCGCCCACCAGCGCCGGCGAATTCAGCTCCAGCGGGAGGTACATGCCGAGCGCGAACGTCAGCGACGGCACGCCGAGCATCTCCGTGATGAGCGCGACCATCGCGCCGACGCCGAACAGGATGTAGGCCACCGGCTGCTGGCTCATGAAGCCCTCGACCAGCGCCTTCATGATCGAGGCCTGCGGGGACGGCAGGACGGCCCGCACGTCACCCGGCAGCGCCTCGCCGAACTGGAAGGTCCGGGCCAGCAGGATGATGGTGAGGGCCGCGGCGATCGAGGCCGCGAGCACGCCGAGGAACTTCACCCGCTCCTGCACCCGCGGCGTGGACCCGAGCCAGTATCCCGTCTTGAGGTCCGTGATGAACTGCCCCGACACCGACAGCGCGGTGCAGACGATCCCCGCCATGGCCATCACGAAGAACATCCCCGTGGTGCCCGAGAGCCCGAACTTCAGCAGGACGACCGACGAGATGATGATCGTCAGCATCGTCATCCCCGACACCGGATTCCGTGCGACGGTGGCGATGGCGTTGGCGGCGACCGAGGTGAAGAAGAACGAGAACAGGAGCGTGAGGCCGAGCCCCACCAGCACGACGACCAGCGAGGTGTGGAGGCTGCCGAAGAAGACGCCGGCGAGCACCGTCGTCACCACGATGCCGACGAGGATGGTCATCACCGAGACGTCCCGGTCGGTGCGCTCGCCGCCCGCCGTCTCCCCGGCGCGGAAGGCCTTGAGCGCGATGCCGAAGGAACCCGCGATGATCTTGAGCGACTTGACGATCCCGAAGATGCCGGCGGTCGCGATAGCGCCGACGCCCACGAACCGCACGTAGCCGCGGAAGATCTGGTTGGCGGTCATCGCGGCGATGGACGTCGTGGCCGGGTACACCACGTCCGGCAGGTGCCGCCCCACGAACCAGATCATCGGCACCAGCACGAAATTCGACAGCACGCCACCCGCGCACAGCACCATCGAGGAGCGCAGGCCCATCACGTAGCCGAGGCCGAGGATGAAGCCGATGGCGTCGAAGTTGAACACGACCTTGGCCCGTTGAGCGACCGCTTCGACCACGGGGATGAAGCGGAAGTCCACGTATTCCTTCCATACCTGGAAGGTGGTGACGAAGAAGTCGTAGACACCGGCGATGAACGTGGCCTGCAGCAGCAGTCGCGCCTGGGAGCCGCCCCTCTCCCCCGTCACTAGCACCTCGGTGATGGCCGTGGCCTCGGGGTACGGGAACTGCCCGTGTGTCTCGCGGACGAAGTAGCGGCGCAGCGGGATCAGGAACAGCATCCCCAGCGCGCCGCCCGCGAGGCTGATGAAGATGGTCTGCAACGGCTGCGGGTTCAGTTGGAGGATCCAGAGCGCCGGCAGGGTGAAGATGGCGCCCGCCACGATGCCGCCCGACACTCCGCCGATGCCGGTGATGATGACGTTCTCCAGGAGCATGGACCGGGGCGGAGCGCCCGAGCGGCTGAGCGCCGGATACACGCGCGCCAGCCCGATCGCGAGGATCGAGATCGGGATGGCCGCCTCCAGCACCTGCCCCACCTTGAGGCCTGAGTAGGCGGAGGCGACGGTGAAGATGACGCACAGGAAGAGGCCCCATCCGACGGACCACCAGGTTGCCTGCGGGGCGTCCGTGGTTGCCGGCACGATCGGCTGGTAAACCTGGCCGGGAGGAAGGGGAGTGTAGGCGTTCTCGGGGAGCGAGGTGGCGGCTTGCGGATCCATCCGGCCTCCGACAGGGTTTCGTGGCGCTCCAGATGCCTGCAAGAAATAGTCCCGGGAGAGGTGAGAAGTAAGAGGTGAGGGGTTGAAAGGCGTGAGGGGGACTTCTCACGCTTCAAGACTTCTCACCCCTCACCCAACCTTCTCACCTCTCACTTCTCACCTCTCAC
>PMIK01000097.1:1630-10799 GCA_003157095.1 Gemmatimonadota bacterium | reverse complement strand
AGCGACCTTGCTCGCGGGAAGCTTCTCGCCCTCCGGCACGTGAAGCGCGCGGTGCAAGCCACCCTTGTTCTTGGTGGCGCCAGCGATCCACTTCTTCTTGGCCATACGAGCCTCCGTATCGAGAAAGTAGCGCAGGGCGTCCAGCTCGGTGGCCGCGATGGCCGCAGGCGGGGCACTCGTTCGCCGTCGCCTGGGCCGCTCGCGCGGCCCCTAGGGCGCTAAGGGCGACGCTTGAGGTCCCGCAGGATCGGGCCGGGCGAGGCGCCGCATCAGCAGCACGCCGATCAGGATGAGGGCGATGCTGACGAGTTGAGCGACCGTGACCGCGCCGAAGACGCGGTCGTCCTTGGCGCGGAAGATCTCGGCGATGATCCGCTCCGCGCTGGACAGCACGAGGTAGAGGCCGAACAGCCAGCCCGCGGCGTGCCGGTGCTCCCGCACCCGCCACAGCATCCAGAAGACCAGGAAGCTGAGCGCGATCTCATAGAGTTGCGTGGGATGCACGGTGAGCAGCTGGTCGGGCGACACGCCCGCCGGGATCGCGGCGTGGAACTGCTCGCTGAGGATGCGTGCCGTCGTGGGGGGGGCGCCGTGCGGAAACGCCACGGCCCACGGCAGCCGCGACGGGAGCCCGTAGTCGTCGTTGACCATGAAGCAGCCGACCCTGCCGAGCAGGTAGCCCACGACGAGAGACGGCGAAACGGCATCGAGCAGCACCCGCACCGGGAGCTTCTTGAGCCACATGTAGGCGAGGACCGCTGCGGTGCCGCCGGCGAGGCCGCCGTACCACACCAGGCCGCCCCGCGAGAACAGCGCCCCGATTCGTCCCACCGATATGGCGAAGTAGAGCTTGGAGCCGGCGAGTCCGCCGGCCACGGCGATGACGACCGTGTCCCAGGCGATGGTCGGATCCAGCGCCCTTCGCTGCAGCTCGCGCGCGTAGATCCAGCCGGCCACGAGGAACCCGAGCATCATCATGATGCCGTAGCCGGTGAGGGTGAAGCGGCCCAGGTGGATGAGAAGGGGGTAGACGGTCATGCGCGCACCAAACCGGGGAAGGGAAGCCGGGCGGCCGCGTCCACCGGCCGTCCGGCTTCGGCGGCGTGGAACAGCCCGGCGCGGGCGATCATCGCGGCGTTGTCGGTGGAGAGCCGGGGCGACGGGGCGTGCAGCGTCGCGCCCCGGCCGCCGAGCGCCGTGGCCATGGCGTCCCGCAGCGCCCGGTTGCATGCCACGCCTCCGGCGAGCACGACGCGGTCCCGGCCGCACAGCTCCACGGCGCGCTGGGTCTTCGTCACCAGGACTTCGATGACCGCGTCCTGAAACCCGCGCGCGAGGTGAGGGCGGTCGGCGGCGAGATCGCTCGACGCCTGCACGGCGTGCATCACCGCCGTCTTCAATCCGCTCATCGAAAGATCGAAGTAGTCCGGGTCGCCCGGCCGCTGCCTGGCGTTGAGCATCGGCCGCGGGAACCGGTGGCGCGCCGGGTCACCGTTCCGGGCCGCTCGCTCCAGGGCCGGCCCGCCCGGGTACCCGAGCTGGAGCAGGGCGCCCACTTTGTCGAACGCCTCGCCCACCGCGTCGTCGCGCGTCTCGCCGAGCAGCCGGTAGTGGCCCCAGCGGGGCACGTCCAGCAGGAGCGAGTGCCCGCCGGAGACGATGAGGCCGATGAAGGGCGGTACCGCCGAGGAATCGTCGAGTGCGGTGCCGAACAGGTGGGCCTCGAGATGGTGCACGCCCACCAGCGGCCGCCCGGATCCCAGTCCCAGACCCTTCGCGTAGCTCACGCCGACCAGCAACGCGCCGATCAGGCCGGGCCCTTCGGTGACGGCGATGAGGTCCACGTCGCCCAGCACGATCCCGGCGTCTTCGAGCGCGTGATCCACGACGGGGCCGATGGTCGCGAGGTGGGCGCGTGATGCCAGTTCGGGCACCACGCCGCGGTACACCGCGTGGACGTCCTGGGAGAGGATGACGCAGGAAGCGACGCGGGCGGAGGCTTCATTATCCGTGACGACCGCGGCCGACGTCTCATCGCACGACGTCTCGATGCCCAGAACCTTCACGACTTCTTGGTCCTGCCGGTAAGCGTGACGGCCGATGGAACGATCTGGAGCACCGCGTGGCCGGTCGTGTCGAGCGGTACCGTCCGCTCGAAGGCACCGGCGACACCGGTCAGCCTGAGCGCCTCGGTGGCGATCGAGTCGAGGGCGCGCAGGAGCGACCGCGCCCCGGTGACGCTCACGACCGCGGGCGCCACCGTCACCGGTCCGTCGAGCGCGAAGCCGGGCGCGGGCTCCACGCTCGCCCGCACGGCGACCGGGACGATCCGCTGGGACCGGCGGTCGAGGACGACCTCGATCTCGCGCGGCAGCACCTCCTGCACGGTCACCTTCACGTTCGGCGGCAACTCCACGTCGCCGGGCGAGATCGCGAGACGGTGGTGGGTGCCTTCCGCCGAGTCCGGGATGGTCGCCCGGATCACCAGCGGGGTGGCGCTCAGCTTCAGGAACTCGCCGCGCGGCCCCGCGATGAGGGCCTGGACCGGGGGCAGCGGCTGCGCGAGGGCGGCGGTCGGGGAGAATGAGAGTTCGAGCTGGATGTCCTGGAGATGAGTGGCCGGCTCCTCGAGTGCGACCACGACCCACAGGATGACCGAGAGGGCAAGCGCCGCCAGCTTGAGCGGCCAGTGGCGGACGATGGCCTCCCGGACGGACATGCTAGCCCCGCTGCGCCAGGAGGCGGCGCATCAGGTCCTGGCTCACCGTCGCATCCCAGTCGGTGGCGCCGATGACCTTCTTCTCGATCTTCCCCTCGCGGTTGATGACGAAGCTCTCCGGCACGCCGGTGGTCTGGTAGATCTGCTTGATCCGGCCCGACTGGTCGTGGAGAATCGCGAAGGTCAAGCCGAGATCGCGCGCATACTGGCGTACCACGTCGGAGCCGCCCTCGTCAATGCTGACCGCGACGATCTTGAGCCCCTGCGGGCCCACGTCCTTCTGCAGCTGCTCCAGCGACGGCATTTCGACCTTGCACGGCTCGCACCAGGTGGCCCAGATGTTGAGCAGCACCACCTGGCCCTTGTAATCCGCGAGCGTCACCCGCCGGCCGGTCTGCAGGTCCGTCGCCTCGAAGGTCGGGGCCGAGGAGCCGACCTCCACGGGGAAGATCTCGGGCTTGAGCTTCAAGCCCAGCGCCAGGCCCGCGCCCAGCACGAGCACGACGACAGCAACCGCGATCCACTGCGCCTTCATCTCGTGACTGTCCTCCCGCCGGCACCCGCTTCCGCCAGGCGCCGCAGCTCCCGCACTTCGGCGGACGGGTCCGCCGCGGTGAATATCGCGGTGCCGGACACGAAGGTGTCGGCGCCAGCGGCCGCCAGATGGTGAATCGTCTCCCGGGTGACGCCGCCGTCCACCTCGAGGCAAGCGCGGCTGTCGCGCTGCTCTAGTAGCGCCCGCGCCCGGCGCACCTTGTCGATCGCCGGATCCCAGAACGGCTGGCCGCCGAAGCCCGGATTCACGGTCATCACGAGCAGCAGATCGAGCTCATCCACGATCTCCTCGATCGTGGTGAGCGGCGTGGCCGGATTGAGTGCGACGCCGGGGCGCATGCCGTGCCGCCGGATCTCGGCGAGATGCCGCTCCAGATGGGGCGTGGCCTCGACGTGGATGGTCAGGAAGGTGGCACCGGCCTCGGCGAACGGCACAATGTACGCCTCCGGGTGCTCGACCATCAGGTGGCAATCGAGCGGCGCATCGGTGAACCGCCGGAGCGCCGCCACGACCGGGGCGCCCCAGGTCAGATTCGGCACGAAATGCCCGTCCATCACGTCCACGTGAATCTGATCCGCGCCTCCCGCGAGCACGCGCTCGACCTCGTCCATCAGGTGGGCGAGATCGGCGCTGAGAATACTCGGGGCGATACGAACGGTCACTTGGGTCCTTTCGCGACGTGGAGTCGCACGCTGCTGCCGGTGGCCACACTGTCGCCCGCCGGCGGATCCGTGGCGGACGCGACGCCGCCCGGCAAGATACCGGGCACCGTATCCACGCTGCCCACGGTGAGGCCGGCGGACCACAGCAGGCGCTGCGCGAGTTCCGCGTCGAGCCCGCCAACGTCGGGCACCACCCGCCGAGGCGTGCCCGCGCTCACCGTCAGCGCGACGGCGGAGCCGCGCGGAGCCGCGACGCCCGGGGACGGATCCTGCCACGTCACCAGCCCGGCTTCGTAGGTCGGATGCGGCGCCCGGTCGGCGATCTCGGTCCGGAAGCCCGCCGCCCCGAGCGCCCGCTGGGCCTCTTCCACCGTGACACCAATCACCCGCGGCACCTGCCGCTCGTTCGGCAGCAGCGGGGCCGGGAAAATCAGCAGCGCCGCCACAAGATAGCCGCCGAGTGCGGTGAGGGCGACACCACCGGCGAGGAGCGCCGTGCGGCGCAACCGCCCCGGAGGGCGGCGGCCTTCCGGGCTCGGCGCGGCGTCCTTCGAGGCCGCGCGCCGCGAGCGACCGAACGGCCGCCTTACGAGAGCATCCCCGTGGTGGGGCTCGACGGGAGAGCGACCTCCCGCCGCGCCATGCGTCCCGCGAGATACGCGGCGCGACCGGCCTCCGTGGCCAGACGCATCGCGTGCGCCATCGCCACCGGGTCTCGTGCCTCCGCCAGGGCCGTGTTCATCAGCAGCCCGTCCACACCCTGCTCCATGGTGACGCACGCGTCAGAGGCGGTCCCCACACCCGCGTCCACGATCACCGGTACCGTCAGGCGCGCCTTGATGGTGCGGATGGTGTACGGGTTGAGAAGGCCCAGCCCCGACCCGATCGGCGACGCGAGCGGCATCACGGCGGCGCACCCCGCCTCTTCCAGCCTGAGCGCGGTCACGAGGTCGTCGTTGGTGTACGCCATCACCGTGAAGCCTTCCTTGACCAGCGTCCTGGCGGCCTCCAGCAGTCCCGCCACGTCGGGCAGCAGCGTCTTCTGATCGCCGATCACTTCCAGCTTGATGAACTCGTTGAAGCCCGCCTCGCGAGCCAGCCGCGCGTAGCGCATCGCATCCTCGGCCGAGTAGCACCCGGCCGTGTTGGCGAGCAGGAAGAAGCGTGAAGGATCGAGGTGGAAGAGGATACCCTCTTCCTTGGTCCGGTCGAGGCTGATCCGGCGCACCGCCACCGTCACGACGTCCGCGCCCGACGCCTCCAGCGCGCGGACCATCGTCGCGTTGTCCTTGTACTTGCCGGTTCCGACCAGGAGGCGGGAGCGGAAGGTGCGCCCGCCGATCACCAGCGGAGTGTCCTGGAACGCAGGAGCTGTTGTCGTTGTCATCGTCACACGCTCACCGGGCGGTCAACCGCCGCCCACAAAATGAACCAGTTCGACCACGTCGCCGCCGGCCAGCGTCACCTGAGCGAGGCCGTCGCGGCGTACGATGTGACGGTTGTGCTCCACCACGACGGCACGCGGGTCGAGCCCGAGCTGTTCGAGCAGCCCGCTCAGAGTGATACCCTCGGCCATGGCGCGTGATTCACCGTTCACCGTGACGGCGATCGACGCGGCGGCGGGCAGGACCGCAAGAAACGCGCGCGCGGCCTCCGCTGGATCGGCGGCGTCCCACAGCGCGCGGATCCCGGCTACGCCCCATGCCCCCGCGTCCAGTGCGGCCGGTGTGTTGGCCGGCGTGAGCCCGCCGATCGCGATCACTTGGAGGCCGCCCGCCGCCGCCACCTCGATCAGCGCGGGACCTGCCACCGGGCCGCCGGGGTGACTCGCCGTTTCGAAGATGGCCCCGGCGATGAGAAAGTCGGCGTTCTCGCCCTCAGCGGCCCGCGCTTCCGCCGCATCGTGCACCGAACGGGCGACCGGGATCTCCGGCGCCACGCGGCGCGCATCCCGCGCCGAAAGGCCGGCGCGGCCCAGCGCGACCGCGCGAGCCCCCACGGCCCGCGCCACGTCTACCCGGTCGTTGACGACGAGCCAGCTCCCGTGCACGGCGAGCGCGGCCCCAAGCGATCGAGCCAGGCCGAGCTGCTCCGCTCCGGTGAGCGCGCGGGTCCGCAGGTGCACCGCAAGCCGAGGGCCCGCAACCGAAGCCATCTCGGCCGCGCGCTCCACCAAGCCGCCGCGCGCCGCGACCCGGTCGTCGGTCACGGCGTGCAGGCGGGGCAGCTGCGCGATCACGCCAGCACGTCCCCGGCCGCGATGCCGCGGCCGTTGACGAAGGCGCGCGCCGCCATCCGCGCCCGCCCTGCGGGCTGCACCTCGGTCGCCGTCACCGCTCCCGACCCGCACGCGATGCGCAGGACTTCGCCGGCCTCGAGCACCCGGCCCGGCTCACCGCTCTCCCCGCCGGCGCTGCCGCCGAACAGCTTCAGCTCGCGGGAACGGCACGAAGTCCAGGCTCCAGGGTTAGGGTCGAAGGCTCGGATCTTCCGCGCCACCGCCTCAGCCTCGCAGGTCCAGTCAATGCGCTCCTCCTCCCGCCTGATCTTGGGCGCCATGGTCGCCCTGGCGTGGTCCTGCGGTTTCGGCTCGAGCCCGGCTTCCTCCATCAGTGTCAGGCCCTCGACCAGCGCTTCCGCCCCGAGCTCGGCGAGACGCACCATCAGCTCGCCACCGGTCTCGTCCGGTGCGATCGGCGCCACGACCTGATGCAGGATGGCGCCGGTGTCCATGCCGGCGTCCATCTGCATGATCGTGATGCCCGTCTCCGTGTAGCCCTCCAGAATCGCCCGCTGGATCGGCGCGGCTCCGCGCAGCGCCGGCAGAAGCGACGCGTGCACGTTGACCGAGCCGAGGCGGGGGATGTCGAGCAGCGCCTGCGGCAGGATATGGCCGTACGCGGCGACGATGGACAGCTCCGGTGCCAGCGCCCGCACCGCGGCGAGGAACTCCGGCGCGGAGGGCCGCTCCGGCTGCAGGATGTCGAGATCCTCGGCCAGGGCCGCGGCCTTGACCGCCGACGCCGTCACGTAGGAGCGATGCCGCCCGGTCGGCCGGTCGGGGCGGGTCACCACCGCGGCGACGTCGAACCCCTCGCCCACCAGGGCGCGGAGCGAAGGTACCGCGAAATCGGGTGTTCCGAAGAAAAGGACCCGCACTGATCACCTAGCCCAGCTTGGCCGAATCCTCCGGCACGACGTCCTTGAGGTAGCCGTCCTCGCCCTTCCGGGACTTCTTCCAGTCGGCGAGCAGACGACGCCGCTTCAGCGGCCCCACCCGGTCGAGAAACAGGATGCCGTCGAGGTGATCAATCTCGTGCTGGATCGCCCGGGCCAGCATGCCCGAGGCCTCGATGCGGCGGCGCGCGCCGCTCTCGTCCAGCGCCTCGACAACCACCCGCTCGGCGCGATCCACGTCGGCGAAGATCTCGGGGATCGAAAGGCACCCCTCTTCGCCCACCTGCCTGCCGTCGGTCTCGAGGATGACGGGGTTGACGAGCACGTGCTCGCCCTGGTCCTGCACCGACACGATGGCGACCCGGCGGGCGACGCCGATCTGGTTGGAGGCCAGCCCGACGCCATTGGCGGCGCGCATGGTCTCGAACAGGTCGGCGACCAGCGCGCGTACCCCGTCGTCCACACCCGCGACTTCGTGGGCGCGCTGCCGCAGCACCGGCGAGCCGAGCAGGTGGAGCTGGCGGAGGCTCACGGCGCGGCGGGCTCCTCGGCACGGGTCACGACCTTCGCGATCCGGTCGCGCTCGATCACCAGCTTCGCTTCGCCGGACTTGATCGTGAGCCGGTTGTCCTTCACGTTGACGTGCACCACCTCACCCACGATCCCGCCGGACGTCACGATCTCGTCGCCGCGCTTGACCTGCTTCAGCATCTCCTCGTGGCGCTTGGCCTGCTGGCGCTGCGGGCGGATCAGGATGAAGTAGAAGATCGCGATGAACGCCGCGATCTGGAGGATGAACACCGAGATCGCGCCACCGCTCTGCTGGCCCGACCCGATCATCGCGAATATCGGCAGTCTCACGCCTGCTCCCTGCTCCGGTAGCGGGCGAGCCACGCGCGGCTCCACCCTTCGAAGGTCCCGGCCCGGATCGCGTCCCGGGCGCGCGCGGCCAGACGGATCAGGTACCGCACGTTGTGCAGCGACAGCAACCTGAGGCCGAGCAACTCCTCCGCGGCGAACAGGTGCCGCAGGTAGCCCCGCGAAAACGTGGTGCACGTCTCGCAATCACAGGCGGCATCCAGCGGGGCCTCGTCCTCGCGGTGGCGCGCGTTCCGGATGTTCACCTGGCCGTCGTCGGTAAACGCGGCGCCGTTGCGTCCCATGCGCGTCGGCGCCACGCAGTCGGCCAGGTCCATGCCGCGCCCCAAGGCTGCCACGAAGTCATCGGGAAACCCGACTCCCATAAGATAACGGGGAAGCCGGGGTGGGAGCACGGGCTCGAGGTCCGCCAGCACCTCGTCCATCCGGGGCTTCGGTTCGCCGACCGAGAGGCCGCCGATGGCTACCGCGCGCCATTCCCCCGCGTCCATGACGCCGGAAAGCGAGGCCCGGCGGAGGTCCTCGAAGACCCCGCCCTGGACGATCGGGACCAGGGTCTGGCGGTCCGGGGCCTCGCGCGACAGGTCCGCGAACCGCGACCGGGCCCGCACCAGCCAGCGCAGCGTCCGCGCCGCGGCGTCCGCGGACGCCTCCCGGCCGCTCGGGCCCGGAATGACGTGGTCGAACGCCATGGCCACGTCGGAGCCGAGCGTCCACTGGATCTCGACCGCGCGCTCCGGCGAGAGGTGGCGGCGCGCCCCGTCCACGTGGCTCTGGAACTCCACGCCCTCCTCCGACACCTGGCGCCGGCCCTCCAGTGAGAAGACCTGGAAACCGCCGGAGTCGGTCAGGAGCGGCCTGGGCCACCCCATGAACCGGTGCAGGCCGCCCAGCTTGCCGATGACGTCCTCCCCGGGCCGGACGAACAGATGGTAGGTGTTGGCCAGCACGATCGTCGCGCCGCAGGCCACCAGATCGCGCGGCGACAGCGTGCGTACGGTGCCCTGGGTGCCCACCGGCATGAAGCAGGGCGTCTCGACGATGCCATGAGGCAGACGCCATTGCCCCGCACGGGCGGATCCACTAGTGGCCTGCACTTCGAACTCGAACACGCACCCTCGCGGCGTGCAGAGACCAGACTGAGAGACGTCAGAATAGTTGCCAGACGGCAAGTTG
>PMIK01000097.1:1314-1574 GCA_003157095.1 Gemmatimonadota bacterium | reverse complement strand
TAGAAGCGATAGCGCCTGCGGATCGCCTCCCGATATGCCTCGAGCACTCGCTCCCGGCCAGCGAACGCCGCCACCAGCATGAGGAGGGTGGATCGCGGCAGGTGGAAGTTGGTGAGCAGGTGATCCACGACCCGGAAGCTGTACCCGGGGCGGATGAACAGCGAGGTCCAGCCGGCTTCCGCTCGCACGGTGCGCTCCGGCTCGCCGCACGCCTCCAGCGTACGCGCCACGGTGGTGCCCACGGCCCAGACGTCATTGCC
>PMIK01000097.1:0-1265 GCA_003157095.1 Gemmatimonadota bacterium | reverse complement strand
CACCGTCTGGTAGCGCTCCCGGTCCAGCTCCTCGGGTGCGCGGGTGATATAAGGTGGAAGGGGGACCTGTCCGTGGCGGGCGATGATCGCTTCGTCGCCCCCGTCCCCGGCGAGACGCACGCGTCGCTGTCCGTTGGGGAGGGTGGCGACGATCTCGATCGCGTCGGTCCCCGGGAGGCGCAGGCGGGCGCCGGCGCGGATGCGCGCGCCGGGCCGCACCAGCGCGCGCCACGTGCCGTCCGCCTCCCGCGTGACCAGGAGCACTTCGGCGGCGCCGCCGCCCGAGCGCCGCGCCAACAGCCGCGCCGGGATGACGCGCGAGTCGTTGACAACCACCAGATCGCCCGGGGCCACCAGGTCGGGGAAATCCACGAAGTGCCTGTGGCTCAGCGCGCCGGTGCCGCGGTCCAGGACCAGGAGCCGGCTGGAGTCGCGGGCGGGCAGCGGGGCCTGGGCGATCAGCTCCGGCGGCAGCTCGTAGTCAAAGTCGGAGGTCTTCAGGGTCTCAGCGCAGCTCGCGGATCTCGACCTGGTTCAGGGTTAGCAGCGGGATCAGGAGCCGGTGCCGGGTGGGGTCCCAGCCGATGTTGGCCGGCGAGGTCGCGCCCGCTACCGCGACGGAGTACTGCCCGCCGGGGGAAAGCCGGTACACGGCGTTCGCCTCCCAGCTGGTGATGAGGAGCGAGTGGTCGGCGAGCTGCACGATACCGTCGAGGGCGCCATTGGGGGGCTTCGGCATCTCGGTGCGCTTCCCGGCGGGATCGAAATGGAAGACCTGCCCGGAGCCCAGGGTCACCATCGTCACCCCGCTGGCATCGGCGATGATGCCGTTGGGACCGCCGAGATCGTCCCCGCGGGCGATCGCGGCCGGCCGCTGCCCCGGCTCGAGCTTCCACAGCGCGTCGGCCCCGGACCTGACCGAGCCGCTGCCCGCTGGCTGGATGCCGGTGTCGGTGATGTACACGGTGCCGTCGGGCCCGACCGCGATGTNNACGCGGCCATCCGGCGCGAGGCGGGAGATGAACCCGTTGTCGTCCCTGGCGAACGCGCTGCCGTTGATGTTGGAAACCAGGTAGGTGTCGGCGGCCGAGTCGTAGAGGACGGATTCCGGAGAGTTGAACCCGGCCCCCGTCACTTGGATGACGACCGGCTCGGTCCGGGGCGGGGTGGCAGCGCGGCGGGGCGCCGCGCGCCGGCAGGCGCTGCAGGTCAGGGCCAGGACGAACGCGCCGGCGAGGGCGGCGCCGATGGAGCGGAAGTGGGTG
>PMIK01000067.1 GCA_003157095.1 Gemmatimonadota bacterium | reverse complement strand
GGAAGGGCTCGCGACCTCGACCAGGTGGTGAAGGTGAGGTTCTTCGCGGATCCCGTGGCGGGCAAGACCCGTCTGGCGGCGGAATGCGTTCGGCGGATCGCCGACGACCCGAGTGAACCGGAACGCGACTTGGAGCGGATGGTGCCCGACAGCTCTCCCGGCCGGATCCTGCTGGACGGCATCGTCGGACGGCTGAAGGCGGCTTATCCGGCGGCCGCCGCTCCACTGCGCTAGACCGCAGCCGCCACGGCACTACGGGCCTAAGGCGCCTCGACGAAGGTCTTCACCCAGGTTTCGAACTTCTCGAGGTCCACGGCGGCGTCTTTGCAGGGGCCCGAAGGGAGCCGCATCGTGAGGCCAAGGACGGGGATCTTGGCCGCGACGTCGTGGATGCCGCTCACCATGTCGCGCTCGCACGCCACCGCGACCACTGCGCGGGGCCGCCGCTCCCGAATCGCACGCCGCGCCAGTTGCCCGCGCGTCGCCACGAAAACCGGAACCTCGTAGCGCCCGGCCACTTCCAGGATCCCATCCAGAGCGTCCTTCGCCAGGCACCGGGGAATCAGGACGAGCAACTCCCCCTTGCCCACCTTGCGCCCGCGCCTCGACGCGAGGCCGTTGAAGATCTCGACCGCCGCGTGCTCCACCCAGTCCCGCACTCCGAACCGCCGCGCCACGTACGACGTGCACCGCATCAGCTGGAGGAACGGCCCACGCTCGGCGAGCCGCTCGGGCAGCAGCAGCGCCGGCCCATAGAACGACGCAACCAGCAGGCCGAACCAGAGCCACGCGAGCAGCACCAGGCCGGACAGGGTGAGCATGACAAACCGTGGCAGCGGTGCCCACACGACGCCGAGCCTCGGATCGAGCAGGTAGGCCGCCAGGTAGGCGGCGGCCGCCACGACCGCGAGGGTCAGTGCCGCGTAGCGGAAGAACTGCCCGGGTGGGCTGGCGAAGTTGCCCCCCCGGGGCAGCGGCTGGCCGTCCCACTCGTCCCACTCGTGGCCAAGGCGGCGGTCCACCTCGATCCGGATGAGGTTCGCTCGATTTCCGTTTGTCGGCATGAATCGGCCAGTATCACCGCCCCGCAAGTGCTTGTCAAGCTTAGCGCTTGGCCGTTAGCTTGCCCGCGTGCACGCCCCCCCAGGCCTCCGCGGCGAGTTCAGGACCGACGACGTCGCCCGCGCGCTCTATGCCGAGGGGGCCGGCATTCTCCGCATCGTCCCCCAAGCGGTCGCGGTGCCGTCAGGCGTAGACGACCTGGCGCTGCTGGCGCGCTGGGCCGCGGGCGCCGGGCTCGCTCTGGTGCCACGCGGCGCTGGAAGCGGGATGCCTGGAGGCAACATCGGCACCGGTGTCGTGGTGGACCTCACCCAGGCGTTCCGTGACGCGCCCGTGGTGGATGCGGCCGCCGGAACCGCACGCTGCGGCGCCTCCGTCACCTATCAGGCGCTCAACGCCGCCGCCGCCGCCTACGGCCTGCACCTGCCACCCGACCCATCCAGCGGCGCCTTCTGCACCCTGGGGGGCATGGTCGCCACCAACGCCGCTGGCTCACATAGCGTCAAGTACGGCGCGATGCGGCGTTGGGTGCGCCAGTTGGAGTTCGTGACGGCGGATGGCGAAGCGGGACGCACCGACGCGCCGGCCGAGGGACGCACCGCGGCGGAACAGCGCTTCCTGCGCGACGTCGCGCCCACCCTGCGCGAGCGCGCCGCCGATCTGGCCGCCGCGGTGCCCCACACCACCAAGAACTCGGCCGGTTACGCGCTCGACGTGTACGCCACGAGCGGCCGCACGGCCGATCTCCTGACGGGCAGCGAGGGCACCCTGGCCTTCATCACGGCCGTCGAGGTCGCCCTCGCGCCGCTGCCCGAGGACCGGTCCACGCTGCTCGTGACGCTGCGCTCCCTCGACGACGTCGGCCCCGCAATCCTGGCCCTGAGACCTCTCGGTCCTTCGGCGGTCGAACTGCTCGACCGCACCTATCTCGACTTCGTGCGCGGAGCGGTCCAGCGGCACATTCCGGCCGACACTGAGGCCGTGCTGCTGGTCGAGTTCGAGGGCGACGGGCAGCGCGCAGTCGCCGCGGTGCGCCACTTCGCCGAGACGACCGAGCTGGCCGACGATGTCGCTTCGGTGAGCCGGTTGTGGGAGCTGCGGCACCTGGCCAGTCCGATCCTCGCGTCGCTCCCCAACAACCTGCGTTCGCTGCAGCTGATCGAGGATGGCTGCGTGCCCGTGCCCGTGCTCGGCCGCTACATTCGCGCGCTGCGCGACTCGGCTGCGGCGCACGGGTTCGAGATCGTCATCTTCGGCCACGCCGGCGACGGCCACCTCCACGCGAACCTGCTGGCCGACGTCTCCGCGCCCGACTTCGCCACCAGGCTCACCTCGTGCCTCGAGACGGTGACCGGGGTGCAGCTTTCGCTGGGCGGGACCCCTTCCGGGGAGCATGGCGATGGGCGGCTGCGGGCGCCGTTTCTGGCGCCGGCTTTCGGCGCGGACTTCGCCGAGCTGTGCCGGCGCACCAAGGTGGCGTGGGACCCGGCCATGATCCTGAACCCTGGCGTCAAGCTCGCGGCGCCTGGGGCCAAGCTCGGACCGGAGACGCTCAAGGTCGGCGCGCTGGCTCCGGTTCTCCCCGACGGCATCGGGGCGCGGCTCCGGGACGTCGAGCGCGCGGCCGGCTGGGGCCTCTTCAAGCTGTCCCTGGCGCCATCACCGTCCGGTTCGGCGCGCTGACTTCTCACCCGGACTTCTCACCCCTCACTTGACCCTCTCGCTTCTCACCTCTCACCTCTGACCTAGCGCCCATGGACATCATCCGCTCGCCCCGCGTGACCCTCCTCGCCCGCCCGCAGTTCCTCGAGCCCGAGCATCTCAAGGTCTCCTGGATGGGCGACGCCACCGCCGGCGAGAGGCTGGCCGAGTTCGCGGGCAGGCTTTGCTACATGAGCCAGGCGAACCCGGCCAGGCGAACGACCGCCGAGTACCTCGACAACATCAGGAAGCAGGGCCACGGCTCGGTGCTCGAGCACGCGGTCTATGTGCTGCTGCTCGAGGGCATCTCGCGCTCCTGCTCGCACGAGCTGGTGCGGCATCGCGCGGGTTTCGGTTATAGCCAGCTCAGCCAGCGCTACGTGGACGAGTCGCACGCCGCATTCGTCGTGCCTCCGGCGATGCTGGGGGACCCGAAGCTCGAGGCGGCGTGGCTCGCGCAAGTCACCGCCGCGCAGGCGGCATACGTCCAGGCGGTCGAAGACCTGATGCGGCGCTACGAGTGGATCGCCGACAAGGTGCACCGCCGGAAGATGGCGCGCGAGGCGGCGCGGTCGTTGCTGCCCAACGCGACCGAAACCAAGATCGTAGTGAGCGCCAACGCCCGCGCCTGGCGGACGATGCTCGAGCTGCGCTGTGGCGAGGGGGCCGAGCAGGAGATCCGGCGCATGGCGGTCGCCTGTCTCCGGACGCTCATGGCGGAGGCGCCGCGGCTCTTCACCGACTTCGAGATCTACAAGGCCGAGGACGGGGCCGAGGCGGCGCGGGTCACGTACCACAAAGTGTGAGCCCGCGCCGAGCGCCGGTCAGCCCTCTTCTTCCTTCTCCTTCTTTTCCTTCTGGTGCTCCTCGATCACCTTCGCGGCGGCCTCGGGGGGCATCTCGGCATACCCCTTGAACTTGCGGTGGTACGTCCCGCGGCCCTGCGTGAGCGAGTGGAGCTGCGTGGCGTACTTGTAGAGCTCCGCTTCCGGCACCACCGCCTTGAGCTTGAGGGTCGAGCCCTCGGGCTCCGATCCCAGGATCTGGCCGCGCCGTGAGCTGAGGTCGCCCATCACGGCACCTAGATACTCCTCCGGCGTCATCACCTCCAGATCCACCAGCGGCTCCAGCAGCACCGGCTTGCAGGTGGGCGAGACGTTCCGGAAGGCGAGGATGCCCGCCAGTTTGAATGACATCTCGTTCGAGTCCACGGTGTGGTACGAGCCGTCGAACAGCTCCACCTTGAAGTCCACCACCGGGCAGCCGGCCAGGATGCCGCGCACTGCCGCCTCCTGGATGCCCCGGTCCACGGCGGGGATATACTTGCTGGGAATCGACCCGCCGACGATCGCATCTTCGAAAACGTAGCCCCCGCCCCGGGCCAGCGGCGCCATCCGAATCCAGCAGTCCCCGAATTGCCCACGGCCGCCGGTCTGCTTCTTGTGCCGCCCCTGCCCTTCGCCCTTCCCCCGGATCGTCTCGCGATACGGGATCCGCGGCTTGGCCTGCGTCGCGTGGACGCCGAACTTCCGCGCCAACCGTCCCAGAATCACCTCGAGGTGCCGCTCGCCGAGACCGTAGATCCACGTCTGCCGGACGTCGGCGTTGAACTCCCAGTGAAACGTGGGATCCTCTTCGGTGATCTTCGCCAGCCCGATGTTGATCTTGTCCTCGTCGCCCCGCTCCTTGGCTTCGATCGCGACGTGGATGATCGGCTCGGGGAACGGGATGCGCGGCAGCACCACCGGCATCGCCACGGTGCACAGCGTGTCGTTCGTGTGGGTGTCCCGCAGCTTCGCGATCACCCCGATGTCCCCCGCGTGGAGGACGTCTACCTCGAGTTTCTCCTTCCCCTGCGCGACCGACAGGTGGTTCAGCTTCTCCGGCGCGCCGCGCGCGGCGTTATAGACTTCCTGGCCGTTCTTGACCGTGCCCGAGTAGATGCGGAACAGCGAGACGTCGCCGACGTGCGGCTCGGAGACCGTCTTGAACACGAGGGCGGTGAACGGCGCGTCGTCGCGCTCGGGAATCTCCACCTTCTCCGCGCTGCCCCACTTCTCGGCGTGCGCGGGCGGGTTGTCGGCGGGCGGCGGCACCAGCTCCACGATCTCGGAGAGCAGCGCGCGCGTGCCGTAGGTGAGCTCCGCGGCGCCGCACAGCACCGGAAACAGCTCCCGGCGCTTCATCGCCGCGCGCATCGCCGTCACCAGCTCCTGGTGCGAAATCTCCTTTCCCTCGAGGTAGCGCTCCAGCAGACCGTCGTCCGTCGAGGCCACCGTCTCGATGAGGTCGTTCTCGTACTTCTCGTACTCCGCCTGCATTTCGCCCGGGATCGGTTGCTCGCTGTACTCCCCGGTCTTGGTGCCCGGCTGGTAGATGAGCGCCGTCTTGCTGATCAGGTTGATGATGCCGCGGTGCTGCGGACCCGCGCCGATCGGAATCTCGATAGGGATGGCCTGGGGCGTGAGACGCTCGCGGATCTGCTGGTACACCCTCGCGAAATCCGCGTGCTCCTTGTCCATCATCGAGACGAAGAAGATGGCCTCGTGCTCGCAGGCTTGAGAGTACTGCCACACCTTCTCCGTCCCCGTCTCCACGCCCGCCGACGCCCCCAGCACGATCAGTGACGCGTCGGCCGCGTACACGCCGGCCAGGGCGTCGCCCGCGAAATCGAGATATCCCGGGGTATCGACGAGATTGATCTTCACCCCCTCCCACTCCGCGTGGGCCAGGGCAAGGTTGATGCTGTAGCCGCGTTCGATCTCGTCGGGGGAGTAGTCAGTGAGGGCGGACCCGTCCTTGATGCGGCCGTGCCGCTTGCTGCTTCCGGCCACGAAGGCGAGGGCGTCAACCAGGCTGGTCTTGCCGCTGCCTCCGTGGCCGACTACGGCCACATTCCTGATATGTGTACTCGGATATTCCTTCATGGCCAACCCTTCAACCCAGAGGGGACGCTAACCTAGCCTCGGGGAGAGTGCAGAGGCAAGAAGGGACCATTTCGGGTCAATTGCCAGACGGCGAAGAACCGAAGTGGTTACCTGTTGCCAGTGAGCGGAAGCCAGGCCAGTGGTCAGTCCTGGCAACTTGTCTGGCCGCTGGCGGCTTACCTCTGGTGGCCACTTCCTCCTTCGCCGTCTGGCAACGGCACTGCCATCGGTATGCTGGCGCCGGAACTCTGAAGAGTTCCGCATAGGTCCCCTCGCGCGCGCTCCCAGAACGGTGCCGGCGTAGCGCTTCCGCGCCGCACGCGCCATAATCTGCCCGGTGAACTGGCAGTTCGAGCTCGCNNTTCGCGTCCGATCTGCGGGCGGCGGGCGGCAAGGCCTTTGGCGCCCCATGCGACGTGCGCGACGAAGCGGAGGTCGCGGGCTTCGCGGCGCGGGTCCAGCGCGAAATGGGCGCCCCGACGATCGTCATCAACAACGCCGGCATCGCGCGCTTCGCGCCCGTCACCGAGATGTCCGCGGAGCAGTGGGACGAGGTGATCGCGACCAACCTGCGGGGGATGTTCCTGGTGACGCGGGCGTTCCTGCCGGCGATGCTGGCGCACGGGCGGGGCGCGATCGTCAACATCGCCTCGCTGGCCGGCCGCAACGGCTTCGCCGGCGGCGCCGCCTATTGCGCGTCGAAGCACGGCGTCCTCGGCTTCTCGAAGTCGCTGATGATGGAAGTGCGGAAGCGGGACATCCGTGTCATCGCCGTCTGCCCGGGCTCCGTCAACACTGCCTTCTTCGACGCTAACACGCCGTTCCAGCCCGACCGCGAGAAGATCCTCCGCGCCGAGGACGTCACGCGGGTCGTGCTCGAGGTGCTGGAGCTGGACGAGCGCGCCACGGTCTCCGAGCTGGACATCCGCCCGACCAATCCGTAGCACGGGGCCGCGCCGTTCGGCCTGCGCGCCGCCTGGTGCGGGGCTAGAGTCTGTGCCCCCTCCCGTTGCCGTTGCCGCCCTTCGACGTCGCGGGGGTTACCCGGATAGCTGATTGGCCGAGGCCGCGCGGGTTGATGCCCAGCGCCTTGAAGTCGAGGTCGGTGAGGTCCGGCTGCTCCACGCCTTCGCCTTCCGTCGAGCGTTGCTGCCACAGCGTCAGCACGACGCCGACATTCACGTGGAATCCCTTCGGCAGGCCCTGAAACGGGTCGCGCAGGTACCGGCCAGCCGACGCGCCGAGTGCAACACGCGGCGTGAGGTGGTAGATGTACAACGCCTCGCCGCCGAGGTCGAGCCCGGTACCGGGCGACTGCCTGAGCAGCGCGGTCGCCGAAATCTCGGAGCGGCCGGGATCCACTTCCGCATCCAGCGTCGCGTCGGTGAACCACACCCTGGTCGAGAGCGCCGTTGGCTGCACCGAGAGCGAGAGCGAGACGGGCCCCGCGTCCAGCCAGCCTCGCACGCTGGCCCGCAGCGCGTTGACCGCCGGCTGCCCGGTGATCACGCCGCGGAGCACGCCGCCGCCGACGGCGAGCCCGTGGTCGCCGCCGGTGAAAGCCCCCTCCACGAAGCCGAACAGCGAGTAGGAGGTGGAGTCGCCGCGCGGGTTGGCGTACGCGGCCTGCAGCATGCCGTCGAGTTGCAGGTGCTTGGCCAGCGCGGGCGTCGCGCCCCACAGCGTGACCCCGCCCTCGAGCGAGCGACTGCCGTCGCTTGCGGTCGTCGCGCTGGCCGTGAGGTCGACAAGCCGGCGCACGCCCGTCAGCGTGAGGTCGGGGTTGATCGCGAACGAAGTCGTCCCGGGCACCTGTTCGTAGCCCACCGCGCCCGCTTTCACCCCGAGGATCAGCTGGGCGCGAGCCGGCACCGCAACGACGGTACACGCCGCGCCCACCATGATGACTGGCAGCCAACGCGCCATGGTAGCTCCTCTCGCACCTGTCATCTTCCCGGACTCGAGAACAGCCGCTGCATCTCGTCGTATGACACCGCCCACTCCCTGATCAGATCGGACNNCCGGAGCCGATGCTGATGCGCCTCACGCCGAGCGCCCACAGCTCGGGCACGGACGGCGCCCCCGGCCCCGCGAGAATATTGACCGGGCCTCGAATGCCGCGCACCAGCTCCGCGATCGTCTCGCGGTCACGGACGAAGGGGACGAACACCGAGTCCGCGCCGGCGTCGAGGTACACGTTGCCGCGCGCGATCGCCTCCGCCACCTGATGCGACGACGGCTGGCGGAAATCGAAGACGTCGGTCCGGGCGTTGATCACGACCGGCACGCCGAGCTCGGCCCCCGCTGTGCGGGCCGCAAAGACGCGCTCGGCGTGCACCGGCGCCGCAAGCAGTACGCGCCGGCTCCGGCCGCGCGCGTCCTCGAGGTTGAGCCCCACCGCGCCGGCTGCGACCAGGTCGCGCACGGTCTTCGCCACTGCCTTCGCGCCGGAGCCGTATCCCGCCTCGAGATCGGCGGTGACGGGAACGGAAACCGCTGCCGCGATGCGCCGCACCGCCTCCAGCATCTGCTTGCGCTTGATGTGCTCGCCGTCCGGGAATCCCCACGCGTATGCAACGCCCGCGCTGGTCGTGGCCACCGCGAAGAAGCCCGCCTCCTCGAACAGGCGAGCGCTGGCGGCGTCCCACGCGTTGGCCAGCACCAAAGGCCGGTCGCCATGGTGAAGCGCACGCAGCTTCTCCGCCTTCAGCCGAAGGGCATCAGGCACTACCACGGAGTTCTTCATTTATCTCCCTCGGCCGCCTTCCCGTGGCGGCTGAAAAAATCCCAGATCGCGAAGGTCGCGTCGAAGTCCCGACATACCCGGCCGACGAGGCGTTGCGGCAGGTACTGCGGGCCCCCCGGCCAGGTATGACCGCCGCCCACCAGCGTGTAGAGCCACACCTCGGTGCGCTTGCGCCCGCCGCTCCAGCGCTGCCACCGCGCCCGGCACCCATCGGTGGGATCGGTGTCCGGGAGTTCGCCCGCCGCCGCCTCGGCCCGGATCCCGTCCGCATCTTCCCAGCGCAAAGCCGTCGCTTTGGCCCCCAGTTCGCTCCCCAGGCGCCCACCCGCCACGGCCCCTCCGGCGTAGGGAACCACCGGGTCGGCCGTCCCCTGAATCACGAGCACCGAGACCGGNNTTTGCCGCCAGATAGTGGGAAAACGCCGCGCCGTTGGAGAGGCCGGTCGCGAAGATGCGCCGGGGATCGAGGCGCAACTCCACCGTCAGCGTGTCCATAAGTGCGGTGACGAAGCCAAGGTCGTTGATGCTGCGGCGTTGTGCGGCGGAGCCCGCGATCACCCGGCCGTCGTTCCAGCTGCGGCCGATCCCGTCCGGATAGGCGACCGCGAACTCGTCGCGGTCCGCCAAGGCGCTGAAGCCCGTCAGCCGCTCCATTCCCGCGCCGTCGCCGCCTCGACCGTGGAACACCAGGATGAGAGCGGCGGTCCCGTCGCGGGGCAGGTGCGGAGGGATGTGGAGGCGGTAGTGGCGCTCGAGACCGCCGATGGACAGGATGCGGCTCACCGTCTGTGCGCGCGCCGCCGGACCGCCAACGGCAAGGGTGGCGGCGACAATCGCCGCGCAACGCCGGGTGATGCTCAGCGCGGAACCCCCACCGACACCGAGAGCTGGTATGCGATCAGCGTCGCCTGGCTCCACGTGGGCTTGAGATACACGCCGGAGATGTAGCCGACCGGGATGTTGCCCTCACGCACCCAGCGGGTGGGCCCCGTGCCCACATAGCGCGTCGAGAGATCGAGCCAGACGGGGCTCGCGCCACCGCCGAGCTGTAGCCCAAGGCCGGCGCCGCCCGCATAGGCGAGCGTCAAGTCGCCGAAGCTCGTGGCGCCGCTGAAGCGGTCGGGTGTCGCGATTCCCGTCACGGCTCCCGTGTTCGTGGAGCTGGCGATTCCAGCCCCGGCGGTTGCGGAGAGGCGTAGGCGCCCAATGCCGATGCGCAGCTCCGGACCAGCGACGGCCGTGAAGATCTGGCTGCCAGTCGTGATGAAGACGGGCTGCATCAGGAGATAGGGCCGAGCGCTGGTGTTCGCCGCGAACCGCAGGAAGCTGCCATCGATTCTGAGGCTCAGGACCCCGGCCGGCCGGCCCAGCTCCACAAACCCGCCGATACCGTAGGCGTTGCCGAGGTACCGGCCGAGCGAACCGGTCGGCTGCGCATAGACGGGGCCTGCTCCGACATGGGTGCGGGCTTCCTGCCCGGCGAGCGGACTCGCCGCCATTGCGGCCGCCAGGGCCGCACGAACGATGCGTCGAATCATGCCGGAAGGAATGCGACGATCGGGACCCACCATCAAGCCCCCCAACTCAGCCCTCGTGGCAGCGTGCGAGCGCCGGATCGCTGCCCAGAAAGGCGTAAGGCCCCGATGCACGGGGCCGTACGCGAAGAGGCGCCGGGCGGATTCGAACCGCCGTATAGAGGTTTTGCAGACCTCTGCCTTACCACTTGGCTACGGCGCCTGGTAGCCCCAGAAAGTTCGCCGCCCTCAGGGGCTTTCTCAACACCCGGGCTGCGCCGGGGCCCCGCCTAGGCCCGGAACTCCTTCGGCACGAGGAGCGTCTCGATCCCCTCGTAGACGGCGATGAGGTGCCGCACGTTCGAGACGAAGTCAATCTGCGAGACATCAATAACGAGCACGGGGCCATTGTACCAGTCGCCTTCGCGCAGTTTTTTCACCAACTCGTCGTAGCGCGGGTTCAACGCGCGCACCAGGCGCGATAGGCCTTCCGGGATCTCGTCCGCCCCGGTCTGCTCCTCGTCCCGCTGGCGCTCACGGATGTTGCGCAGCAGGTACTCCACCGGACTCTTGAGGAGCACCAGGAGGCCGGGCCGCACCAGCGCCCGGAACTCGCTGTCCAGCCGGCCGTCAATCACCCGCAACGACTCCGCCGTCAGGTACGGCACGTCCATGTCGCGGTGCAGCACCTCGCAGAACGCGTACCGGTCGGCCAGCGGGGAGCCGTCTATGCAGGTCGAGGACTGGAGGTGCGGCACCGCCTCGAGCTGCATCTTCCTCAGGTCGAGATAGGCGTGCTGGATATCGAGCGCCGCGTTCTCGAGGTTCCGCTTCGCGGCCCCCCAAGCCGGGCTGTCGGCTTCCGCGCGGGCCTGGCACTCGATGAACTCGTTGATGGCGCCGTAGTATCGCCCCAGGGTCCGCTTGGCGGAGTTCTTGGCCGTCGCCAGCAGCGGGAAGAGCGACGGGTTCTGGGCGACATGGTCCTCGAAGCCGTCGTCCGGCAGCTCGAACAGCGCGTTCATCCCCGTGCTGTACGCCAGGAGCTTGACCAGGGAACTCTTGCCCGCCCCGATGTTGCCCACGCACGCAACCAGGGTCTGATGCCTGGCCAGGTAGGTGAGGAGTCGCCGCTCGACGTTGGTGAGCCGGTTGGCGATCTGGTGCCGGGGGATGGTCCGATCCTCCCGGACTTCCAGGATGGGGCCCGGGTCGCTCACAGGCTCAGCTTTCTCGCGGCGACCATCCGGCGCACTTTCTCGCGGATGGTCCCGGCCGCGACGTGCACGTAGTCCGGATGCTCGTACATGTCTATCTCCGCCGGCAGGATAACGATGTCCGAATCCGGCGGCACGATCGCCAGCTCCTGGTACTTGCGCAGCGTGCCCCGCCAGTTGACCACCAGGTTCTCGTAGCAGTCGTGGATTTCCTGCAGGTACGCCGCCGTGATCGTGCGGGCGTATGCGTCACCGGCGTCGGCTCGCGCCGCCCGGCGCTTCTCCAGCCGGTCCGGCTCGGTGCGCAGGTAAACGGTGAGGTCGGGCAGCCGGATCCGCTCGTTCTGCAGGGTCTGGTAGAACAGGGTCCGGTACAGCTTGGCGTGGGCGGGCGGCATCTCCCCCGAATCAATCATGCGCTGCACGAAGACCTCCGGGCCGTCGAGAAAGGGCCGGTCCTCGAGGATCAGCACACCGCTCTTGTGCTCGCGCGTCATCAGGTGGCGGATCTCTCGCTGCTGCAGCACGCGCATGTAGAGGAACGCGGTCTCGGTCGGGAAGATGTTCGCCACGCGGTCCTGGTAGAACAGTGCCAGGCATTCGTCCGTGAGAGAGCCCTTCTCCACGCGCTCCGAGAACGCGTGGATTTCGGCGCCGTCGAGCAGGGCCTCGAGCTCGGACCGGTACGGCTCGGCCGCGAGCGCATTCATGAGCGTCGTCTTGCCCGAGAAGAGGTTGCCCATGATGCCGATGTGAAAGTTACCCGAAGCCATCTCAGCCCTCTCTCGGCGGCCGCTTCTTCGCGGGCTTTCTGCTGTTGGAAGCCGACTTGGTCAGGGGCGTCCGCGGCGTCCTCTTTCCCGGTTTCCGCCGCGCCTTCTTCGCCGTCTTCCCGGCGACTTTCCGCTTCTTCTTCGGCTTTGGCATCTGCTTCGCCTTCGCGCCGGCCTTCGGGGTTGCGACATTCGGCGCCACCGCAATGGCCGCAGGCGTGTGCACCGCGAATGCGGCGCCTTGCGGATCGGCGAGCATCGCGATCCGGGCCCCGCTCGGCACCTCCATCGGCCCGTTCACCACTTTGCCACCGTGACGGCGGGCCAGCGCCGCGGCGCGATCCGCGTCCAGCACCCGCACGTAGCTGAGCCAGTGGGCCGGGGCCTTACCGGTCTTGGCAAACATCCCGCCCAGGGTACGGGTGCCGCCGCCCCGCCGGAACATCCAGTAGGTGCCCATCGGGCCCATCTCGAACGAGGAGGCGTGCTCCCAGCCGAATAGCGCGCGGTAGAATTCCCACGCCGCCTTCCAGTCGGCGGCAGCCAGCTCGTGCCAGGAAAAATCGCCTGCCACGGCGTCGTCGGAACCCACGCCCGGCATCGAAGGTTTCATCACCGCAAAGGTCGCTCCCTGGGGATCGCCGAGGACCGCGAACCGTGCCACGTTGGGAATATCGGTGCCCGGCACCCAGGTGCGCGCACCCAGGCGGGCCGCCTGTTCCACGGCCAGGTCCACGTCCGGCACGGCGACGTACATCAGCCAGTTGGGGGGTGCCTGCGCGTCGCTCGGCATCTGCATCAGTCCGCCCATCGACACGCCGTGCATCGTCCATAACCGATACGAGGAGTCAGTGGCAAACGCCGTGCTGCCCCAGCCGATCACTTTCTGGTAGAAGGCGATGGCCGCCTCGGGATCGGTCGTCAGCAGCTCGTGCCACAGAATGCGACCGCGGGGAGGGCCATCGGTCATCTCGGGCTCCTTTCCTGGGGCCTCGAAGTTAGCGCTCCCGCATCGCGCGCGCACGCCGACCGCCCTGCCCTCAACACGCCACGCCGCCGCTCGTACATTCGTATGGGCCGCGCCCGTCCCGGGCGCCTCGACCTCACCGGAGATCACGATGCGATCGGCACTCTCGCTGGCACTGCTGCTGGCCTTCGTCCCCGCCGCCGCCCAGGCGCCGGACCAGCATGGCTTCTACCGGTTCCCCGCCATCCACGGCGACACCATCGTGTTCACCGCCGAGGGCGACCTGTGGGTCGTCGGCATCCAGGGAGGCCGGGCGCAGCGACTCACCTCGAGCCCGGGGCTCGAAACCAACGCGGCCATCTCGCCCGACGGCCGCACCGTGGCCTTCACGGCGACCTACGAGGGCCCGGCAGACGTGTACACCATGCCGATCGCGGGCGGCCTCCCGACGCGCCGCACCTTCGACGGAGGCGCGACGGTCGTTGGCTGGACGCCTGACGGCGCCGTGCTCTACGCGACCCGCAACTACTCGACGCTCCCCAACACGGAGTTGGTGCGGCTCGACACGGCGACCAACAGGCCGGGGCTGGTGCCCCTCGCGCAGGCCGCCGAGGGATCTTACGACCCGTCGGGCGCGACGCTGTTCTTCACCCGCCAGTCGTTCCAGGGCAGCCACACTCGGCGCTATCACGGCGGCACGGCACAGAATATCTGGCGGTTCACCACGGGTGAGCCGGAGGCGCAACCGCTCACCGCCGACTACCCTGGGACGTCGAAGGACCCGATGGTATGGCAGGGTCGCGTCTACTTCCTGAGCGACCGCGACGGCACCATGAACCTCTGGTCAATGACGCCGGACGGTGGCGGCCTCACGCAGCAGACGCATCACGACGGCTGGGATATTCGGAGCGCGGCGCTGGAGGGCGGCCGGGTCGTCTACCAGCTCGGCGCCGACCTCCGGCTCTTCACCATCGCCACCGGGGAGGACCGCGAGGTCCCGATCGCCCTCGCCAGCGACTTCGACCAGATGCGCGAGCGCTGGATCTCCAACCCGATGGACTACCTCACGGCGGCGCACCTCTCGCCCACCGGTGACCGCGTGGTCCTCACGGCGCGCGGCCAGGTGTTCGTCGCGCCGGCGGGGCCGGGGCGGCTGGTCGAGGCGTCGCGCCAGCCCGGCGTCCGCTACCGGTCCGCGCGGTTCGCGCCCGACGGACGCTCGGCCTACGTGCTCTCCGACCAGACCGGTGAGACCGAGTGGTGGCGCCTGCCCGCCAACGGCGTCGGCGAACCGGAGCAGCTCTCGGCGGGAGCGGCCGTGATCCGGTTCGACGGCTCGATGTCGCCGGATGGAGCGTGGATCGCCTATGGCGACAAGAACCAGGAGCTGTGGCTGTTCAACGTCGCGCAGCGCGCCGGCACACGCATCGCGGTGTCGCTAAACGGCGAGTTCTCCGACTTGAGCTGGTCGCCGGACAGCAAGTGGCTCGCCTACACCGAGCCCACCGCGACGTTCAGCCGGATCACGCTCCACTCGATGGAGTCCGGCCGCGACGTACGCCTCACCGACGACCGCGTGGACTCGTGGAGCCCGGTGTGGAGCCCCGACGGCAAGTGGCTCTATTTCCTCTCCGACCGGAATTTCCAGTCGCTGGTCAGCGCCCCGTGGGGCGCGCGCCAGCCGGAGCCGTTCTTCGACCGCGAGACCCGGATCTACCAGGTCGCGCTCACCACCGGTCTCCGCTCCCCGTTCCGGCCCGCCGACGAACTGGTGCGCGAGGATTCCGCCCGAACCGCGCCCCCGCCCGTGCATGCGCCTGCGGTGCCCGCCTCCCGGCGACGTCCCGCGCCGGCCGACACCACACACCCGGCTGCGGCCGACACGATTCACTCCGTGACCATCGCGCTGGAGGGACTCCAGGGCCGCCTCTATGAGGTGCCCGTGCCGGCCGGCAACTACGGCGACCTCGCCGTCAACAAGGCGAGGCTCTTCTGGACGTCCCGGGAGACCACGGCCGAGGGCAAGCGGAGCTTGATGACGCTCGACGTGAAGAGCGAACCCGGGGATCCCGTTCGCATAGCGGAGGACGTACGCGACTATGAGCTTTCAGCGGACGGCAAGAAGCTGTTGGTTCGCAAGGACACCGAGTTGCACGTGCTCGACGCCGGCGCGGGAGCCGATGCCACACTGGGCGCCAAGACCAGGGTGAACCTGTCCGGGTGGTCGTTCTCGTTCCCGCCGCGCGAGGAGTGGCGCCAGATGTTCGTCGAGGCGTGGCGCCTGGAGCGCGACTACTTCTACGACAAGGGGATGCACGGCAACGACTGGCCGGCGATCCTCCGCAAGTACCAGCCGCTGGCGGACCGCGTCACGGACCGCGACGAGCTGTCGGACCTGCTGGCGCAGATGGTGGGCAACCTCTCCGCACTTCACATCTTCGTGTATGGCGGCGACCTGCGCCGCGGCAGGGACCAGGTGCAGGTCGCCTCGCTGGGCGCCGGGCTGGAGCGCGACAGCGCGGCCGGTGGGTGGCGCGTGACGCATATCTACCGCACCGACCCCGACTATCCAGGGCAGCTCGCGCCCCTCGCGGGGCCCGATGTGGCCGTGCGCGAGGGCGACGTGATCCAGATGATCGACGGCGTCCCCACGCTGAGTGTCTCCAGCCCGGGACTCCTTCTCCGGAACCAGGCGGGCCGTCAGGTGAGGCTGCGGGTGCAGGCGGCGGACGCGGGAGCGGTGCGCGACGTCATCGTCACGCCGGTCACGCAGCAGCGCGCGACGGGCCTGCGGTACGACGATTGGGAGTACGCCCGGCGGCTGGCGGTGGACAGCGCGGGCCAGGGACAGATCGGGTACGTCCACCTCCGGGCGATGGGTTCCAACGATATCGCCCAGTGGTTCCGCGACTACTACCCGGTCTTCAACCGCCAGGGCCTCATCATCGACGTACGGCACAACAACGGCGGGAACATCGACAGCTGGATCCTCGGACGGTTGCTCCGCAAGGCGTGGATGTACTGGCAGTCGCGGGTCGGCAACCCATACTGGAACATGCAGTGGGCGTTCCGCGGCCACCTGGTGGTGCTGGTGGACGAGTGGACCGCCTCCGACGGCGAGGCGTTCGCCGAGGGCTTCCGCCGGCTGGGCCTCGGCCGGATCATCGGCACGCGCACGTGGGGCGGGGAGATCTGGCTGAGCTCGGGCAACGTGCTGCGGGACCACGGGATTGCGACCGCGGCCGAAGACGGCGTGTATGGCCCGGAGGGGACCTGGTTGATCGAAGGGCACGGCGTGGACCCCGACACCGTGGTGGACAATCTGCCGCACGCCACCTTCGGCGGCGGCGACGCGCAGCTCGACGCGGCCCTCGCCTACCTGCAACGTCAGACCCGCGAGCATCCTGTGCCGGTGCCCCCGCCGCCGGCGTATCCGCAGCCAGCCCGTCGGCCCTAGCCGCGAAGGGGCTACTCCAACTTCGCGTCCAGCTCGAAGGCGACGTTGCCCTTGAGGGCGCCCGAGACGGGGCAGCCGTCCTTGGCCGCCTCGGCCGCCGCGACGAAGGCGGCCTGGTCCATGCCCGGCACCTTGCCGCGCACAACCAGCTTCATCTTCGTGATCTTGAACGCGTCGCCGACTTTTTCTACGGTGCACGCGGCCTCGGTGGCCACGCGGGTGGCCGGCTTCCCTGCCTTCTCCAGGCCGCCGGACAAGGCCATGCTGAGACATGCGGCGTGCGCCGCCGCGATCAACTCCTCCGGGTTCGAACCCGGCGCCTGCTCGAACCGCGACCCGAAACCGTAGTTGCCGCCGACCAGGCCGCTCTCGGCCTTGAAACTCCCTTTACCACCCTTGAGACCGCCTTCCCAGACGGCCGAAGCCTTGCGTGTGGGCATGAAGACCACCCTCCTGGAGGTGATGAAGTGATGAGGTGATGAAGTGATAACAGGTGCCGGGTGACAAGCGAACACCCCGGCTAGCGGGAGCGGGAGAGAGCGGATAGGCTTGAACGGTATCAGACAGTGGAGGAACGCGACCCATGCCGACCAAGAAGAAGAGCGCCCGGAAGCCTACCAAGCGCGTCAAGCAGACCAAGCAGGTGAAGCGGCCCACGGCCCGCCGCCGCGCGACCAGGGCGCGAAGTCAGCCCGAGACTTTGCGACTGCGCGCCTCCAATCCGGGCTTCACGGTCAACGACATCGCCAAGAGCGTAGCCTGGTATCAGGACATCCTCGGCTGCCTCGTGGTAGATCGCTGGGAGCGGGAGGGCAAGCTGTTGGGCGCCACCCTGAGGGCGGGCGCCGTGGACTTCTATCTCGGCCAGGACGACTGGCGCAAAGGCCGGGGTCGCAAGAAGGGTGAGGGGTTCCGCCTGTACTGCGTGACCGCGCAGGACGTCGAGGCGCTCGCCGCCACCATCAAGGCGCGGGGCGGCACGCTGCTCCATGAGCCGCAGACCGAGCCGTGGGGCGAGCGTGACTTCGCCGTAGCTGACCCCGACGGCTTCAAGATCACGATCAGCCAGGCGCGCTGAAGCGGCCAGCCGCTAGCGCGAGCGCTGGAGCGCCTTCAGCAGCTGGATCTGGCCGGTGTGGTACAGGTCGTGGGCCGCGACGCCGAACAGTTGTTCCGCGACCAGCCACCGCGATCGGCCGATGCGCGCATCGAGCCGCGCCGGCGCGAGACGCTGCACCGCGCGCTTCAACAGTTGGTGCTGCTGTTTGAGCAGGGCCACGTCGGCCCGCCATGCCGCGGTGTCGCAGCGGTCCGGCAGCCGCGGGAAGTTCCGCGGGCCCCTCGCGAACGGGCTTGCCTTCCCACCCTCGATGCCCTGTCGCACGCGGTGCTTCCAGTACGCCGTGTGGAGCACCAGTTCCCAGATGTTGTGGCGCCCAGGGCGCGGGCGCCACAACGCCTGCCTGGGCCCGAGACCGCGGATCGCGCCGCTCAGCGTAGCTCCCTGCCACCCCCTCGAAGCGAAAGCCCCGTCCAGGACCTGAAGGAGCAGCCGGACCCTCGCGTCGCCGTGCTTCATGCTGACTATCTCGCTGTGGGAATGCCCGTAACGTAAGTTGGACGTTCCTCCATCGGGATGGAACGGTGCCGGAAGGACTTTCATCCAGTCAGCGCGCCGTGCTCTCCGCCATCTGCGAGACGCTCCTTCCCGAAATGCAGGTCGAAGACGACCCCACCGGTTTCTTCGCGACGGGCGCCGGCACGGCGCATACCGCCGAGCGGGTCGAACGGCTCATCGGACAGCTTCAGGATCCGCTCGACCGGCTGCGGCTCCGCCTGCTGCTCTCCGCCCTCGGCTCGCCCCTCGCGAACGTCGTCATGAGCGGCCGGTTCGCCTCGCTCACCCGCATGGACGGTGCCGCGCGCGAGGCCACGCTTCGCGGCTGGGCGATGTCGAAGATCCCGCTCCGCCGGGCCGGGTTCCAGGCCCTGAAGCGCCTGGCGCATGTGGCGTACTACTGCTGGCCGCTCGACCGCACGGGGCATCCCGCATGGCGGGCCGCGGGCTACCCCGGCCCGCTCCCCGAGCCAGCCACCATCATCGAGCCGCTCCCCACGGTGGCGGTGGACCGGGACACCACCCTGGAGTGCGATGTGGCCGTGATCGGCTCCGGCGCGGGCGGCGGGGTTGTCGCCGGTCTCCTGGCCGTGGCCGGGCGCAGCGTCGTGGTCCTGGAGAAGGGGCCCAACCCGGGCTCGCGCGACATGACCCAGGTGGAAGGGGACATGCTGGGCGCCCTCTACCTCGACGGGGCGCTCCTGATGACGCAGAGCGGTTCGCTGCCGATCCTCGCCGGGAGCTGCCTGGGAGGCGGGACGGTGATCAACTACACGGCCAGCTTCCCCCTCCCCGAGCGCGCTCGTGCCGAATGGAATGCCCTGAGCGGCCTCTCGCTCTTCACCACGCCGGGCTTCGAGGCGTCGCTCGGGCGCGTCAATGCGCGCCTCAACGTCGGAACGCGATGGACCACGCCGGGCGAGCGCGACGCGATCCTGGAGCGCGGGTGCCGCGCGCTGGGCTGGCATGTGGACGCGATCCCCCGCAACGTGACGGACTGCAAGGAAGGCCGGGAGTGCGGCTACTGCACCTACGGATGCCGGCACGGGGCCAAGAACTCGACCGCGCGTACCTATCTGACCGACGCCGCGCAGGCCGGAGCGCGTATCGTCACGCAGTGCGCGGCCGAGCGGGTCACCATCGAGCGCGGCCGCGCGACCGGCGTGGTCGCCTCCGTGCGCGGGCCGGACGGGAAGCCGTACACGCTGACGGTGCGCGCCAAGGTGGTGGTCGCCGCCTGTGGCGCGGTGAACACTCCCGCCCTGCTGGTACGCTCCGGGCTCGCGGACGGGGCGGTCGGGCACGGCCTGCGGCTGCACCCCGCCACGGCCGTCGCGGGTATCTTTCCCGGGCGCGTGGAGCCGTGGACCGGCGGCCTTCAGACCCGCTACTCCGATCAACTCGTGGACCAGGATGATGGCTACGGCGTGAAGTTCGAGACCGCCCCCGTGCATTACGCCCTCCCCGCATCCGGCTTCGGATGGGAGAGCCCGCGCCAGTTCAAGCAGGACGTCGGGCGGCTGGGCAATCTCAGCATCGTGGGCGTGCTGCTCCGGGACCGGGACGCGGGCCGGATCGCGGTCAGCCGACAGGGACGCGCGCGTGTCCATTACGAACTCTCGCGCTTCGACGCCGGCCACGTGCGGGCGGGGTTGCGCGGCGCCGCGCAGGTCCTGGCGGCGGCCGGAGCCACGGAGATCTTCTCGCTCCATACGCCGCCGGCGCGCGTGCGCCCCGGCGAGCACGGGTGGCTCGACCGGTTCCAAGGCCAGTGCGACAGCCGTGGCTACCGCCGCTGCCACATGTCGTACATCAGCTTCCACCAGATGGGCAGCGCCCCGATGGGCAGCGACCCCGGGCGCTCGGTCGCGGGTGAGACCGGGGAGACGCACGGCGTGAAGGGGCTGTATGTGGCGGACGGCAGCGCGTTCCCCACCTCCAGCGGTGTGAACCCGATGATCACCATCATGGCGATTGCCGATCACGTCGCGCACGCGATCCTCGGCGCCACGTGAGTCCAAGTGCCCTCCAGCTCGAGCTGTCGCTGGTCATCTTCCAGGCCAGCGTCACGCTGGGCATCGCCGGACTGTTCCTCGCGCTCGCCGCGACCTACCGGAAGCGCTACTTCGGCATCTGGGGTGGCGCCTGGAGCGTGTATGCTTTGCGGCTCGCCATCATCGCCCTGTTCCTGTGGACCGGGAACCAGAACTGGCTGTTCTGGCACCAGGTGGCGACCGGCTGGACGACGCTGCTCCTGCTGTGGGCGGCGCTGGTGTTCGCGCGGCAACTGCCGTGGGACCGGCGCTACTACCTCCTCTCCGCCGTGCCCGTGATCTGGTCGTACATCGCGATCTACCGCATCCAGAACTTCTTGTGGGCCGCGCTTCCGGCGGTGCTCTTCCTGAGCCTCGTCACCCTCTGGACCGGCGTGGTGTTCCTCCAGTACTGGCGGCGCGCCGCGTCGAAGGGCGCCGCCGTGCTCGCCTGCGCCTTCCTGCTGTGGGGCGCCCACCACCTCGACTATACGTTCCTGCGCGCGCGCGGCGCCTGGGTGCCCTGGGGCTACTATCTCGACCTGCTCTTCGAGTTGGCGGTGGGCGGCGGTATGCTGCTCCTGGTCCTCGAGGACCAGCACCGCGGCATGGCCGCGCTGGCGACCATGTCAGGAGATCTGCAGCGCAGCCTCCGGCCGGCCGACGTGGTGACGGCCGTCCTGGAGCGGCCGCTGGCCCTGCCGCCGGTGGTGGGCTGCGCGCTGTACGAGGAGGATGCCGCCGGAGCGCTGGCGTTCCGCGGTGGCTCCGGTGTCTGCGCGCGGTGGGATCAAACCGCGCTCGCGATCGCCGCGCCGGGCAACGCCGACGCCGAGCCCCTCCTCGCGGCGCCGCGTGACGGCGTGCCGCTGGTGGTGCACGCCTGGCCGAAGGCGGCGTCGGCGCCGGACGGCCTCATCGCGCCCCATCCCTACGCCGCGTTTCTCCCGGTCTTCATGGGCGAGCGCCCCGCGGGCACCTTCGTCATCGTGGCCCGGGCCCGCGACCCGTTCGCCTCGATGGACCGCGGCTTCCTGCGGGCGCTGGGCCAGCAGATTGGCGCGGCCCTCCAGCATGCCGAGCTGTACGCCGCGCTCGAGATGCGCAGTGCGGAACTGGCCCGCGCGTCCACATCGCTGCTCCGGGCCGCCGAGATTGAGCGCGGGCGGATCGCGCGCGAGCTGCACGACGAAACGGGGCAGGTGCTCACCGCCATCAAGCTGGAGCTGGCCGAGCTGGAGCGATCCCTGGTGGGCGCGGGCATGAACATCGACGCCGTGGACCGCGCCCGCGATCTGGCCGGCCTCGCGCTGGAGTCGATCCGCGCGACGGCGCGGGGGCTCCGGCCCGCGGTGCTGGACGACCTCGGCCTCATCCCCGCCCTTCGGGCGCTCGCCGAGGACTTTGCGGGACGCACCGGCGTGGTGGTGAACCTCAGCGCCACTCCGTTGCCGGCACCGCCGGCTCCCGAGGTCGAGGTCGCCGTCTACCGGGTCTTTCAGGAGGCCCTGACCAACGTCGCCCGCCATTCCGGCGCAACGCACGTGGACGCGCGCCTCGCCCCCGACGGCAGCGACCTGCTGCTCGTCGTCCAGGACAATGGTCACGGCTTCCCCGTCGAGCCGGGCGCCAACGCCGGCGCGGGGCACGCCGGCCTGGCGGGCATGAAGGAGCGTGTCGTCGGCGCGGGGGGCCGGTTCCAGGTTGCGAGCGCACCGGGACGTGGCGTGCGCCTCGAAGCACGGTTGCCGTCGGGGGCTAACGATGCCTGAGATGATCACGGTCCTGCTGGCCGATGACCACACCCTGGTGAGGGATGGTGTGCGCCGCATCCTGACCGCCGCCGGCGACATGACGGTCGTCGCCGAAGTCGGGGATGGCGAGGCGGCGGTCCGCGAGACCCTCGCGCGGCGGCCCGACGTCGCGGTGCTCGACATCACCATGCCCAAGGGCGGCGGCCTCGAGGCGGCACGCCAGATCCGCGCCCGCGCGCCCGAGGTCCGCATCCTGATCCTGTCGATGCACCTGCAGCCGGAATACCTGATGGAGAGCGTGCGCGCCGGCGCCCACGGCTATCTGGTCAAGGACGCGGCGGCCGGGGAGCTGGTCCAGGCGGTGCGCGAGGTCTGCGCCGGCAACTCGTACTACAGTCCCGCCGTCTCCCAGCAGCTATCCGACCTGCTGCGCCGCAAGCTCGAGGGCGAGGAGGTGCAGAACGCGCTGGAGCGGCTGTCCCCGCGCGAGCGCGAAGTACTGCGGTACATCGCCGAAGGAGCCACCAACAAGGAGACGGCCCGCGCACTCGGCATCAGCGTGCGCACCGTGGAAACCCACCGCGACAGCCTCATGAAGAAGGTGGGCATCAAGACCATCGCCGGACTGACGCGCTTGGCGCTGCGGTCAGGTCTCATCAGCGACGAAGCGTAGTCGCCCACGGAGAAGGTGAGGGGTTCGATCCGCCTGACGCTGCGCGCGCTCTGCATGGGCGTGCTGCTCGCTGCTCCAGCCACTCTGCTGGCCCAGGGTGCAGCCACACCGGTCAGCCCCGACACGCTGCGCGCCAACCTGTTTGCCATCGCCGACGATTCGATGGGCGGCCGCAACACCGGGAGCCCCGGCAACGTCAGGACGGCCGACTGGGTCGCGGCCATGTTCGTCCGCTACGGTCTGACGGCCGCCGGAGAGAACGGCACCTACTTCCAGACAGTCCCCCTCTGGCGCGCCGCGCTCGACACCACCACCGGGCTGGAGGTGGACGGGGTGCGCCTCACGTCGGGGCGTGACGTCCTGCCGGCCGGCGTCCTCATGAGCTGGACGGCTGGCGGAGCCGCGACGATCTACGGCGGCGCCGCCGACGACAGCACCACCTGGCCAACGGCAGAACAGATCGCCGGGAAGCTCGTCGTCCTGAGGCCGCCCGCCGGCGGCGGCTGGACGGCGCTGACACGGGCTGCGCTCGCGTTGCGCCGCGAGGCACGATTCCGAGCCGCCGCGGGGTTCGCAGTGGCTGGTCTGGACTCGGCGCCGCCCGGCCTGGCCGAACAGGCAATGACCGGTAGAGTGAGCGCCGATACGCTGGTGCTCTCGCTCGCGCGGGGTTCGCTGCTGGTGACCACGTCCGGCGCGTCGCACCTGCTCGGCGTTCCACTCGCCACGGCGACGCCCGGCCGCACCGGTCCCACTGTCAATGGGAGCGTCGCGTTCAAGCGCACTCCGCTTCACGACCCCGCGCGGAACGTGATCGCGATCCTGCCGGGCAGCGATCCGGCGCTCCGGGAGAGCTACGTCTCGCTTTCGGCCCACAACGACCACGTCGGCCTCGCCCGGCCGGCGGTAGACCACGACTCGACCCGGGCCTTCAATCGCGTGGTGCGCCCGATGGGGGCGGATTCCCCCCTGCGCCCGGCGACGCCGGGGGAGGCAGCCCGCATCGCGACGCTGCGCGATAGTCTGCGCGCAGCCCATCCGGTGAAGCGGGACTCCGTCTACAACGGTGCCGACGACGACGGCTCGGGCACGGTCGCGCTGGTGGAGTTGGCGCGGGTCCTGGCGTCCGGGCGGCATCCCCGGCGCTCGATCCTGTTCATCTCCCACGCGGCGGAGGAGCGCGGCCTGCTGGGATCGCGCTGGTTCACGGACCACCCCACCGTGCCCCTCGACTCCATCATGGCGGAACTCGACATGGACATGATCGGGCGCGGCGATGCGACCGACCTGCCCCACGGCGGCCCCGGATACCTGGAGTTGGTCGGCAGCCGGCGGCTCTCCACCGAGTTCGGCGACCTCATCGAGGCGGTGGCGGGCCGAGAGCCGCAGCCGTTTCACTTCAATTACGAGTATGACGCACCGGGCCATCCGCTCCAGTACTACTGCCGCGCCGACCACTACAGCTACGCGCGGCTCGGCATCCCGTCGGTCTCGCTCTCGACCGGCGAGCACCTCGACTACCACCAGGTAACCGACGAGCCCCAGTACATCAACTACACGCAACTGGCGCGCGTGACATCGCTGGTGCGTGACGTGGCGGTCGCCGTTGCGAACCTCGATCACCGGCCGGTCGTGGACGGCCCGCGCCAGGATCCGCGCGCCCCGTGCCGTCAGTGAGCCGCCGCCGATCGTCGTGCCGCCCGTCGGGCCTGAAAACGAAACCCCCAGGGATTGCTCCCCGGGGGCTCGCTCATCACGACAAGCTGCCCTTGCATCAGGCATCGCGATGATCGGCGCGCAGCCAAGCATGCCTTGCGGTGGGAAACCTCGGCTCGCCGCGCCAGCCACGCTCGGTCACTGCTAACCAGGCCGGGCGTACGCGCGTCGGCTAGAGCGCGCACCGCACAGTACGGGATAACGTCGCCGCGGGCAATACCACGGGTCCGTTCGCTGGCACCGAATCCGATCGTTCTCCTCGGAGATCTTCTGCGGATGACGCCACTCACTTCGGCGCGGCGGGGAGCACGGCTGGTTTCACGCGCGTGCGCCTCCGGTGTTATAGCTCCCGAGCCATGACTCCAGCCGACCGCTCCGCCCGGGCCGCACACCGCATCGCCTTTCTCCTGGCGAAGCACGGTGACGAGCTGGCGCGCCACATCCGGCGCATGGTGCGGGATGACGACAGCGCGCAGGACATCCTGCAGGACACCATGATCCGCGCGCACCGCGCGCTGTCGCGACTCGCGGCCGGCTCCAACGAGCGGGCCTGGCTCTACCGGATCGCGACCAATACATCGCTGAACCACCTGCGCTCGCAAACCCGGGAGCGTGAGGCGTTGCGGCGCCACGCCGCGGAGCGCGAGACCGCCGTCGCGCCGCACGCGGACGGACGGCAGGAGCGCGACGAGGCGCGGCGCGCGGAGCTGTGGGCCCACGTGGCGCGGTTGCCCGCGCGGCAACGGCTGGCGCTGACCCTGCGCCTCGCCGACGAGCTGGACTACGAGGAGATCGCGCGGCGGCTCGGCGGCACGGCCGCCACCGCCCGCGCCAACGTCTACCAGGCCACCAGGAAACTGCGCCTGAGAGTGAGGGAACCATGACCGCCGAACACGCAGCCGCGGAGCGCTCGGCGGTGGAGCACATCGTCCTCGGCGCCTTCGACACCCTGACCGGCCGCCGGAGTGAGCCACTACGCTACGCGATGATGGACGACACGCCCGTGGGAGCCTTGGGGCTCGCGGCCGGTGCCGGGGGCCTTCGTCACCTCAGCTTCGTCGAGAGCGAGGACGACTTCGTCGAGCGGCTGTTGGGCGAACACGGCGACGTGCCGATCCTTCGCTCCACGCTGGACGACGTGCGCCGCGCGCTGGATCGCTACTTCACGGGCAGGCGGCTCGCTTTCGACGTCGCCGTGGACCTGGACGAGCTGCCGCCGTTCCAGCGACGCGTGCTCGACGCCACCGCCCGGATTCCCGCGGGCCGCGTGGCCACGTACACCCAGGTAGCCAACCAGGCCGGCTCGCCGCGCGCCTCCCGCGCCGCCGGGAACGCGCTGCACAACAACCCGGTCGCGATCATCGTCCCGTGCCACCGGGTGCTGAGGGCCGACGGTTCGCTGGGCGGCTACGGGGGCGGACTGCCCATCAAGGAGTGGTTGCTGACGCATGAGGGCGCTTGGCCCGCCGCGTTGTAAATTGTCGCCAGACCGGAGGATGTGGATGCGCACAGCACTGCTTCGCCTCGCCGTCGTCGTCGGCCTGCTCGCCCCGTCCGTCGCCTCCTCCCAGGCTGCGCCGACCTGCGCGGTGCCCCGGGCCCGCACCGACAGTCAGGTGGACACGTACTTCGGCACGTCCGTTCGCGACCCATACCGGTGGCTCGAGAACGCCGACGCGGCCGACACCAAGGCGTGGGTGGAAGCGGAGAACTGCGTCACCTTCGCGTATTTCGCCCGCATCCCCGAGCGTGCGCGCATCCTCGAGCGATTGACCAAGCTGTGGAACTACGAGCGCTTCGGCGTGCCGGGGCGCCAGGGCGGGACGTACGTGTTCACCAGGAACGACGGGCTCCAGAACCAGTCCGTGTACTACTGGCAGCGATCGCTTCAGACTGAATCCAAGGTGCTGATTGATCCGAACGCGCTTTCGACCGACGGGACCGTCGCCCTCACGACCTGGGATGTCTCCGACAACGGCCGCTACTTCGGCTACGGGACGGCCGCCGCCGGCTCCGACTGGAACGAGCTGCACGTGCGCGCGATCGCCGCCGGGCGCGACCTGCCCGATCTGCTGCGCTGGGTCAAGTTCTCGGGGCTGTCCTGGACCCACGACAACGCCGGGTTCTACTACAGCCGCTTCCCGACGCCGGCCGGCAACGTGCTGCAGGCGGTGGTGAAGAATCAGATGCTCTACTACCACCGCCTGGGCACCGCGCAGTCGGCCGACCGGCTGGTGTACCAGCGCCCCGACCATCCCGACTGGGGATTCGGCGGCGGCGTCACCGACGATGGGCGCTACCTGATCATCGGCGTTTCGCTCGGCACCGACTCCCGGAACCGCGTCTACTACCTCGACCTGGGGACCCCGCGCCGGCCGCGCATCACGGGGCGAGTGATACGCTTGCTCGACAATTTCGACGCGAGGTACGACTTCGTCGGCAATCGCGGTCCCGTCTTCTACTTCCAGACCAACCTTGACGCCCCGCGCGGCCGCCTCATCGCGATTGACACCCGCCGCCCGGCGCGCCGCGACTGGAAGGAGATCGTTCCACAGACCGACCAGGTGCTGAACAGCGTGACACTCGTGGGCGGCAGATTCGTCGCCGACTATCTATTGGACGCCCACAGCCGCCTGGCGGTCTTCACCGAAGAGGGGCGGCCGGTTGCGGATGTCGCCCTGCCGGGAATCGGCACCGTGGGCGGCGTGAGCGGCCGCGCCGACAGCCCGGAGATGTTCTACTCCTTCACCTCGTTCCTCTATCCAACCACGATCTTCCGGTACGACGTCGCGACCGGCGCCGCCACCGTCTGGAAGGCTCCGCATCTCGATTTCGACCCGAGCCGCTACGAGACCGAGCAGCTGTTCTACCACAGCAAGGACGGCACCCGGGTGCCCATGTTCCTCATCCATCGCCGGGGCCTGGCGAGGGACAGTGCCAATCCGGTGCTCCTCACCGCGTACGGCGGATTCGACATCAGCAACCTGCCGTACTTCTCGGTGGCGAACGCCGTGTGGCTCGAGATGGGGGGCGCGCTCGCGCTGGCGAACCTCCGCGGCGGGGGCGAGTACGGCGAAGAGTGGCACCAGGCGGGGATGCACGAGCGCAAGCAGAACGTGTTCGATGATTTCATTGCCGCGGGCGAGTATCTGGTGGACCAGGGCTACACGCGGCCGTCGAAGCTGGCGATCGAGGGAGCGTCGAACGGCGGCCTGCTGATCGGCGCGGTGGAGAATCAGCGGCCCGACCTCTTCGGCGCGACGCTGCCGGCGGTGGGCGTGATGGACATGCTGCGCTTCCACAGGTTCACCATCGGGTGGGCGTGGGTCACGGAATACGGCTCGTCCGACAGCGCGAGCCAGTTCTCGTACCTCTACGCGTACTCACCGCTCCACAACATCCGGCCGGGGACGCACTACCCGCCAACCCTGGTGACCACGGCCGATCATGACGATCGGGTGGTGCCGGGCCACTCATTCAAATATGCGGCGGCGCTCCAGGCGGCGCAGGGAGACAGCGCGCCGATCCTGATCCGCGTCGAGACGCGCGCCGGCCACGGCGGGGGCATGCCGGTCTCGAAGCAGATCGAGCTGGTAACCGACGAGTGGGCGTTCCTGGTGAAGAATCTGGGGATGACGCTGCCGTCTCCGTAGGTGGCCGCGGGCAGACGGCAGAGTTCCGGTAAGTTGCCAGACGGCAAGTTGCGAGTGGTTACCAGCTCTCGGAAGTCAGAGTTCGGAACAGGTCTGGCAACTCAGCAACGCTGGACATGATGCGGTCGGGAGTGATGCCGCTCGCGGCCAGAACGTCGTCGCGGAACTTGCCGGTCCTCACCATCCAGGCGGTGAGGCCCGCCTGCTGGGCACCCTCCACGTCGCCCCACAGGTCGTCCCCGACCATCACCACATCCCGCGGGCGCGCCGCGACCGCGGCCGGCAGCGTCGCCAGCGCGGCATGGTAGAACGCCGCAGAGGGCTTGCCGCACAGCACCGCGCTCTTACCCGTGGCGTATTCGAGCGCGGCCACGAAGGGGCCGGCATCCAGCGCCAGCGCGTCGCCCTTGAACCAGTAGCGGTCGCGCTGGAGCGCCAGCAGATCCGCGCCGTCCATCACATGGTGGAAGGCCTGGTTGAGCTTCCCGAAGTTCCACGCCTCGCCGAGGTCGCCCACGACAACCGCCTCCGGCCGTGGGCTGGCGAGGTCGAACGCCCCGAAGTCCTCCAGGGTTTCCGCCGCAACGTACGCCGCGACGCGCCGGACGCCGCGGGAGCGGAGCAGCGCCACGCCCGACATCACGGCGGTGATGATCTCGGCGGGCTCGACGGCGAAGCCGTAGCCGGCGAGCCGTTCGGCCAGGAGCCGCCTGGATCGCCGCGTGGTGTTGGTCACGCAGCGGAACGGGACGCCGCGGCGCCGCAGAGCGGCCAGCGCCTCCACCGCTCCGGGGACCGGCCCGGCGTCGGTGTACAGCGTCCCGTCGAGATCGAAGAGGAGAGCCCGCGGCGTCATTCCCGCCGCCCCTCCCTCACCCATCACTCATCACCCATCACGTCTTCTCAGTATTGCCCCAGATACTTCTTGATCTCCCACTCGCTCACCTGTGAGATGTACTCGGCCCACTCACTGCGCTTGGCCTCGATGTACCGGCCGGCGATGTGCTCGCCCAGTGCGCCCAGGACCACCGGGTCCTTCTCCAGGCAGTCCAGCGCCTCGTGCAGGTCCCGCGGCAGATCGTCAATCCGGTGATGCCGCCGCTCCCGGTATGTCATGGTGAAGATGTTCTTGTTCACCGGATCGGGCGGCGTCAGCTTGCGTTCCACCCCGTCGAGTCCGGCCGCCAACTGCACCGCGAGCGCGAGATACGGGTTCGCCGAAGGGTCGGGCATCCGCAGCTCGCACCGCGTGCCCGACTCGCGGCGATCGGGGATCCGGATCATCGGCGAGCGGTTCTTCATGCTCCAGGCGATGTTGACCGGCGCCTCGTAGCCGGGCACCAGCCGCTTGAAGCTGTTGACCAGCGGGTTGGTGACCGCGCAGAACCCGCGCGCGTGATCCAGTAGCCCGGCGATGTAGTGCAGCGCTGTTTTCGAGAGCTGCCACTCGCCCTTCGCGTCGTAGAAAGCGTTCTTGTCGCCCTTGAACAGGCTCTGGTGCGTGTGCATCCCGGAGCCGTTCTGCCCGAAAATCGGCTTCGGCATGAAGCTCGCCACCAGGTCGTACCGCTCCGCGGCACTCCGCACCAACACTCGGAACGTGGACAGGTCATCCGCGGTCGTGAGCGCGTCGGCGTAGCGGAAATCGATCTCGTGCTGGCCGGGCGCGACCTCGTGGTGCGCGGCTTCGACCTCGAACCCCATCTCCTCGAGGTCCGAGACGATGAGCCGCCGCGCGTGCTCGCCGCGATCCACCGGGCCGACGTCGAAGTACCCGGCGACGTCGTGCACCTCGGTGGTCGGGTCGCCGTGGGCATCTTTGTAAAACAGGAAGAACTCGGCCTCAACCCCGGCCATCATCACGTAGCCGAGCTGCTTGGCGCGCGCGACCTGCCGCTTCAGAGCCAAGCGGGGGCAGCCCGCGAAATCGGAGTCGTCGGTGTTGCGGATGTCGCAAATCAGGCGTGCGACCAGCCCCTCCTCCGCGCCCCAGGGGAAGATCCGGAACGTGTCGAGGTCCGGCGCCAGCAGCATGTCCGACTCCTCGATGCGCACGAAACCCTCGATCGAGGAACCGTCGAACATGATCTGCGCGTCCAGCGCCTTCTCGAACTGGCTGCGAGGCACCTCGACGTTCTTCACCACACCGAGGATGTCGGTGAACTGCAGACGAAGGAAACGGACGCCGAGACGATCAGAGACGTCCAGGATGTCCTTCTTGGTGATGCCCCGCGACCGCACCATCGCGCGGTAATCCGGGTCGAGGGCCATGGGCAACGGGCGCATCACGGCGTGAGACGAAGCGGGCGCGACGACCGTCGCGCCCGCTTCGCCAGACACCGCGCCGTGCGCCTTGCGCGGACGTGGGGTCATGGATGCTCCAAGTCGGACGTGAACAAACTCATACGTCGTAGTACAGGAAAAACTCGTACGGATGCGGCCGCAGCGCTACTGGCTCCAGTTCCTTCTTCGTCTTGTACTCGATCCAGGTGTCGATCAGATCCTGCGTAAATACCCCGCCCTGGAGTAGGAATTGATGGTCGCTCCGCAGCGCCTCGAGAACCTCGGCGAGCGAACCCGGCGTGTTCTTGACGCGCTTCCGCTCCGGGGGCTCGAGGTCGTAGAGGTCCTTGTCGATCGGCGCGGGCGGCTCGATGCGATTTTTGACGCCGTCCATGCCGGCCATCAACAGAGCCGCGAAAGTGAGGTAGGGATTCGCGGCCGGGTCCGGCGCCCGGAACTCGATGCGCTTCGTCTTGGGTGACTTCGAGTACATCGGGATGCGGCACACCGCGCTGCGGTTGCGCTGGGAGTAGATCAGGTTGATCGGCGCCTCGTAGCCCGGCACCAGGCGGCGGTACGAGTTGGTCGTCGGCGCCGCGAAGGCCAGCAGTGCCGGCGCGTGCTTGATCAGGCCGCCGATGTAGAACCGCGCCAGGTCCGAAAGCCCGGCGTAGCCCTTCTCGGACCAGAACAAGTTCTCCGCGTTCTTCCACAGGCTCTGGTGCACGTGCATCCCGGAGCCGTTGTCGCCGAACATCGGCTTCGGCATGAAGGTGGCCGTGTAGCCGTGATCGTGGCACACGCCCTTGACGATGTACTTGAACATCATGACCTGGTCGGCCATCCGGACCAGGGTGCCGTAGCGCATGTCGATCTCGGCCTGGCCCGCGGTCCCGACCTCGTGGTGCTGCACCTCCACCTCGATGCCCGAGGCCTGCAGCGCCAGCATGATGCGCGAGCGCAGGTCCTGCAGCCGGTCCACCGGCGGAACCGGGAAGTACCCCTCCTTGTGCCGCGGCCGGTGCCCCAGATTGGGCGCGCCGCTGTCTTGGCCGGAGTTCCAGATCCCCTCTTCGGAATCGATGTGGTAGTAGCCCTCGTGCGCGTTCTGGTCGAACCGCACGGAGTTGAAGATGTAGAACTCCGCCTCGGGACCCCAGTACGACGTCGTTGCCACACCGCTCTTCACTAGGAACTGCTCCGCCTTGCGGGCCACGTACCGCGGGTCGCGGCTGTAGCGCTCCCCGGTGATCGGATCCTTGATGTCGCAGGTCAGCACCAGCGTCGGGACCTTAAGGCAGGGATCCAGGAAAGCCGAGGCGGGGTCCGGCAAGAGGAGCATGTCGCTCTCGTTGATCGCCTGGAACCCCCGAATGCTCGAGCCGTCGAAGCCCAGCCCCTCCTCGAACACGTCCTCGGTCAACTGCCCGACCGGGATCGAGAAGTGTTGCCAGGTGCCGGGGAGGTCCGTGAAGCGGACGTCCACCACCTGCACGCCGCTCTCGCGAGCCTGGCGGATCACGTCCGCGGGACTCGTCGCCGGGGCTTTGGTGGTTCTGCTTCGCTTGGTGGAGATCTTCGGCATGGCTGGTCCTGTTGAGTGAAGGCGGCGAAACTACCCATCGCTGTGTATATTGTCAAGCAAGAATCATGCAAACTGCACATATCGTGCAGTTAGAAGCTAGTTGATCTCAGTTTCCATGCATTTTGTGATGCAGAAACGCGACAGGTGTGGCGCCTACGGGGTCAGCCCTTCGAGGAAGGTCCACAGCTCGGCGGCGGAGAATTGCCGGGCCCGGTCCACCACCTCTTTTTCCGTCCACTCGAGGAAGATCCAGGTCGTCGCCCGGTGCCGGTCGTCCGCGAGGAAGTGGAGGCGCCCGCGGATCGCGCCCACGTCGGGATGCGGCTCCGACTGGAGATACACCTCCCAGCGCGCGCCGCCTCGGGCGAGTTGCCCGAGATGGAGCGCGGTCTGCATCCAGGGAAAGCGGGGGGAAGGTTCCATCGCGGCCCCGCCTTGCGGCTAGCCTTCGGTATGGTCCGGGGGCTCGCGCTCGGCCGCCCGCTCGGACGCCTCGACGTAGCCCCGCAGGCTGGCCCCGATGACCTCGTCGAGGTACTGGTCGATGGCCAGCATCACCTCGAACGCGTCCCCCCGTCCCCAATCCAGCTGCTGCCGGAGAAAACGCCAGATGGCGTGCCTGAGGTGGCGGAACTCCCGGTACAGGTCGGCGGCATCGTAGCGTGCCAATCCGCGCAGCTTGCCGAAGCGGAGGCCGCGGCGGCGGCGGGCAATGGAGCGGTCCGGCGAGGTGCCGTCCTCCCCCTCCTTGAGCGCCTGGGCGATGTCGGCGAGGATCGCCGGCACCTGATTGGTGAGGAGAAGATCGGGGAGCCGATGGTCACCCACGATGGCCGCGTCACCTCGCACGAGGTTGCGCCAGGTCTCCGCGATCTCGTTCGCGTGCCGGAGGATGGCGTCACCGGCATCCCGGTAGGCCTGGTTGACGAGGGACATGGCATGAAGCTAGGGGAGAGGGTTGCAGAGTTCCAGAGTTGCAGGGAAACGCCTGCGCACTTGGGACGTGAGACCGCTGCAACCCTGCAACCCTTGACGGTGCCGTGTCGAGCCACTACTTGGCACAGGTTTCCTTCTCACTCTAGTTTTCACTGATGACTCCAGACACCCAGAAGTGCCCTGCCTGTGGCGCGATGACCTCGGGCAAGTACTGCTCGGAATGCGGTGCGCCGCTCGCGCCGGCCACCTGCTCATCCTGTGGGGCCAAGCTGTCGGCACGCGCCAAGTTCTGCGCCGACTGCGGCACGCCGGTCGCGGGCCCCGCCCGGGGCCTGGCTCCCGGCGCGCGGCCGATGCCGCGAGACGACCGGATGGCCTGGTACGTCGCCGGCGTATGCGTGCTCGCCCTGCTGGTCGTCGTGGTAGTCGTCGTCGCCAGGAAGAGCGGCGGCGCCCCTGCCGCGCCGGCCGCCGCGACGGCGGCGGCGCCGCCGGGCAACGATCGGGCGACGACCGACCTCTCGACCATGACGCCCCGCGAACAGGCCGACCGGCTCTATAACCGCATCATGACGGCGCACGAGGGCGGCGATTCCGCCCAGGTCAACTTCTTCGCGCCGATGGCGCTCCAGGCCTACGCCAACCTCGGCGGCGGTCTCGACGCCGACGCGCGGCTCCACCTCGGGCTGGTCCAGCTCGCCATCGGCGCCGCCGTCCCCGCTGCCGCCGAGGGGGACACCATCCTCAAAGGCGCGCCCGACCATCTCTTCGGCTGGCTCCTCAAGGCACGCGCCGCGGAGGCCGAGGGCAACACGGCCCAGGCCAAACGCGCCTATCAGTCGTTCGTGAAGAACTACGACGCCGAGGTGGCGAAGAAGCGCCCGGAGTACCAGGAGCACGCCCAGATGCTGCAGGATACCCGCAGCCGGGCCGAGCGGGCGGGCGCCGGGGCGGGCGGGCCCTGACCGTGCCCAGGATCCGGGTCGCGCACAGCCCGGACTCGGACGACGCGTTCATGTTCTATGCGCTCGCCGCGGGGAAGGTCGAGACGGGTGATCGCGAGTACACCCACGAGCTGGCGGACATCGAGACGCTGAACCGGCGCGCCGTCGCCGGTGAGCTCGACGTGACGGCCGTCTCGTTCCACGCCTATGCCCATCTCGCCGGACGGTATGCGCTGCTGGTGCACGGCGCTTCCGTCGGTGACCGCTACGGTCCGCGCCTGGTGGCGCGGGAGCCGCGGCCGGCGGATCCCCGGACCGCGCTTGCCGGACGCCTCGTCGGCATACCCGGCGAGCTGACCACGGCGTATCTCGCCTTGCAGTTGTACCAGCGAGCGGCCCGCACGAAGGTTCTCCCGTTCGACGCCATCGAGGACGCGGTCGTCGGTGGCGAGGTAGAGGTCGGGTTGCTGATCCACGAGGGCCAGCTCACGTACGCCGACCGGGGCCTCGCCCTGTGGGAGGATTTGGGCGCCTGGTGGTTCAGCGAGACCGGCCTGCCCCTGCCGCTCGGGGGCAACGTGGTGCGGAAGGACCTCGGGCCCGCGCTGGTTCGCGATGTGGCGCGGGACCTCAAGGCCTCGATCGTGTGGGGACTCGAGCACCGCGCCGAAACGCTGGCGCACGCGCAGGGCTACGCGCGCGGGATGGATGCCGCGCGGACCGACCAGTTCGTCGGGATGTACGTCAACGACTATACGGTGGACCTGGGGCCTACGGGGCGGCGCGCGGTGCAACGGCTGCTGGACGAGGGCCATCGCGCGGGCATTCTCCCCGCGCCGGTACACGCGGAGTTCGTGGCGGCGTAAGCACGGGTCCAGAAGCCGGGACGGCGGAAGGCTAGTCCGCCGGCACGCCCTCCGGCTCAGGCCCGGCCGGAAGCTCTTCTGCCGCGTCCTTCACCCGCGCCCGCTTGCCCGCCGTCACCCACGCCACCACGCGCCCGCCGAAGTCGTCGAGATAGGTGTATACCACGGGTACCACGATCAGCGTCAACATCGTGGATGTGACCAGGCCGCCGATCACCGCCCGCGCCATCGGGGCGCGGAACTCGCCGCCCTCGCCCAGGGCCAGCGCGGTGGGCAACATCCCGAAGATCATGGCGAAGGTGGTCATCATGATCGGCCGGAACCGGATCTCCCCGGCGTCGATCAGCGCCTGGCGCCGCGTGGCTCCGCGCTCGCGCTCCTTGTTGGCGAAGTCCACCAGCAGGATCGCGTTCTTCGTGACCAGGCCCATCAGCATGATGAGCCCGATCATGCTGAGCATGTTGAGCGTATCCCCCGTCAGGAGTAGCGCGACCAGCACGCCGACGATGGAGAGCGGCAGCGAGAGCATGATCGCCAGCGGCTGGAGGAACGAGCCGAACTGCGAGGCCAGGATCAGGTAGACGAAGATGATCGCCAGGGCCAGTGACTCGATGATGTAGCCAACGGTCTCGACGAAGTTCTTGGTCTCGCCGCCGATGTCTATCCGGTACCCCGGCGGCAGCGGGACGGTGGCCATTCGCTTCTTGATGTCCCCCATCACCTTGGTCAGCGCCCGGCCCTGGTAGTTGCCTTCCAGGCGCGCCATGCGTTCGAGTGACAGGCGCTTGATCTCGGCCGGCGCCCCGCTGGGGTGGATCTGCGCCACCTGGCCCAGCGGCACCATGATCGGCGAGAGCGTGCGAGGATTGATCGCGCTGGTGGCGACCGGGATGCGCGACAGGTCGTCGAACGAGGTGCGGTATTCGGGCGCGACCCGAACCACCACGTCGTGGGTGAGCCCCGTCTCGTCCTCGTAGCTGGTGGCGGTCTGGCCGGCGAGCACGACGCGCAGGGTGTTCGACAACGAGCCGATGGAGAGGCCCACGTTGCTCGCCAAGTCGCGATTCACGTCAATCACGTACTCTGGTTTGCGTCCCTCGAGGCTCGACTTCAGGTCCACCAACCCCGGCACGTCCTTGATCGCCGCCATCATCCGGTCGTTCAGCTCCTGCAGGCGGGCCACATCCGGGCCCAGGATGTTCACCTGAACGGGCAGCTGGCCNNTCCCTTCGCAGCACGAGCTGGAATTTCTGCTCGCTCAAGCTGCGCTCGCTCTTGGGCTTCATCCGCACGTAGATCGTACCATCGGTGACGGTGTGCTGCGTGCCGCCCCCGATGGTGAAGTAGGTGTACGCCACCTCCGGCCGTGCGCGCAGCAGCCGGTCCACCTCCTCGCCCTTGGCGCGCGTATACGCCACCGACGAGCCGACCGGCGTCTGGATCGTCACGAGCAGCTCGCTCCGGTCGGTGGTCGGCGCGAATTGCCCTCCCACCGCCCCGACGGCCATCAGCGCCATGGCGGCCGCGAACGCCGTCGCCGCAATCCCCAGCACTGCACCGCGGTGGTCCAACGACCAGGCGATCACCCCACGATACCATCGCCCCACGTCCCGCACCCGGCCGTTGAACGCCTCCAGCCGCTTGCCGACCGGTCCGCGCTCGGCGTGGCCGGCAGCCTGCGGGTCATACCAGAGCGACGAGAGCATCGGGTCGAGCGTGAACGACACGAAGAGGGACACCGCCACGGCAAAGGCGATCGTGATGCCGAACTGGAAGAAGAACCGACCGACGATCCCGCCCATGAAGGCCACCGGCACGAAGACGGCCAGAATGCTCATCGTGGTGGCGAACACCGCGAAGCCGATCTCGCTCGTAGCCTCCTTCGCGGCCGTGTAGTGGTCCTCCCCGTGCTCCACGTGCCGCACGATGTTCTCTCGAACTACGATCGCGTCGTCAATCAGGATCCCCACCGCCAGCGACAGCGCCATGAGCGTCAGGGTGTTGATCGTGAAGTTCATGGCGTAGATGACGAGGAACGCCGAGATGATGGACACGGGCAGGGTGAGGCCCGTGATCACCGTCGAGCGCCACGAATTCAGGAAGATGAAGACGATCAGGACGGTGAGCAGCGCGCCCAGCATCAGCGCCAGCTGCACGTCGGCTAGCGAGTCCTTGATCCACTTCGAGTTGTCCCGCACCACCTCCAGCCGGACACCGGCGGGCAGCTCGCCGTTGAGCTGCGCCATCACGAGCTTGATGCCGTTCGCGACGTCCACCGTGTTGGCGCCCGACACCTTGCGGATATCAATGCCGATGGCGCGCTTGCCGGAGAACTCGGCCAGGGTGCGCTCCTCTTCCTGGGCGTCCTCGACGCGGGCCACCTCGCCGAGCCGCACCGGCACGCCGTTGCGCGTCGTGACCGCGATCGTCGCGAAATCCTTCGGGTCCGTGATGCGGCCCTTGACGCGCACCAGTTGCTCGGCGTTGCCCTGCTCCACGCGGCCCGCAGGGGTATCCATGTTCTCGCGGCGCAGCGCCGCGATGACCATGTCCGGGCTCACGCCCAGCGCGTCCATGCGGGCCGGCAACAGCATGATGTGGATCTCGCGCTCCAGGCCGCCCACCACCGTGACGCTACCCACTCCATCCACCGTCTCCAGCCGGCGGCTGATGGTTTCCGTGGCCAGTTGGGTCAGGTCGCGCAGCGCCCACCCTTGGCCCGAGAGCGCCAGGCTGACGATCGGGTTCTGCCGGAAGTCGAAGCGCGACACGACCGGCGGATCAATCTCGTCCGGCAGGTCCCCGCGGATCCCGTCCAGCGCCGAGCGCACATCCGCCTGCGCGTTCATCACCTTCGTCTGAAGCGTGAACTGAATGAAGATCGTCGAGAACCCCTCGAGCGACGACGATTCGATCCGATCCACCCCCTCGATCGGGTTGACGGCTTCCTCGATCTTCTTGGTGACCTCGCGCTCCACCGCCTCCGTGCTCGCGCCGGGGTAGCGGACCTGGATCATCACGAACGGCAGGTCCACGTCCGGCATGTCGTCGAGCTTCAGGCGCCGCAGCGAGAACAGGCCCAGTACGACGAGCGCCAGCATCATCATCGTGGCGAAGACGGGCCGCTTGATGGAAAGGTTCGAGAGGAACATCGCGGCGCCCCCCTACCGCTTCGGCTGCCCGGCGGGCGCGGGCGCCGCGGCCGCACCGATCGCCACCGGCGTGCCGTCGCCGAGACCCTCGATCGGGCCGATCACCACGGTGTCGCCCGCAGCGACGGCCCGGGTGATCTCCACCAGCCCGACGTCGTCATCGCTGATCCCGACGCCCACCTGGCGCCGGGCGATTCTGCCGCCGCTCACCACGTAGACGTACGGGGTCCGGGCCTCGCCCTCGTAGCGAACCGCCGCGCGCGGCACCGCGACGACGTGCGCCGCCTCCTTCGTCACGACGCGGCCCGACACGAAGAGCCCTCCGACCAGAGCTTCGCGCTCGTTCGGCACGTCCACGTAGATCTGGATCTGGCGGGTCGCCGCATCGGCGGTCGGATTGATTCGGCTGATCCGGCCCGAGATCTCGGTCGAGTCCATTTGGGCCACGGTGAGACTCACCAGCCGGCCGACCTTCAGGTCGGCGAGCCACTCCGTCGGCACCGACGCCGACAGCTGCAGTACCCGCGTGTCCACCAGCTCGAAGACCGGTTTCCCGTTGTCTACCCGGTCGCCGGCCTGGACATACCGCTTGCTGATCACCCCGGCGGCCGGCGCCGTGAGCACCGCGCTCCTGAGGCGGTCTTCGGCGTTGGCCGCTTGCGAGACGGCCAGCGATTGCCGCGAGTGCGCACCCTCCAGCGCCGCCAGCGCGTTGTCGCGGTCGCGTTGCGCGATCGCGCCTTCCGCGAACAGCGCGACCGCGCGGGCCGACTCCGCCTCCGCTACCCGCACGTTCATGCGCTGGGTCGCCACGTCGGTGTTCGCGTACGTCGCGGCCGCCTGCAGCACCTGGTCCTTGAACTTGGCCAGCGGCTGCCCCTGCCGAACCCGGTCGCCCTCGTTGACGTACATGTCGATCAACTGCTCCGCCATCGGGGCGCCGACCGTGACGCGCACCTTGGGTTCCAGCGCCCCGCTCAATGGGATGCCCGACCGGAGTGTGGCGCGTTGGGCGACGACGATGTCGGCCGCGTTCAGCGTCGCAGTGGTGCGCGCTTCCTCGGCCTTGGCCTCCGCGGCCGTGCGGGCCTTCTTCCCGCCGCACGCCGCCACCGCCAGGGTCGCGGCCAGAACGAGGGCGGTTCCCCACCGAAATGCCGTCATGGATTGCAGTCCCTCTTCTGTCGTCTCAGGTCCGCAGTCTCGAAACCACTCTTAACTCGGCGTCTCGCAACTTCACTGTCCGACTGCCACCCTGCCACCTGCACTCTGCAGCGGCACCGGGTGTCCCAGCGCCCGCTCCAGCGCCGCGAGCGCGAGGAGGTAGTCCCGCGTTGCCTGCGCCTCGTTGACGCTGGCCTGCTCCAGCGCCAGGCGGGCGTCCGACACCTCGAGCGCCGTCGCGATCCCGTTGGCATACCGGACCGACGCCAGATGCTGCGCGCGCTCCGCCTGACCCACGGTCACGTGCCGCGCCGCCACCAGCGCCTGCGCCCGTGCGATCTCCGCCCGAGCCTGCTCGATCTCGATGGCCACGCTCGCCCTGGTCTGCGAGAGCTGCGCCTCGGCCCGCGACAGCTCGGCCTGGGCCTGCTGCACCGCACCGCGGGTCTTGAAGCCGTCGAACAGCGGCATCGAGAGCACCAACGAGGCGCTCCAGTCGCGACGGAAATCGCCGATACTCGAAGGGAACGTCCCCACGGGGTATGCCTGGCCCCCGTACGAACTCGAGAGCTTGAGCGACGGGTAGTAGTCGCCGTGATAGACCCGGACCGCCTGCCGGCGAAATTCCACCGTCGCCCGCGCGGCTTCGATCGCGGCGCGGCCCGCCGCATCAAGATCCAACGCCACCGAATCCACGCGGGGCAGCGAGTCGGCCGGCGTCACCAGCAGCCCGCTCGCCAGCTCGACTGGCTGGTCGGCGGGGATGTTGACCAGCCGCCGCACCTCCAGCAGGGTGATGTCGCGGCTGTTGCGTGCCGCGATCACCAGTGGTTCCTGGTTGGCTGCCTCGACCTGGGCGCGCAGNNTGGTCGTTGACCTGGACCTGCGACGCTTCCGTGATGTCCACGATGCGCTCGGCGTACAGCGCGTTGAGGTACGCCTGGCTCACGCGGTACGTGACGTCCCGGCGCGTCTCGTCGAGTTGCGCCCGCGCCGCCTGCTCGTAGGCGTGCGCCCCGGCGATCCCCGCCCCCACCTTCCCGCCCTGGAACAGCGTCTGGTTGAACGTGAGCGCCGCGATGTACGTGTTGGGCCGGCCGAATGGCAGGTCGGAAAACAGGCCGCCAATGCCTCGTATGACCGAGTTGGGGTACTCCTGCTCCAGATAGCGGATACGCGAGGCGAGCGAGGCCGTCGTGTCGGGGCTGAACGGCGCCAAGGTGGGCCCCGACGACATGTCGAACACGGACGCGAAGGTGCGCTGATAGGTGACGCTGGCCCTGATCTCCGGCAGCGCCGACGACCAGGCCTGCGTCACCTGGCCTTCGGCCTGGCGAACGCCCGCCTCCGCTATCCGTACGTCGTTGCCGGAGTGCAGCGCGCGCTGGATGGCGTCCTGCAACGTCAGATGGATCGGGGCACGCGCCGGCTGCTGCGCGGCCGCCGCCACGGGCACCAGGACGAGACCGAGAATCGCCGCGATGCGCATAGGACTACTCCGTGAGACCGGCCGCCGCCGGGCGACGGATGCCGCTCAGGGCGATGGAAAGTTGGGATTCGACCGCGTCGTGCAGGCTGACCGTGCTGCGAGCGACCACCTCCTGGTGCGGTCCACCGCCCACCCACCAGATCAGCGTACCCATGAAGACCGACGCCACGACCCCGAAGACGGAGTCCACCGACAGGTCGGACCTGAACTCCCCGCTGGCCTGGCCGTCCTGCACGGCTTGCACCACGAGCTGGTACAACCCGGTGCGCGAGACATCGGGCTCGGGGCAGACCATCCGCTCCATGCTCACCCTGAGAAGCATCCGCGCCAGCGACCGGTCCTGGCCGTACGACTCAGCCACTCCGCCGAATAACGCCAGAATCCGCTCGGATGCCGTTCGGCCGTGGTGGGCGGCGTGCTCCTCCGCCCGCTCCATCCACTCCTCGCTCAGCGCAGCCAGCACCGATTCCTTGCGCGGGAAGTAGTTGAAGAACGTTCCCTTCGCGACGTCGGCGCGCTCGGTGATCTCGTCCACCGTCGTCGCCTCGAATCCCTTCTCGTGGAAGAGCTCGAGCGCAGAAATCGTGATGCGCCGCCGCGTCTCCTCCTTCTTCCTCTCCCGCCTTCCATGCACTGCTTCTGTCACGGCTAGCACACCTCGAAAGTGAACAAAACGTGAGACGTGGTCATTTGCGACCACAGTATACTAATAGACTGTAGTACTGTCAATCTTAATGCACTACGGTCAATTTCATTGCCGGGTTTCGGTAGCGGGCAAGGCATCCCATCTTGGAAGCCATGCGTGTCGCCATAACCGGCGCGACCGGCTACGTCGGCCTGGGCATCGTCCAGAAGCTGCTCAGGCGAGACCACGAGGTTCGGGCTTTGGTGCGCCGGCCTGAGCGTGCCGGGGCTCTGCGGGACTTCGGTGTCCAGCTCGTCGCAGGGACCCTCGCCGATTCTGCCGCGTTGCGATCTCTGGTCGAAGAGGTGGACGCCGTCGTCCACCTGGTGGGCATCATCGTCGAAAAGGGCCGGCAGTCGTTCGAGTCAGTCCACGTTGCGGGCACCGGGGCGGTGGTCGAAGCGGCCCGCCAGGCTGGCGTATCGCTCATGCTGCACATGAGTGCGCTTGGCGCCCGCGGCGACGCCGACGCGACGGCGTACCACCGCACCAAGTGGCAGGCGGAGGAAGTCGTCCGGGCGAGCGGGCAGCCCCACGCAATCTTTCGGCCGTCACTCGTCGCGGGCCCGGGCAATCCTCCGTTGCAGATGATGCGGGACATGATCCGCTTCTCGCCGGTCGTGCCCGTCATCGGCGATGGGCGATACGAGATGCAGCCCATATGGCTGGGGGACGTGGCCGAAGCGTTCGCGCTTGCCCTGGAGCGCCCGGATCTGCGCGGCAGCTTCGATCTGGGGGGGCCGGAGCGATTGAGCTACCACCGGATGCTCGACCATCTGGAATCCGCGCTCGGCGTGCGCCGCCGCAGGATTCCGGTGCCGGTCGGCGTGGCGCGCTTCGCCGCGGCGGCGGGAGCAATAATGCCCAATCTGGCTCCGATCACATCGGACCAGCTTCAGATGCTGCTGGAAGGAAGCACGACTACCGACAACGCCATCGCTTTGCGCTTCGGGATCTCGGCACGCACCTTCGCCGAGGTGGCGAAGGAGATTTGCGCGCCGTATGCCGCACGGCCGGCCACTGCCTCGTAGGCACGGCTGCGGGACCGCGCTCGCGACGGCAGGTCGGCCCCGCTCCGGACCCCTCGGCGCTCCCTGAAAACAAGCGGCCCGGGGGCAGAACCCCCGGGCCCAATGGCCGGGCAAAGCCGCCGTCAGACTTTGCGCGCGGCCACTTCTTCGGATGCGGAGTCTGCGGGAGCGCCTCTGCTGGGCGCGAAGATGGTCGGCTTCAGGGAGGGGCGCGCGAAGCAGCCCCACGCTGCCATTTCCCTGCGCGGCGCCGCCGTCGGCGTGGCATGGCGCAACAACCTCGGCATCGCGCCGCCTTCGTTGCGATGGCCGGCAATCGGCATCGTGCCCATAGGGTCTCCCTGCATTGCCTTCTCAGTTCATTGGACGCGCGGACTCGGCGGAAGGTTGCAGGGCTCTAGCGGCGGAGCCGCCCCGTCCTCGAGGTGGTGACCGTGTCGGCGGCCGCGCCGCGCGTGAAGATCACCCGGGTGTTGGAGGTGCCATAGCCGAGGCCCAGGGGCCCGAAGATGATGGTCGGGTTCGAGCAGGCGATGGCGGCGGAGCCGAGGGGGAAGGTACCGATGGTGTCCCAGGCCGCCGGCGTGCGGCGCACGGAGAGCGTCGCGGTGCGCTGGGCGCGGTCCAGTTCGAGCCGTGCGAGCGCGTTGCGCGAGATGGCAAGCTGGCGCGTCGTGGCGTGGAGCGCCGCAAAGCGCTCGACACCCTCGTGCACCGCGGCCTGGTCCAGCGCGCGCCCCAAGGGCGGCGTCACGATGGACAGCAGGATCCCGATGATCGCGATCGCGGAAAGCAGTTCCGGCAGCGTGAAGCCCTGGCGCACGCCGACACGCTAGGGACCGCGCACCGCGTTTCCAGCATCGGTTCGTCGCAGCGCGGAGCGAACGATCCTCGCAGCTCGCGGGCCGGCACGGCCTGGTGACGCCCGCGGACGGACGCTAGACTGAGGACATGCACATCCTGGTGCGCCTCTACCTCCGGACGGCGTTTTTCTTTCTCGCGCTCGGCCTGTTGGGCGGCCTGTGGATCGAATTCCAGCTGACGGCGGGTGGCGTGATCAGCCACGGCATGGTCGTCGCGCACGTGCACATGCTGCTGGTGGGCTTCCTGTTGATGATGGTCTTCGGCGTGGCCTACTGGCTCTTCCCACGCTCCGGCCGCGGCCAGCCGATCGGACCGTACCCCAACCTGGTCGGGTTCGCCTACGTCCTCTTGACCGTCGGAACCATGATCCGCGCGGTGACCGAGTTTTTCGACGTCCAGCTGACCGAGCCGGCGTGGGGCTATGTGCGATTAGCCGCTTCGACCAGCCAGATGGCGGGTATCGTGATTGGGATCTGGGCCCTGTGGGGGCGGGTCCGGGGCACGGCCCTCCCGAAGGCGGAGTCTCCCCCGGGTACGTCGGCTTAACGCGCCGCGGAGCGCCCCAGCAACCGCTTCCGCGTGTAGGGAATCAACCCGCCGGCCTCTATGATCGCCTGTCGCGCGGCCGGCAGGGACCGGACGGCATACCGCCTGCCGCTCGTCAGGTTCACAACCTCCGTCACGCCAATCGCCAGCTCGTCGCCCTCGGCCGCCGTCACTCCCGGCGCCTCGATCAGCCGCAGTCCCAGGTTGATCGCGTTCTGAAGGAAGATCCTCGCGAAGCTCCCCGCCACGATCGCCAGCTCGTGGCCCTTCAGGGCCGACACCGCCTGCTCACGCGAGGAGCCGCAGCCGAAGTTCTTGCCCGCGACGACCACACTCCCGGCAGGCACCGCGCCGGCCTTGAGCTTCGCGTTGAAGACGCCGAGGTCCGCGAAGGCGTACTGCGGCGTTTCGGCCGGCAGCACCGTCGCCATGTAGCGTCCGGGGTAGATGACGTCGGTGGAGACATCGTCGCCCAGCACGAGCACCACGGAAGCCGCGCTCACGGCTTGCCCTCCTGCCGCGGGTCGGTGATCACGCCGGTCACGGCCGATGCCGCCGCCACCGCCGGCGAGCACAGGTAAACGTCCGAGGCCGGGTTCCCCATCCGCCCCTTGAAGTTGCGGTTGGTCGTGGACAGCGCCACTTCGCCGTCCCCCAGCGCCCCCTCGTGCACGCCCAGGCATGGGCCGCACCCGGCGTTCATCACCACCGCGCCGGCACGTACCAGGTCGGCGACGTAGCCGGCCTCGAGCGCCTGCTGGTAGATGCGGCCGGAGGCGGGGAATACCAGCATGCGGGTGGTGGATGCCACCTTCCGGCCCTTGAGGATACCGGCCGCGACGGCGAGATCGTCAAGCCGACCGTTGGTGCAGGAGCCGATGACGATCTGATCCACGTGCCGGCCCGCCACCTCGCTCACCGGACGCACGTTGTCCACGGTGTGCGGGCAGGCGATCTGCGGCGCCAGGGCCGACACGTCCACGTCCACGGTGCGCTCGTACGCGGCGTCGCGGTCGGGCACGACCGGATGCACCGCCTCCAGCACTCCCGCCTCTTCCTTGAGATAGCGGATCGTCTCGGCGTCCGCCGGCACGATACCCGATGTCGCACCCGCCTCGACCGCCATGTTGCAGAGCGTCAGTCGCCCGGAGGTCGACATGGCCCGGATGGCGTCGCCGTGGAACTCCAGGACGCGGAAGGTCGCGCCCGCCGCCCCGAGCTTACCCACCAGGTGCAGTATCACGTCCTTGGGACCGACCATGGGTGGCAGGACGCCGCTCACGTTCACCTTGATCGTGGCGGGCACCTCGACGTTGACCGCATGTCCGAGCGCCCAGATGCTCGCCATCTCCGTCGCACCGACTCCGAAGGCAAAGGCGCCGAGGGCCCCGTGACTGGTGGTGTGCGAGTCCGTGCCGACGACGACCGCCCCCGGCAGTACGTAGCCGCTCTCCGGCAGGATCTGATGGCATATCCCGCCCCGGTCGCCGCGGATGTCGTGAAACTTGGCGATGCCATTGATGCCGACGAACCCGCGGATCCTCTTCTGGTTGGTCGCCGTCTTCGGCGACTCGGCCGGCACCCGGTGGTCGAAGACGATGGCAATCCGCGCCGCATCCCAAAGCGTGGGCTCGAGCCCGGTACCCTCGTAGATCGCCTGGAACTGGTTGATCACCAGTGCGGCATTCTCGTGGCTCATCGCCAGGTCCACCGCGGGCTCCACCACGTCGCCCACCGCGACCTCGCTCCTGCCGGAGGCGCGCGCCAGGATCTTCTGTACGACCGTCATGCCCATGTTCGTTCTCATCCCCGTTAGACGATGCCGCGTTCCTTGAGTTGGGCCACCTCGTCGCGCGAGTAGCCGAGGCCGCCCAGGATTTCCGCCGTGTGGCCGGAGAGCCGCGGCGGCGGCGATTCGATCGCGCCTGGCGTTTTGTCGAACTTCGCGGTCAGGCCGAAGAGCTTCAGTTCGCCAATACCTTCGGCGCGCACCGCCTGGATGCTGCCTCGATGCGCGATCTGCTCCTGCGCCAGCGCCCCTTCCAGACCCAGGATGGCCCCCGACGGAACACCCTTGGCGTTGAGCCGAGCAACCCAGTGCTCCGTCGTATCGAGCTTGAGCCGCTCTTCGAGCAAAGGCGTGAGGGCCCGGCGGTTCTTCTTGCGGGCGTCCCGCTTGGCGAAGCGAGGGTCGCTCTTGAGCTCCGGCACTCCCAGCTCGTCGGCCACCGCCTCCCACTGCTCCTGTTTGTTGGCCGCGATGTTGATCGCGCCGTCCTTGGTCGCGAAGGTNNAGCGCGATGTCGATGCATTGCCCTTCGCCGGTCCGCTCCCGGTGGTAGAGCGCGGCCATGATGGCGAACGCGGCGTTCAGCCCGCCCACCGTATCGCACACCGGGAAGCCACAGCGTAGCGGGTTCAGCCGCTCGTCGCCGTTGATGGCCATGATTCCGCTCAGGCCCTGGATGATCTGATCGTATGCGGGCTTCATCGCGTCGGGGCCGGTCTGCCCGAAACCCGAGATCGCGCAGTAGATCAGGCGCGGATTCGCCTCCGCCAGCACGGCGTATGACAGGCCCAGCCGCTCCATCACGCCGGGCCGAAAGTTCTCGACGGCGACATCCGCCGTCGCGGCGAGCTTGAGGAAGATCTCCTTCGCCTCCGGCTCCTTGAGGTTCAGCGTCACCGACTTCTTGTTCGCGTTCTGGGCCAGGAAGCTCGTGCCCATGAGCCGCTCGTTCAGCTCCGGCACGTTGCCCAGCTTGCGCGCCAGGTCCCCGTCCACCGGGTTCTCGATCTTGATCACCTCCGCGCCCAGGAGCGCGAGGTGCAGCGTCGCGAACGGACCGGAGAGGACGTTGGTGAGGTCGAGGACCCGGATGCCGGCGAGCAGCTTCGTGGTCGTCATGATCTCCCCGCCACCGCCTCGGCTACGGTGCCGGTGCGGTACACGGTGCCCGGCAGCTCGCGGCCGAAGAACCGGCTCATGTCGCCGGCAATCGCGATCAGACGGTCGAGCCGGACGTCGCCGCGGAGCCCGCTGCGCTGGAGCAGATGCACGAAATCCTCCGTGCAGGTGTTGCCGCCCGCGATCCTGGTGAACGGGCAACCGCCCAGGCCGGCGACCGACGACTCGAACCACGTCACGCCGGCGCGCATCGCCGCCCAGCAGTTGGCGAGCGCGAGACCGTAGGTGTTGTGGAAGTGGCAGGCCGCCTCGACGCCGGGGCCGGCGGCAAAGACCGCCTCGTACAGACGCTCGACCTGCTCGGGTACGGCGTGACCCGCGGTGTCCGCCAGGCTGATGTGCGTCAGCCCCGCGTCGAAGAACTGGTGCACGAGACTCAGTACGCGGTCCTGGGGCACCGCGCCCTCGTACCCGCAGCCGAACGCCGACTGCACCGACACCTGCACCTGCTTCTTCGCATCCACGGCCCGGTGGGCGATGGAGATGATGCGCGCGGTCGCCTGGGCGATTGACATCCCGGTGTTCTCGCGGCTGTGCGTTTCGCTGGCGGACACGCCCATGCAGAACATCCCGACGTCGCATGCCAGGCCGCGCTCCAGCCCCTTCTCGTTCAGCACCAGCGCCGAGAGCGTGACGCCCTCCGGCTTGCCGAGCTCGGCGAACAGCCGGTCCGTGTCCGCCATCTGCGGCACCTTGCCGGGATGGACGAACGATCCGACCTGGATGACGTCCACGCCCGCGGCGATCAGCTCACGGATCCACCGTGCCTTCTGCTCGGTGGGGACGACCTGCTGCTCCATCTGGAGCCCGTCCCGGGGGCCGACCTCGTGGAGCACGATTGTGCGCGTGGCCGCGGGCATGTCCCTCAGCCCTTGATCTCGCGCGCCACGGCTTCGGCGACTTCCAGGGTGGTGCTCGTACCGCCCATGTCGTAGGTCCGCACCTTGCCGGCGCGGATCACGGCGGCCACGGCCTGCTCGAGTCGCGCCGCCTTGGCCTCCTCGCCCAGCCAGTCCAGCATCATCTTCGCGGCGAGGATGGTGGCGATGGGGTTCACCTTGTACTGGCCGGCGTATTTCGGCGCCGAGCCGTGCGAGGGCTCGAACACCGCCAGCTTCTCCCCGATGTTCCCCGAGCAGCCGAAGCCGAGTCCCCCCACCATCTGTGCCACCAGGTCGGAGATGATGTCGCCGTAAAGGTTGGGCGCTACCAGCACCTCGTAGTTCATCGGGTTCTTGAGCAGCCACATGCAGATCGCGTCCACGTTGGCATCGTCCATCGCGATGCCGGGAAAGCCGGCGGCGACCTTCCTGGCCTCTTCCAGGAAGAGCCCGTCCGTCGCGCGCACTACGTTCGCCTTGTGCACGACCGTGACCTTCTTGCGGCCGTGCTGCGCGGCGTATTCGAAGGCCGCGCGCACGATGCGCTCGGAGCCCTTCCGGGTGTTGACCTTGCAGGAGATCGCGTAGGCGTCCGGGGCGAGGTCCTTGAACGGCGCAAACGGCTTCGAGATCTTGGCGAGCGCCGCCGCGAGATCGGCCGGCACCGGGCTGAACTCGACGCCCGCGTAGAGGTCTTCCGTGTTTTCGCGGAAGATGACGAGGTCGATGGCGTCACTGAAGTTCAGCGGGTTGCCCGCGTAGGCCCGGCACGGGCGCAGGCAGACATACAGGTCGAACATCTGCCGCATCCGGACGATCGGCGAGCGGTACACCAGGCCCGTGCCCCGGAGCGCCGGCACCAGCTCGGCCTCCGCGGCCCGCACCGGCTTCGAGGTGATGGCGCCGAACATCGCCGCGTGCACGCGCTTCAGCAGCTCGATGGTGCGCTCCGGCAGGGCGTCACCCTCCCGGCACCAGAAATCCCAGCCGATGTCCCCGTGCACGTACTCCGCATCCAGCCGGATACCGTCGAGGACGATTCGCGCCGCATCCATGACGTCCTTGCCGATTCCGTCGCCCGGCAGCCACGCGATCCTGTACTGGGCCATGCACTCCGCTCCAAAGGGGGCCGGCCGCGAAAAACAGCAAGAAGTGCGCCGGGATTGGGGGGCGCGGGATAAAGCCCCGCCGCGCCGCCAGAAACGCCGGGAGACCGGCCGGCGAGGCGTCAAGGCCCGGCGGCCTCGGCCCCTCCTTGCGCTGCGCGCGGCGGCGAGATATGAAATCTGCACACCATGAGCGACCCCCTTCTGGCGCTCCGCGAATACGCCAAGCTCGCCCCCTGGAATATCCGGGATCTGGCGGCCTTGTCGGGCGGAATCCTGAACGCCTCCGGCGTCACGCCGATCAACGCGGCGGCGCAGAGCCAGCCGTCCGACCGCACGATCCGCTTCTACGTGACGCGCCGCCTGATGAGCCCGCCCGAGGGCCGCGGGACAGCGGCGACGTATGGTTACCGGCACCTGCTCCAGCTACTCTCGATCAAGTTGCGGCAGATGGAAGGCGCCACGCTGGCCACGATCACCAAGGACATCGCGGACTCGCCGGGCGATGTCCTGGAGAAGCGAGTCGCGGCCGCACTCGGCAACCTGCCGACGCCGGAGGAGATTGATTTCCGGAGCCTCGTCGCGCCGCGGGGGCGGGTCGCGCGGGCCGTCGGCCGCCACCTTCCAGCCGACGGGGCCGGCGTGAGCGCCGGCCAGCAGCAGAACGCCCCGGCGGGGGCGTGGTACCGCATCCCGCTGGAGGATGGGGCTGAGTTCTCGCTGCGTCACGATCACCCCGCGGCGCGCACGCCGGCCCAGCGCCAACGCCTGGCGGAGCGGCTGGGGCGCGCGGTCCGCGAGTCGGCGGGCGAGTCGGGGTCGTAGCACCGCATGCGGCTGCGCTGGCGCCTGCCTCTGGTGCTGTCCGCGTGCGTCGTCGTCGCGCAGTTCTTCTCCCTCGATCCTCTGGTTGATGTCGTCACCTGGACCGCCCCCGCCTCCGCTCGAGTCGCGTATCCCTTTTTTCACGTCCTCTTCGCGCCCCTTACGCTCCTCGCGGATTGGCTGAACGGTGGGTCCCGGCGGGACCTGATCGGGTTCGCGGTGTGGGCGGTGGCGGCGTATGCGTTGCTCCGCCTTGCGGCGCGCGGGACACCAGCAGTCCGCCGCGGGCCACGCGAAGCGCTGTACGCCGCAGCCTTCCTGATCGCTCTTGCCGCGTTCGTCGGCTGGGGATACTGGCTGCAACGCCCGATCCCGCGCCTGGTGGCGACCGATCCGGCCGACCTCGTCCTCGACATCCACTCGCACACGGCCATGTCGCACGACGGGCGGAAAGGGTTCGGGGCGGATCAGAACGCCTGGTGGCACGCCCGGGCGGGATTCGACGCGGCGTTCGTCACCGACCACAACGTCTTCGGGGCGGCGAAGGCGTGGCGGCTCGACGCGCCGGCCCGGCGGCCGCGCCTCCTCGACGGCGAGGAAATTTCGCTTTCGGGGATCCACGTCCTGGCGCTGGGGCATGCCGGAGCCATCGCCAACCAGCCGTACGACGCGTCGTGGGATTCCACCGGCGCCCTGATTCGCCGCCTGCACGCCGACTCGATCTTCCTCGTCCCGACCTTGCCCGAGGACTGGAGGCGCCACTCCGGCGCTGAGTTCGGCCAGCTCAGCGAATGGGGCGTGGACGGTTTCGAGATCTGGACCAGCGCGCCGCAGGCGATGGACCTGCCGCCCGGCGGAAGGCGCACGGTGATCTCGTGGTCCCGGCTGGAGAATCGTCCGATGTTCGGCTCGACCGATATGCACGGGTTCGGGAACGCGGCGACGGTCTGGAACGTGGTGCGGCTTCCGGGGTGGCGCGCGCTTGGCGACAGCGCCCTGACGCAGGCGATCCTGGCGCGGTTCCGCACCGGCGGTGTGGCGGCGAATCAGGTGGTGGCGCTGCGGCGTTGGCTCCCGGAAACACGGCTGGGCTCGGCGTTCAGCGTCCCGATCAACCTCGTCCTGTTGCTGCGCACGGCCTCGCGGCCGCACGCGCTGGCGCTGCTGGGCTGGATCTGGGGACTGGCGGCCGCCGCTAGCTGCCGCAGGGCCGCGCCGAGAGAGTAAGCACCGCGGACTCGAAGAAGCCCCGCAGGTCCAGGTAAGCCGAACCGTCGGTCCGGAACGTCAGGACGGGATGCTCCACCGGCGCCGCGCCCCGTCGCAGCTCTGCGCACGAGCCCGCCGCCAGCCACGGGAACCGCAGCACCAGCCGCGTGTGATGCGCCGCAACGAGGCCGATGGTCGCCGCGTGGGCGGCCGGCCGGTACGCAATCGTCAGCGAGTCGCCACTGACCCTCCAGCCGTCCAGGCGCCAGGTCGAATCGTCGGCGATGCCGTCCACGTGCGGCGCCACCTGGAGCGAGTCGAGGTGCTCGTCCACGCCGAATAGCCCTCGGGCGAGCAGGTCGAGATACGAACCCGCCGAGAACATGAAGAGCCCGTTGTTGTCGCCCCGCTCCCCGGGCCGCCCGTAGTTAACACGAATGATTCGCGACGCCTCCTCGCGCAGCCGCTGCCACCCCACCCGGCGCTGCTCCGCCGATCCGTATCGGAAGACCGCTTCCAACGCCTTGAAGTCCATGATGTGCCAGCCCCAGCCCGTCCAGTAGCCGTCGCGGCTGAACCAGGGATCGTCAGTTGGCACCGCGAAGAAGCCGCGGTTGCGCTCGTCCCACCACTGGGGCCGCAGCAGCGTGCCGACCATCGCGGCCTGCATCACCGTGTCGGCCACGGCGGCGAACACCAGCGCATCCACCGGCTGGAGGTGGTAGTGGTCCCAACTCTTAGCGCTGTCCGCCATGGCGTGATAGGTGAACCACCCCATCTGCGGCCGCCACAGCGCGGGCAGCGCCGCACGGATGCGCGCCGCGGCGTCGCGCCAGGCGCCTGCGCTGTCGCCCAACCCGGCCGCGGGCAACCGCCACGTGGCCTCGTCCTCGAGCTCGGCGAGCCGGTCGAGCGCGTAGGCCGCGAGCGCGTTGACGTACGGATCCTGGGTGAGATACACCTGGTCGGTGGGGGAGAGCGGCGACATCTCCGAATAAGTGCCGTAGCTCACCCCCTCGACGAGGCCGTCGCTCCGTCGGTCGGTCCGCAGCACGTAGCGGGCGATGCGCCGCAAATACCGCAGCTCGCCTCCGAGCCAGGCGGTGTCCCGCGTCGCCCGATAGCACGCGTAACCCTTGAGAATCTCGTATGGGTCCTTGTCCCCCATCCAGCGCCCGCCCCAGTCGTCGGTCCAGACGTAGCGCCCCTGCGCGCCGAGGCGGTTCCAGATCTCGTGGCGCTGCGCGCCGGATGGATCGGCGTACTGCTTCATCAGCGCGTACTCGGAGCAGACGACCTCGGGGTCTCCGAGCTGCAGCGCGGTGGTCGCGCCGTACCATCCGTCGCGGTCGAAGGCCGCGAGGAAGGTGTAGGAGCCGGCCGGCATATTGCGGAACGTGGCGATCCGGTCGTAGCGCAGCATCGGCCGTGCCGCCGCCAGCACGTGCGCAAGCAGAATGCCGGCCTCCGGCGACGGCGTCGTTACGCGCGGGCCGATGGCCACGTGCGGAGCGGGGTCGTCACTGATCGCCTGCGCCAGCGCTTCCACCGCATCGTCCTCTGTGGTGCCCCGGCCGAAGACCACCTCGGCGCGGATGCGCCCCGTGCTGTCGCGCGCGGGCTCCAGGGCCAGCACCAGGCGTCCGACGGCGCGGCGCTCCCGGCCGACCGCTCCGCCGAACGCGTTGGTCAACACGATGGAGCTGGTCTCGGTCCGGATCGTCGCCCGCGTACCGCGTCCCGGCGCGACGGCGATCACGGTATTGGCGATCGTGGTGTCCCGGAAGAAGGCGATGTGGCGTGCGTCGTCGACGCGGATCCGGTCGCGCACTCCATAACCCACCGAGCGCCAGCGATGCTCGTAGAGGTCCATGGGATCGATGGTGACGAGCACATTCCGGCCGTACGGCCACCGTGGCGAGGTGATGACGAGCTTGCCAGCCGCCGCCGCCGTGTCTCCCTGAGCCTCCACCTCGAGCGGTGCCCCCGTGGCCGAATCGGCCACCAGCAGCGTCACGCGGCCGTCGGAGGAAAACCGCACGCTGTCGGAGAACGGCGGAGTCTCGGGGGCGCGCTCGCCCGGCTGGAAGCCTTCGACGCGGACCCATCCGGTGAACGTCACCGGGTTGATCGTGACGTCCCTGAGGACGACGCCACCCGCGGCGCTGTCCACGGCCACCTGGAACTGGAAATGCGGGAGGAGCACGGCGGTCGGCCGGAACGCGGAGGTCGCGACGACGGTGATGTTCGGCGCGGGCACCTGGGCCCGAGCCTGAGGGCACAGGCGCACCGACGCACAGACGCACAGCAGAAGATCGGCGCCGACCCGAAGTCCTGCCCGCCGAATCCTGGTAACCACCGCACACCTTGCCGTCTGGGAACTCATCTGGACCCTGCCCTTCGCGTGCCGACTCCCTCCACAGCATACGCGCCGCCCGTCTCCCTTGCCAGCCTCCTCGCACAACCGCACATTCGCTGCAACCTCCCTGGAGACCAAGCCATCATGGGCCCGATTCTCTTCCTCCTCGTCATCATCGTCGTCATCGGCCTATGGGTGATCAGCGCCTACAACGGCCTCGTCGCCCTCAAGAACCAGACGGTGAACGCCTGGAAGCAGATTGACGTGCAGCTCAAGCGGCGGCACGACCTGATCCCCAACCTCGTCAACACCGTCAAGGGCTCGATGGCGTTCGAGAAGGACACGTTGCAGGCGGTGATCGACGCCCGTTCGAAGGCCATGGCCGGCGGCGGAGGCGTCAAGGAGACCGCGGCGACGGAAGGTCTCCTGACCGGAGCGCTGGGCAAGCTGTTCGTCGTGATGGAGCGGTATCCCGACCTCAAGTCGTCGCAGAACGTGCGCGACCTGCAGGAGGAGCTCTCCTCCACCGAAAACAAGATCGCGTTTGCGCGGCAGCTCTATAACGATGTGGCGACCGGCTACAACACCCGGCAGCAGCAGTTCCCGACCAACCTGGTGGCCGGTCTCGCCAAGGCCGAGATCGCCGAGCTATGGGATATCGAGGACGCCGCGGAGCGGTCCGTGCCGGCCGTGGATCTTTCGCTCGAGAAGCCTCAAGGGTGACGGCGGGCCTGAACCTCTTCGAGCAGCAGGCCAGGAACCGCCGCCTGACGGTCGCGTGGTTCGTGCTGTTCATCCTGTTCTTCGCCTGGCTGGGCTTTGGCGGCGACCTGGCCCTGTATCTGGCCGCCGCCTCCCGGACCGAGGGCCAGGTGGCGTACCGGTTTCCCTGGATCGGCGTCGCGGTCACCACCATCGCGGCGATCGTCGCGTGGGTGGCGTGGAGGAGGGGGCCGCAGCAGGTGCTCTGGTCCACCGGCGCGCGCGAGCTGACGGATCCCCAGACGTTCGAGGAGAAGCAGCTCGTCAACGTGGTCGAAGAGATGGCGATCGCGGCCGGACTGCCGAAGCCGAAGGTCTACGTGGTGGACGACCAGGACCCCAACGCGTTCACCACGGGCCGCGACGCAGCCAGCTCTTGTATCGCCGTGACCACGGGGCTGCTCGCGGTCGTGAACCGCGAGGAGCTGCAGGCGGTGATCGCGCACGAGATGGGGCACGTGCGCAACCTCGACGTGCGGCTCATGACCCTCATTGCCGCGCTGGTCGGCGTGATCGTCCTGCTGTCGAACGGCATGGGCCGGATGCTGCGGGGCGGAGGCGGCCTGCTCGGCGGGAAGGGGCGCAAGGGAGGCGGGAGCGGCCTCGCCATCGCGGCGCTGGTCGTGTTCGTCCTGTGGGTCATCACCCTGATCCTTGCCCCGATCATCTCGCGCATCATGGCGATGGCGGTCTCCCGCGACCGGGAGTACCTGGCCGACGCGACCGGCGCCGAGCTGACGCGCAACCCGGCGGCCCTCGCCTCGGCGCTCCAGAAGATCGAAGGGCATGAGGCGCCGACGACGCACATCGAGGAAGGCGCCGCGCACCTGTGCATTGCGGATCCGCTCGGGCGCGACGTCAACCTGAAGGAAGGCCGCCTCGCTGACCTCCTCGCGACCCATCCGCCGATGGCGATGCGGATCACGCGCCTGAAGGGTATGGCGTTCCAGCAACTGAAGGCGACGGGCCAGCTGCCCGCGACCTGACCGCGCGGCGCGCGGCCGATGCCCGCCCTGGACTGGCTGCTTTTCGCCGTCGCCGCCCTGCTGGCGGCCGGCCTCGCGCTGTGGTTTACGCGCCAGGCCACCGCGGCGTTCCGCGCCCGGATGCGCCGCTGGGCCCGCGGTACCGTGCTCGACTTCCAGGCGCGCATTGCGCGCTACAAGCTCGTTTCGCGCCGCGCCATCCACGACGAGCTGATCATGGACCCCGTCGTCGTCGCCGCCATACGGGATCACATGCGCCAGCAGCGGCTCACCGAGCTCGAAGTCCGCGTGCGGGTCGAGCGGTACATTGACGAGATCCTGCCCTTCTTCAACGTCCTGTCGTACTACCGGCTCGGCTATAACCTGGCCAAGGCCACCCTGAACCTGCTTTACAAGGTGACGGTGGATTACCAGGACGAAGCGGCGCTCGAGCGGATCCCGAGGCGCGACGTCGTGGTGTACCTGATGAACCACCGCTCGAACGCGGACTACGTCGTCGTCGCCTACGTCCTCGCCCGCGGCGTCGCGGTCAGCTACGCCGTCGGCGAATGGGCCAGGGTCTGGCCGCTGGAGATGATATTCAAGTCGTTCGGGTCGTACTTCATCCGGCGCCGCTACCGCGAGCCGCTCTACCACGCGGTGCTCGAGCGCTACGTCCAGCTCATCACGCGCAACGGCGTCACGCAGGGGCTCTTCCCCGAGGGGGGCCTGTCGCGCGACGGGCGGCCGCGGCCGGCCAAGGTCGGCCTGCTGGACTACATCGCCGGCACGCTGCGCGAGGAGGGATTCGACCGCGACATCTGGCTCGTGCCGGTGGCGCTCAACTACGACCGCACGCTCGAGGANNGACGTCCTCGGCCTGCCGAGGGAGGAACGCCTCCCGCACATCCAGCGCCTGGCGGACGACGCGATGGAGCGGGTTCGCGCCATCGTGCCGGTGACGGCGGTCGCGCTCGCTTCGGCGGCGCTGCTCTCCTTCGAGCGGCACGTCGTGACGCTCCCGGAGCTGCTCGGGCGGATGCGCGAGTTCCGGGACCGCCTCCTCGCGGTCAACGCCAAGGTGGTGCGGGCCGACCGGTCCATCGAGACGACCTGGGAGAACGCCCGGCGGATGTTCCGGATGCGGCGGATCGTGCTGGTCACGGGAGCTTCGGTGGCGGTCATGTCACGGCAGCGACCGCTGCTCGAGTACTATGCGAATTCGGTGGCGCACCTGTTGCCGCAGGCGGCGCCGTCGCTCCACCGCATGACGCCGGCGGCGGAAGTGGACGGGTCGCTGTATCGGTTGAACGAGCCGCGCAAGAAAGGGGCTAGGGACTAGGGGCTGGGGGCTAGGGAGTTGGAAGCCCTAAGGCGCCAGCCCCTAACCCCTATCCCCTAACCGCGCAGTATTATTCCCTTCATGCCCGCCCCCGTCTCCATTCCGGACCTGCCCGTCGGCGCCCGCGTCGAGGACACCTTCCTCGTTTGGGACGTGGAGCAGAGAACGCAAACCGACGGAAGCCCCTACGTCATCCTCACCCTGGCGAACAGCACCGGCCGCGTGAAGACGGCGCCGTTCTGGTCGTCCGATCTGCACAAGGTCGAGGGGGTCCAGAAGGGCGCCGTGGTCAGCCTGATCGGCGACCTCGGCATGTACCGAACGGACCGGCAACTCAAGGTGACGAGCCTGCGCCCTGTGCCACGCGAGATGGTGGACTGGCCGCGATTGCTGCCGTCGGTGGGCGACGTGGCACCCTGGTGGAACTCGGTGGAGAAGTGGCGCGGGGAGATGGCCGACGGCCCGTGGAGGCGCGTGATCGCGCTGTTCTACGACGATCCGGACTTCCGGACGCAGTACGAGCGGTGCCCGGCCTCACTGGCCAACCACCACGCCGAACTCGGCGGGCTCCTCAAGCACACCGTCGAGGTGGGCGCGATCGCGCGCCAGATCTCCAAGGTGTGCGGCGCCGTCTGGGACCTCGTCCTGGCCGGCGTGCTGCTCCACGACATCGGCAAGCTCGAGGCATACCGGTGGGACGGGTTGTTCGAGATGACCGAGGCCGGCAGTCTCCTCGGCCACGTGGCTCTGGGGTCCCTGATGCTCGACCGCCGTCTCGACGAGCCGGAACAGCCGATGGCAAGCGACGGAGAGCGGCTGTTGCTCCAGCATCTCGTGCTGTCGCACCACGGCGAGCTGGAATTCGGAAGCCCGGTGCGCCCGATGACGCTCGAGGCGGAGGTGCTGCACTACGCCGACTCCGCCTCCGCGGCGACGGCGAATCTCGCCGACGCGCTCAAGGAAGCCGCCAACTTCGGTGCCGGCGATTCGGTCTCCAAGCCGATCTGGTCGCTTGACAAGCGGCGCGTCTATCGCGGCCCGTCGTGAACGAGCCGCGGCTCGAGCTGGAGACCGGCGCGCTCGTGGCGGGTCACGGTATTGACTGCGTGGAGTGGTTCCGGAAGCGCGACGCATTCTACGCGGTGCATGGAACGAGGTAACGAGATGTCTGCAGCTTCCGACCCGCGCACCCCCCAGGAGTTCACGGAACGCTCCGAGGCGCTGGCCGCCTTCCTCAGGGCCGCAGGTTCCGCGCCGCGCCTCATCACGGTGGACGACAGTGCGGGGTGCCCGCTCTATCACGCGCTCGCCGCCCTGCAGTGGACGGGAGAAACGGGGCTGTTTCAGCCCGCCGATCGCCTGCACGCGGCCTGGTTCGCCGCGGAAACGGGCGTGGCCGTGATCGAGCGCATGGTTGACGGCAAGCCGGTCTACCGGTTCCTCGGCCCACGCATCGAGGCGCCTCAGAAGGTCCCGGTGGACGGCACGCCGGTCGTGGACGAAGCCTACGTTCTGGGTTATGAGTTTTCCGAGCGGTGGAACGCGATCGCCCATTTCCTCGTGACCACTCAGGGGCGCGGAGCCCTGATCGCGCTCTTCGCGGCGCGAGCACCGGAGCTGGACCACATTCGGCGCTGGCTGCTCGAGCTGTTCCAGGGCCCGGTGCCCGAGGGCGCCGACCACCTCCACGCCGCATGGTTCGCCACCACCAGCGCCGGATTCCTCTTCCCCCCGACCACACTCCTCGATCGCCGCAGCCGCGGCTGGACCTACGTCGAGCTGGGCAACTCGCGCGACGGCTGATGGAGCCCAACAACACGACGGCCCGGCTGGGTCTCCCCAGTCGGGCCGTCGCCGAAGCAGTTACCCGGAGCCGAAGGATCTCTCCTTCGTTTTTCTTCTCACGGCCACCGGTTGTCTGTTGTCAGGTTCCCGGTAGGGCCGCCGGAAGCTCCGGCTTCGATCCCCACGCAGCGTGGCCACGCTCCGTGGTTCACCGTTCCGAGCGCTTCGAGTCCGGCCGGATCGCGTACCGGCCTCTCGAAGAGCACCCCGCTGCGCCATGGCGGGGTGGGTGATGCGCGCGATTGGCCTCACCTACCCGAGTCGACGGGTGCCCCTGGGATCGACAGGCGCCTGTGCCCTTGTTTGCATCGGCGCCCTCCCCCAAGCTGCCGCTCGGGCCCATCAGCAGGCGTAGACCGAGCAGGGCCCGATCCCTTCCCCACTGACGACGCTGCGAATATACCTCCGCCTGATGGCCGTACAAGTGCCGGATTTGCTTCGGGTTACGCTGATTCCATGTTCACAAAATGTGGATTCCAACCGCTCGGCTGTGAACGACTTCCGCCGACTTTCCCCAACATGTCGACATGTGGATTGGGATAACCTGTGGAGCCTCTCGCTGTGCGGCGCGCATGGCATGGGCGGCGGGGGGGCACCGCCGCCCAGTAGATGCGATAGTCCAACTGCAAGTGTGCTCCGGCGCGCGGGCCGAGCTCCGGGCGTTGGTCAGGCGGACTTCAGCCCTTCGACCGAACCTGGGTTACTGGCCGCCCGGTCGGGGCGCGCGCCGCGGGACGGCGGTGGCCCGGGGAGGTGCCCACCCGGTCGCCTCCCTCAGGGCCTGGAGGCGGCGCTCGTAAGGGATCAAACCCGTCACGATCGCATTCCCGACAACCCTCACGTCACTACGCAGTTGGCGCGCCGCCCCCGGTGCCGGCTTGCGGAGCAGCGAGGCGAGCCGGGCCGCGCAGCGGGATCCCACGCTGGCGACCGCGGGCATGATCTCGCGATAGCGGTCGAGGGGAGGTTGCACGTTCGGCTGCGTGCATCGGCGGCACACCCTGCGTGCCGCGAACACGGCGGCGGAATCCAACGAGTGACACCGCAGGCGGAGTGTGGTCGACGCATCGAGTACGTCCGCGTCGGAGCCGTTGAAGACGGCCCGCCGGTACATCTCCAGCGCGCTCTTCACGTCGGCGATGCTCCTGCCCGTTGATGTGATCAGCTTGGTGGTGGAGTCGAACGGCATGGTACCGGGCGGTGCCTGCGTTCGTGCGGCAAGCGGCTGCTGGAGAAGCACTGCGGCGAGCGAGAGGATCATGAGTGACATTGGGCACAACCCGAACGCTAAGAGTGGGGAGTCGAGGGCCGTGACAGCCCCTCAGCGGCCGTGAACCTGTGATGTCCTGGCGCGACGGTGAACTCTGGCCGCGCCATCAACTCGGAGCGGCGCCGGCGAAGGGAGGATTGGTCGGCAGCCCGGACGGCGGGGCCACTCGGTGCCCCTGCGGCAGGAACCGGTTGAGCGCGCTCACCAGCGCGCGGTCCCTCTCGTGCACCTCACGGACCTGGCCGTAAAAATCGCGATAGAAGCGTTGCGCCGCCGCTTCGTACTGGTCCTGCCACGGCGTCCACCGATCCGGCGCCGCGATCATGCTCGCCACGTTGTCGCACTCTACGGTCGCCAAACTCTTGTTGAACGCCGAGTCGAGGTCCGCGGCAGCGCGCTGGAGCGCCGGATCCGGGCCGAGAGACTGCTTCAGCGCCCGTACCGCCGCCGCATACGTGGTGAGGTCCCAATACAGATCCCGACAGCGCGCCCAGCGGTCGCGCTCGCGCTGCGACAGCGTCGCCGGACTGCTGGCGCCGATCATCGGTTGCCCCGACGTGTTCCGGAACGTCTCGACCAGCGTCACGATCGTCGAATCCAGCATCCGTCCCAGGCGCGCGGTGTACTCCCACGCGTCTTCCGTGCTGGCACCGGTGTATGGAGGCATCGCCAGGCCAGCCGTGTATGTCCCCGTCGAGGCACCGACCGCCGGGCGGGCGGCCTGGGGCGTCACCGATGCCGGTGGCTGGACGCTCGCCGGTGCTGCTGTGACAGGCTGCGCCGACGGCTGGGCACCGTTCTGCTGTGTGGCCGGCGTGGGGGGGAGCTTGCCTCTCGTCGGCGGCGTGGTCGCGGGCTGGGTTTGCGGACGCTGGGTCGTCGGTGGTGGCGTCTTCTGGGCACGCAGGGGAGACAGCGCACCGCCAGTCGCGAGTAGGGCCGCGAGCACGATCGAACAGCGCATCATGGAAGCACCTCGACGAACGACCGCTTCGGTAAGAGTAACCGCCGCCTGCGCGATTCGCCGCCGAGCGGCAACGGGACGGCGCGGGCCGCAATGCTCCGGCGGCGCGTTACGGGTGCTGCCGCCTACCTTGGGCGTGACGCGCGGTGGGTCCCGCCCGGCGGATGCTACCCGACATCGGGCCACCGCTCGCGTGCGGCTCGTACCCACCGCGCGTCCCATGCCTCCCNNGCCGCCGCTTGCCGTGCGCGGCCGGTTTCTTCGCATGAGCTGCGCGCTTGGCCACGGCCGCGGGCCGCCTGGCAGGTTTCTTCGGGGCGGGCGGCTTTCTCGCCGGTGCACCTCTTTCCGACGGACGTCCGTGGCTCCGCGTCTCATGCCCGGAGTCGCGCTTGCGCTCCTCGCGGGCCGCCTTGCGTGTCGCCGCCTTCTCGGCCTTCACGGCGGCAGCACCTTCGATCTCTCCCGTTACGCGGTCACCCTCGTCGCTGCCGATGAGTCCGCGCCGCACGGCGTACTTGATCAGCTCCCGCGTATCCTGAATGCGGAACGGCCCGACCCCAGCTGCCGCGCGCGAGAGATTCACCATCGCGTCAGCGACGGGGCTCCGCAGTACGTGCGCGATGCCGGGAACGGACTCGAGAATACTGGAGATTGCTCCGCTGCTCAGCTCGGTGGCCACGGCGATCTCCATGCCTCTCAATGCGTTAGGCTACACGACGCCATCGGAGGATGGCGCCCGCTGCCCACTTTGGCGGATGGCGAGCGCCAACCTACCGACCGTGCAGGGGTTCGTCAAGGAGATGGCGCACACTCATCGCCGCTCGCCGATACCCTAACAAAAAGCCCGGCAACGTCTTACGGTCACCGGGCCACCTATCCACCGCGTCGGACCACTGAAGCCATCGGCCTATGCAGATACCTGCGGTCGCGACCGCTTGAAGGTCGCGAAGATGGCCAGGAGGACTCAGTGATTCACATTGTTGCTCGCAACATCAGCCCGGCGCTCCAGCCCGTGAGGTTGACCGATTGGCTGGTCGGGTTACCGCTGCTGTCGAGGGCGTTCTCGCTCCCGGTATCGAACCGCACCGACGGCAGCAGCGCGAAGCGGTCGCCGACGGACAACTGGTACTGAACGCCGAGCGACAGGAGCCTGCCCGCGCTCGCCAATGTGGACTCGCCCATGGTGAAGATGCGGTACTCGACCTGCGGCCTCAGTACGTTGCGTCCCATCTGCACCGAGCCTGCGGCGCCGAACGCGAGGAGGTTGCGCTTCTGTGTGGTCACGCCGCCGCTGATCAGTTGCGAGCCCGGCGACCGGTAGAGATCCCACGCGTAGACTTGCAGGCCGACGTTGCCGATCGGGAAGGTCCACGAGCCTTGGCCGATGTAACGCTTGCCGGATTGAAAGATCGGCGAGCTGCCGAACTCGTCATCGCCGAAGCTGGAGTAGGTGAGCCCGAGCGAGAGCCGGCCCTGGCCGATGAGCCGGTCGGCGCCTACCCGCACGCGGAGCTCGCCGCCGGCCTTGTAACCACATCCCGCCGTACCGTTGTTCACCGGACAGTTGGTCGTGTCCGCGAACGGAGTGAAATCGCCGTTCAGCCGATAGCTACCCGCCACACCGAGGGCCCAGCCCCCAACCGGCAGGGCGAGCGCGAGGCCCGTCGTGACGTTGAACCCTGAGCCGAAGTTGGTCACCGGGTACGGCAGGAGATCGGAGGCGATGGCACCAGCCGTCAGCAGTTGGTCGTTGGTGATCTTGGTCTTTCCCGTCGGGAGGTTCGCCGACACGGTCAGGACCGCGATGTCCGGGATCAACTGGTAAACCCCCCGGACCTGAATGTCGGTCAATCCGGAGATCGTGACGGTCGAGTCGTTGCTGCCTTTGCGGCTGGCCGTCGCGTACCGGCCGCCGAGGTCGAACGAGAGGCGCGCGCTCGCCGGCCAGATGACCGCGAACGGTACTGCGATCTCCGACACGCTCTTGATTCCGAGTCCCGCCTGATAACTCACCCCACGCGCTTCCGCCCCAGCAAACGCGGTCACGCCGCCCTGCGCGAGCAGAGAGGCGGGCAACAGCATCGCGGCGGCAAGCGCAGCGGCGCCGCCCGCCCAGCGCGGCGCGCTCACGACGGCCTCCTGATGATGATGACGACACTACCAGTTGCACTCTGCCCGCCGGTGGTGTTCGTCGCATCCGGGATCGTGTTCCGCGTGGTGGTCGGCTGCTGCTGGGTCGTCCCGCCACCCTGGTCCGCCGTCTGGGCCCCGTTCGTCGGGTTGACCGTGTTCGAGCCCAGAATCAGCGCGTCCTGAACCGGGGCTGCCTGCGGGCTCTGGAGCGTCTGGGTTTGGGAGACGCCCGTCTCCACCTGGCTCACGGTCTGTTGTGATGCCGCCGACAGGTTCGTCGCGTTCGCCGCGCTCTGGGTTGCGGCGCGGAAGGTCGGATCGAGCGTCGCGGCCCGGTCGAAGTCGGCTTGCGCCGCTCCGAAGTCGCCTTGGTCCTGCGCCTCGAGACCCCGGCTATAGGCCAGGAAAGACTGCAGGTTCTCGGTCGGGCGCTGGTTGATCGCAGCCTGCTCGGCCGGCGTGAGCTGGATCCCCATGTTGGTGAACAGCGTCAACGCGACTTGCTTCTCGATGTCGAACAGCCGGATTAGCAGGTCCTGCCCGCGCGCCGTGGCCCGGACTCCCGCGCTCCCGACGTCCACGACAGCCGCGTCCACCTCCAGCTGGTTGCCGGGCCGATCGGCGATCGAACCCTGCACCACCCGCGCCGCCCGGAGGAGCCTGCCACTCCGCAGCGCCGCGGCCGGATCCGCGCGCGCCGAATCGGAGAGCTTGAGCTCGTTCACGATCGCCTGCATGCGTTCACGCTCCAGCACGCGAACCTGCCGCGACTTGGCCAGGTCGGTCACCAGCAACTGGGCCAGACCACGCCCGAGCGGCTGCATGGCGCTGTCCGCGCCGGTGTAGCTGAACGGCATCACCGCGACGGTATTGGACTCGGGGGGCATCGCCGCGAGCGCTGACTCGTTCGCCAGCGCCTGCCTGGCCTGATACTCCATTTCGTTCCGGTCCGCCAACGCAAGCCGCTGCTGCGCGGTTCGCTTCAGCTCGCCATTGGACACGATCGCGAGGCAATGCCGGTACGCGGTGCGGGCCGCGGCGAAGTCTCCCAGCTGCTCGGCCGTCATCCCGAGGTAGATGGCCGCGATGCCGTTACCCGGATCGCGGGCCACCGCGGTGTCCAGAACCGTCCGCGCGTCCTGGAAGCGTCCAGCCTTGAAGTAGGCCACGCCCAGACGGGCGAGGGTGTTCGCGTCCTGAGGTCGCTGACTCCGCTCCGCCTCCAGCGAGGGGATGGATTGCGGGGTCACATCGCTCACCCGGATCGCGCCACCGGTGGCGCACGCGCCACAGGCAAGAACCAGGGCGATACGAAGGACCCTGTTGCCGCGCCGCGCAGGCGTCATAGAGCCATACCTCACCTAAGTGGAGTGTGCGACAGAAGCGATGCGCAGAAGTATGCAGGCGACGAAAAACGCCTGCAAGCTCTCGTCCCCGGGTCGCAACCGGCCAGACTACACGAACCACGGAGCCGCCGCCGTGACAGGAGTCACGCGCCGGCTATAAGGGCTGGCCACGCCTCGGCGGAGACCGCCACCTCATGACCCTAACCTCAGCCTGCGAGAAGATTTCGCTCAATACTCTCTTGGTGCGTGTGTCGACGGGCCAACCAATGTGCATCTCGAGGCGATAACCCGAGCGGTCCGTCCCGAGGCCCTCCATCACGAAACCCTCAGGGGTGACGCACACCTCATCAATCGGGACGTCCGCTACCAGATCGTAGCTTTCGGCCGCCGGGTCTGTCACCATAAGACAGCACCTCCCGCCGCCAGAGTTACCTCGCGTCGGGAGGTGCCGCAAGCCGCCCATCGGAGGCGTTACTCGACCGTTATGACGCCCACCATCCCCAGGGCCCGATGTGGCAGGCAGAAGTAGCTGTATGTGCCCTTCGGCGCGCCGGTAAAGTTGATCGCGTAGACCTCGTTGGCCTGCGTCAGGAACGGCCCCATCAGGTCGCTCTGGCGCCGCGCCATTGCCTTATTCAGGATCTCGCGCGCTCCGGCAGGAATGTGGTCCTTGTCGAACGCCACGTTGTGGGGCCCGCCGGACACGTTCACGAACTCCACCACGTCGCCCGACTTGATCGTGAAGTTCGCGGGGTTGAACAGGTACTTGGCGCCCTGCTGCGCCATCCGAACCCGGTGCGTGACCGGAACCACGGCATGCGCGACAGGCTTGGCAAACGCGGCGACGCCGAGGGCCAGCACCGGCAAGGCTACGAGCGACCAACGGTTCATTGCGACCGTACTCCTCACAGTTGGGGAACGTCTCGAATGATCAGCGGAAATCTACCCCGCTGACGATCCGGTGTATCGAGTGAATTTGGTTGTGAATGAATTCACAAGCACTCGGGATTTCGCAAGGCCCTGTGGGCAACCCCTTTGCGCTGTCCTTGGCGTGCGGCTAGGTTAGGGGAGGTCGGGGGCCGCACGGCGTCCTCGGCGTTCTCATTTCGGCCAGGAGCGGGTTTCGGACGTGGCAGGCGACGCCATCCAGATGATGGGCACCATCACCGAGGTGCTCCCCAATACCACGTTCCGGGTCGAACTCGAGAACGGCCATGCAATTCTGGCCTACGTCTCGGGGAAGATGCGCAAGAACTACATCAGGATCCTCCGCGGCGACCGGGTGGCGGTGGAGCTGTCGCCGTACGACCTCACCCGCGGCCGCATCACCTACCGCTACAAGTGACCTGCGACAAGTGACCCGCCGGACACGCGTGCTGACCGGCACCGCGTGAACAAGCAACTCGGCGTCGTGTTCGCGGTCGTCTTCGTCGATCTCCTGGGCTTCGGGATCGTCCTTCCACTGCTGCCCACCTACGCGGCCGCGTTCCACGTTTCGCCCGCCGCGATCGGCTTCCTGGTCACCAGCTTCTCACTGCTCCAACTGGTGGCGGTGCCGGTGTGGGGCGCAATCTCGGACCGGTTTGGCCGCCGCCCCGTGCTCATCGTGGGTCTGGTGGGCTCCACGGCGTCCTACGTGCTGTTTGCTGTCGCCGGCAGCTACTGGGCACTGCTCGTCTCGCGAATCGTGGCTGGCGCGATGGGCGCGACGATCGGCGTCGCTCAGGCCTACATCGCCGACATCACGGCCCCGGAGCGCCGGGCGCACGCGATGGGGATCCTCGGCGCCGCCTTCGCGATGGGGTTCATCCTCGGACCGGCTCTCGGCGGCATCCTCTCGACCCACAGCTACAGCAGTGCCGGCGTGGTGGCTGCCGCGCTCTGCGCTGCCAACGCCCTTGCCGCCCTGGCGTGGCTTCCTGAAACCCCCAAGCGTAAAGCGACACGCCGGTTGGGCCGGGTCCCTCTCGGCGCCCTGGCGGCGCCGCTCGCCGCCAGCTTTTTCGTCACCGCCGCCTTCGCCGTCATTCACGTCACCCTGCCGCTCTTCGGCCGTGACGTGTGGCGCGACTCGACGCGTCAGATGGGGCTGCTGTTCGCATACATGGGCGTCGTTTCGGCGGTCGTGCAGGGCGGGCTCGTGGGCCGGCTGGCCGCGCGGGTAGGCGAGAAGCGGGTTGCGGCGGCGGGCGGGCTCCTGCTCGCGATCGGCCTGGCGCTCGTGCCGGAGGCCTCGGGGAGGCCGGCGCTGTACGCCGCCTTGGGCGCGCTGGCGGCTGGCTCGGCCCTCGCGACGCCGAGCGTCTACGCCATCGTCAGCCGCCGGGCATCGCCATCGCAGCAGGGAGCGGCGCTCGGGATCACCCAGACCGCATCCACCCTCGGCCGGATCGTCGGGCCCACGGTCGCCGGGTTCCTGATTGGAACGTCAGGATTGCGTGCGCCGTTCTGGGCGGGAGCGCTGCTGGGTCTGCTGGGGATGGTCGCGGCGCTGTTCCTGCCCCGGACTCCGGCGCCGGAGCCGGCCTAGCGCGGCTGGTGACCGATCCTGCTCCAGCGGATCGCCGTGAGGAACGGCAGCGCCCGCCAGGANNTTGTCCCGGTTGTCACCCATCACGAAATACTGGCCCGGCGGCACCACCACGGGCCCCCAGTTGTCCCGGGTCGGCCGGTAGGTGTCGCGGCTCACGCTCGGCAGCAAATAGGCGAGCTGCCACTCGCGCATCCCGGCTTCGCTCGGATCCTCGAGCGAGTCCACGTGCTCGACGTAGCTCTCGTGCTGCGCGACGCCGTTGCGCCACAGCACCGCGTGCTTCATCTGCAGCGTATCCGCCGGCATCCCCACCAGACGCTTGACGACCTTGACGCCAGCCTCGGTCCGGGAATCGAACACCACGATGTCGCCGCGCCGCGGGTCGCGGATTGCAGGCAGCCGCGTGTGGATCAGCGGCACCTCCGCGCCGTACAGGGCCTTGTTGACGAACAGGAAGTCTCCGACCAGCAGCGTGCGCTCCATGCT
>PMIK01000086.1:239-5401 GCA_003157095.1 Gemmatimonadota bacterium | reverse complement strand
AACACTTCCTTGCAGAAGCCGTTGACGATCATGGACGTCGCGTCCTCGGCCGAGAGCCCCCGCTGCCTGCAGTAGAAGATCTGGTCCTCGCCGATCTTCGAGGTGGACGCCTCGTGCTCCATGGTCGCCGTGCTGTTGCGCACGTCAATGTAGGGGAAGGTGTGGGCGCCGCATTGGTCGCCGATCAGCATCGAATCGCATTGCGAGTAGTTCCGCGCGCCGGTTGCGCCCTTCAATATCTTGACCTGCCCGCGGTATGTGTTCTGGCCGTGTCCCGCCGAAATGCCCTTGGACACGATCGTGCTGCGGGTGTTCTTCCCGATGTGAATCATCTTGGTGCCGGTGTCCGCCTGCTGGCGGTTGTTGGTCACGGCCACCGAGTAGAACTCTCCGATCGAGTTGTCGCCCTGCAGGAGGCAGCCGGGGTACTTCCAGGTAATCGCGGACCCCGTCTCGACCTGCGTCCATGAGATCTTCGAGTTCCGCCCCGCGCACTTGCCCCGCTTGGTCACGAAGTTGTAGATGCCGCCGCGCCCCTCCGCGTCACCCGGGTACCAGTTCTGCACCGTCNNGATGATCAGCGTGCGCTCGAACTGCCCCGACGCGGCCGCGTTGATGCGGAAGTAGGTGGACAGCTCCAGCGGGCAGCGCACGCCCTTGGGGATGTAGGCGAAGGACCCGTCGCTGAAGACCGCCGAATTCAAGGCCGCGAAAAAATTGTCGTTGGTGGGAACCACCGTGCCGAGATACTGCTCGATCAAGGCGGGATGGTCGCGCACCGCCTCCGAAAACGGGCAGAAGATGATGCCCTGCTGTCCGAGCGTCGCCTTGAAGGTGGTGGCCACCGACACGCTGTCGAACACGGCATCCACCGCGACGCCCGACAGTCGCTTCTGCTCGGAGAGGGGAATCCCCAGCTTCTCGAACGTCTCGATCAGCTTCGGATCCACCTGCTCGAGACTGTCGAGCGACTTGGCCTGCCGGGGAGCCGCGTAGTAGACGATGGCCTGATAGTCGATGGGCGGGTACTTCACGTTTGCCCAGGTCGGTTCCCTCATCGTCACCCAGTGCCGGAAGGCCTTGAGGCGCCATTCCAGCATGAACGCCGGCTCCCGCTTCTTAGCCGAGATCACCCGGATGACGTCCTCGTTGAGCCCCGCCGGAACGTTGTCCGACTCGATGTCGGTGATGAAGCCGTACTTGTAGGGCTGCAGGACCTGCGCTTCGATGGACGTCATGGCTGCTCCTGCCGCCGCTGGGCCGCGTCACTCTCTGCATCCGGCGTGATCGAGTACTCACACGCATTGGAGCCTTCCGTGATGTGCGTGCGGCGCTCGACCTGGGCAGCCAGCACTTCCGTCAGGAACCGCCGCTCCGCCGCGCACACCTCCGGGTACCGTTGCGCCACCGCCCGAATCGCGCAGTTGTGCTCCGCCAGCCGGATGTTGCCGTCACTGCTGTCCCACTCGGCCATGTAACCCTCTTCCGAGAGCATGCGCACCAGACGGCGGAGACGCACTTCGACCGGCTGATCGGCCAACTCGGTCTTGAGCAGCTCCGCCCGCCCGCTGAATTGGTCCACGAACAGGCGGCTGATCTCTCCCCGCCCCGCCTTGTGCTCGATGTGCCGAAGCAGGCCCGTGAGCGCATCCTCGTAGCGGTTGGGGAACAAGGCCTCGCCGTGTCCGGTCAGCCGATACACGAAGACGGGTGCCCCTATCCCGCGTTGCTCCCGTCCGTAAGCGACCGACCCGTCCACCTCGAGTTCCTTCAGGTGGCGGCGGACGGCGTTTGCAGAAACGCCGAATACGACGCTAAGCTCTTTAGCTGTAATAGGTTGCGACTTTTTTATCTCGAGCAAAACCTGGGCCCTAAGCCCGCGATGCCCGGAGACCGCAACTCCAAGATCCGCCATAGCAGTTACCCCACTTCGCAAATACTTTTGTTCGCGAAGTAAGATAAACCTAGTAAAGGAAAGGCCGCAACACCGCCACGCCGTCGGGCCCCAGAGCGGCGAAGACGTCATTCAGCGTGATCCATGCGTTGCGGTGTTCGACGGCAAGAGAGAGCAACGCCTCACGGAAGCGGGCCTCCCCGACCGCTCGGCGAGCAGCCTCGATGGCCGCGACTCCCTTGGTACGCAGCAGGTCGGCGCTGGCCCACGCGATCGGGATTCGGCTGAGGGGATCGTCGTGACCAGACGCTGCGGAACGAGAATGCCACGACGCTTCCGCCTCCCGGACCAGCCTTTGGCGGACCGTGTCGCCCGCGATCGCGCCGCGCGCCGCGACGGCCGCCCAGGCCGGGAAGCCCTCGAGTATCCACGCCGAGGCCGGCCCGGCGGCCACCACCGAGTTCCCCCACCAGGTCCGCGCGACCTCGCGCGCCACGTCGCGTTGTGCCGGCTGGGTCGCCCGTCCGGCGGTCGAGTCAGACGGCGGATTCGTTGAGACGGCAGCGTGGTGCATCAGCAGGAGGCCCGCGAAGCCACGCACGGCCGGCACGTCAGTCGTCGCGACGTTGATTTCCTGAATCGGCAGGCGGCCGAATACACGGGAACAGAAGGTCCAAGCCGCGTGGACGGACGCCGCAAGGGAATCAACCATCGCAGATGATGGCGAGTCTGCGGGGAGCAACCACACGGAGACAGCTATGCCCCCTAGGGGCCGCGTCACCACCCGGTACGGCCCGAGGGCGAACGCTGCCACAGCGGGGGTAACCTCCTCGGCCCTCCACGTCATTCGACGGCGCCCCCCGGAAGCGAGTTCGGCGATCAATCGCCCTGGGGCCACGGCGCGCCAGCTCTCGGGGAGGTCGAACCGGAGGGTAACCCGGGCGCGGGGGACTTGAGTGGCCTGCCGCGCCGAGTCCAGGACCGGCTGCACTCTCGGCAGCCAGTCGGTGGCGGCGAACGCCGCGGAGGCCGTCATCCCCATCAACTCCGGCGGGAGGGGCAGGCCCGAGGGAGCCGCATGGTAGAAGACTGTGAGCGTCGCGCTCTCCTGCGGCGGCGCGGCGCTCGGCAACCGAACCCACGACACGCTCCCCTCAGTCCGGGGAACGAGGTCGGTGGAGCTGCTCCGGGCACTGTCCAGCGTGAGCGCGGGCCAGAGCCAGATGGCGACCGACGCCGCAGGGGAGGCACCCCCGTTCTGGATGTCCATGCGCACGGTAAAATCGGCACGGGCCCTGTCCGTGTCGTAGCGCACCAGCGCGTCGTAGGCCACGGCCTGCCAGGGCGACTGTGGCTCCACGCCTGCCACCGCGACGCTGTCGGCATAGACCGGCGGCGCCTTCGGCTCGGGGGCAGGCGCCCCGCGTATGGTCAGGCCGCCGACGACCCGCCGGTACCCCGCGGCGATCGAATCGCGGGGCAGCCCGCGCGGGTAGCGAAGTTGCAGGACGATGAGGTCGCCGCCGCGCGCGACCGTGTATTCCTCGACGTCGAGCGCCACATGGTTGATGGCCCCGCTCATCAGTGTCCGGATCGCGGGAAGGCCGTTGACCGTGAGGGAATCGTCGGCGAGCAGCCTGAAGTCGCGGCCCAAGAGGCGCCGCCACGTGGCCTCCACCCGCCGGTCGGCTACCTGTCGCAGGGGAACCTGGCCGGGGAAGGTTGTGAGAACGACCGCTCCCCATAGCTGGTCGCGGAGCGCAGCGGCACGGGGGTGGAAGATGACGGTCGCGGTCTGCGGCCCTTCCCCTGGCTCGAACACCCAGTCATCGAAGGGGCGGGGGACCGAAACCCCAAACGCCTCGTTCACGTAAACGGGGGCGTCGAGGGTCGCCGTGTCCTGCGGGGCTGGCAAGCTGACCAGAACCGCCAGCACAATCCCGAGCATGGCTCGATCCTACTAGTCTTGACGAAACCGCGCTACATTGGCCGGGCCCATGTTCCTGCTCCTACCCTTCCTGCTTGGCATCGCGGTCGGCGTGTTGTACTGCGCCCCCGTCGGGCCGGTGAATCTCGAAATCGTCCGGCGCGGGCTCACCGTGGGGTTCCTGGCCGCGTTCCTCGTCGCCCTCGGCGCGGTCATCGGGGATTCCTTCTGGGCCGCAGTAGGGATCCTGGGGTCGGGGCTCCTGATGGGCTCGCTCCTGCTCCGGGTGGTGATCGGCTTCATCGGCGTGCTGATCCTGCTCTTCCTGTCGTGGAGCGCCTACCGCGCGGGCGCCCAAAACACCGATTACCATCTGACGGACCCACCTCGCAAGCGGACCGGTTTCGTGTTGGGGGTGGCGCTCTCGATGGCGAACCCGTTCGCGGTGTTCTTCTGGCTGTGGCTGGCCGCCTCGGGTGCCATGGCCAGCGTCGGAGTGGACATCAGCCACCACGTCGCGCGCGTGTGGTTCTTCATCGGGCTCGTGGCAGGCGCCGTCATCTACGGCCTCATCCTGTCGGCCATCGTGGCGTGGAGCCGCCGCTTCATCTCCCCCCGCACAATGCGCAGGATCAACGTCGGCGCCGCCATCGGCCTCCTGGCTCTCGCCGCCGTGATGACCTTCCGACTTCTCAGGCTCATCAGAACGATGTGACGTCTCCGGCCGTGGCCGCCCTCGCCAGTTCGCCCACGCCGCCGCTCCTCGCGTTGAGCGCCGTCACCAAGCGTTTCCCGGGGGTCGTGGCGCTGGATGCGGTGGACCTCGTGGTGCACGCCGGTCGAGTGCATGCGCTGGTCGGCGAGAACGGCGCCGGCAAGTCCACGCTCCTNNGCGCTGCGCGTCGGGATCACCGTCATTTACCAGGAGCTTTCGCTCGTTCCGCAGCTCGGGGCGGATGCCAACATCTTCCTCGGAATGGAGCCGGCGCGGCGCGGTGTGCTTGACCGCCGGGCCGCTACCGAGCGCGCCCGCGAAGCGTTGCTGGCTCTCGGAGCCGACTTCGACCCCCGGACCCCGGCGGGGGGGCNNCTCGACGAGCCGACCGCGGCGCTGTCCCACCTCGAAACGGGGCGGCTCTTCGAACAGATCCGGCGGCTTTGTGCGCGAGGCATCGCGGTGATCTTCGTGTCGCACCGGCTGGACGAGGTCCGGCGCATCGCCGATGAAATCACCGTGTTGCGCGATGGCCGGCGCGTCTTCACTGGAGCCGCGGCCGGAGTTGACGACGCCGGCCTGATCCGCCACATGGTCGGCCGCGACGTCGAGTACGCGCGCCTGCC
>PMIK01000086.1:0-212 GCA_003157095.1 Gemmatimonadota bacterium | reverse complement strand
CCATACCGGCCTTCCTCGCCACGGGACGCGATTGCGCGGGGTGTCGTCTATCTCCCGGAAGACCGGAAGACGCAGGGGCTGGTGCTCGGGATGAGCGTCCGCGAGAACGTCACGCTCCCGACCCTGAGGGAATTCTCGAGGTTCGGGGTCATCCAGGCGCGCGCCGAACGTGAGGCCGCCTCCCGGCAGACCGGCGCCGTGGAACTGCGGCC
>PMIK01000164.1 GCA_003157095.1 Gemmatimonadota bacterium | reverse complement strand
CCGCGCTCACGCGAAGGGCCCCGTACTTGTAGAACTGCCCGCCGTCGTTGATCTGGAACACGTAGCCCCAGAGCGGCAAGGCCTGGATGCCGGTGGTCTTGTACCCGCTGTCCGGAGCGAAGTCGATGGAGGTGAGGTCCGCGATGGGCGCGCTGCCGTACAACTCCATTGTGACACCGCTACGCTGCGGCACGATATAGATCCCGCTCGTGTCGCGCACCACCGTGAAGTCCATGGTCGTGCCGTTCGCCGTTCCGACCAGCCCAAGCTCGGTGGCGTCCACCTGGCCGTTGCCGTTGGCGTCGAGCCAGAAACGGAAGCCGCTTTGCCCGCCGGCCAGCGTGTCGGACGTGAAGACGATCACGTTCCGGCCGTCGGGCCGAGGCGTGTCGTTGCGGAGCGGGGAGCCGGCGCTTTCGATCCCGTCCAGCGACACCGCGGTGACCTGGAAGCACAGCGGCACGCCGTTGGTGAGGGCACTCACCAGGAAGGACGGCGAGACCGTCGTCCCCTCCGTCACCCATGAGCTGCCGCACCGGTCCTGGTCGAGGTTGTAGCCGGTGCTGTAGATGTGGTAGTAGGAGAAGTTGTTCGGGTCGGACGTGTAGGCGTTGTCGGACCACTCGAGGTGCACGGCGCCATTCAGGGAGATGCTGCTCAGAGTCGCCGGCGCGGTCAGCTCCACCCCGCCTCCGAGGCCCGTCGTGGCTCCGCGATCGTAGCACCCTGATAAGAGTGCAACGGCGGCGGCGGCGAGCGGCAACTGTGTCATGAATCGGCGCATCAGGGACTCCGACTGGGGTCGGCCATAGTGAACGCACAGGGCGTGCCCGCAATGTGCATAGGCGCAACCCCTTGCACCAGAAGACGTTGCGGGCGTGAGCGTGACCCGCGACACCATGCGCATTGTCCCTTCTGATGGACAGTTGTGCGTGTCGTGCGCGCCGGCTCGCAGGTCATTGCGGCGGGAGGTTCCGCTGGTCGTAGTCGAACTTGATCTCCGGTTGGGCGATCAGCTGGATGTTGAAGTTGAAGACGACGTTGCCGTTGGGCGACTGCACGAAGCTGAACGTGGCGCGCCAATCGTGGAGATCGCGGTCCAGCCGGAGGACGTGCGACGCGAATTGCCCCTTCTGAATGTCGTACAGCGTCTCCCACGACACCGACCAGTGGCGGGTGGGTGCGAAGCTGATGTTGCCGCTGATCGTGCTCTGCGGCACGATGCTCGACACCGGCAGACCGGTCCGCAGCGCGACCGCCGAGTCCACGGGACGCTGCCTTGAGTAGTCGAAGGCGATCGAGGCGGTGAAGCCGGCGCCGCCGGCACCGTTGCGCGGTCCGAGCTGGTCGAGCGCCGTCCGACGGTCGGACAGCGGGCCGCGCTGGTACTGATCGGTGAACGGCGCGGCGAGCCCGACCGTGTCCGGCCCGCTCCGGAGGCTGTCGCGGCGGGCCACCTGGGCCACGGTGAGATTCGGCGCCCCGCGGCCCAAGCCGAAAATGGAGCCGATGAACTGCAGCAGGCTCGGCCCGACGCCGAACCGCACCGACAGGCTGGTCAGGTACGGGTGGAACCGCGAGCTGGCGGCCCCGACCGGGCCGTCGAACAGCGAGTGGCCTGTGGACAGGCTGAAGCCGCGCAGCAGGTCGGTGGCAAACGTGTTGGACATGGTGCCCGAGACCCAGCCGGTGCGCCCGCCTTTCTTCGCCTGCTCGAGGTCGATCCCCACGCCGCTGGTCTGGATGGAGAGCAGCTTGATCTTGCGCGCCTCGGGTTCCGGCGCCCCGGCGGTGTCGGCGCCGGCGGGAAGCGGAGGCGGGCGCAGCTTCGCCTCGAAGCTCTGGTTGAGGCCCAGAGTCAGCGTCTGGGTCGCGCTGCTCCGGGTGCTGATGAGCGAGCCTCCCGCCGCCACCGCCCGGGCGTATGCGATGGGGATGTTGGCCGCGGGCGCGTAGGACCAGCTCAGACTCGGCGAAATCGAGTGCCGGATTCTGCCCACCGGACCGAATCCGGGGAACAGGCCGTAGAACGTCGGCGCGATGGAAAGCGAGTACCCCAGCCGCTTGCCCTGGCTGACGAATGCGCCGTCGGTGAACCGGTTGCGGATCATGAACGCGCCGCCGGTGGTGTTCACGATGTTGACCGACGGCTGCAGGTTCCAGGACCCCTGGAACAGTTCCGGCAGGCCGATCCCGGTGCTCCAGTCGATGTCCGTCTCGAACGTCTGGTCGTAGGTCCGCACCATGCGGCGGCTGGTATCGGCCGGGTCGGCGACCGTATCAACCACGCGCTGATTGCTCCACTGATCCACGGCCGAGAGCGAGTTGCTCCAGTTCCAGCGCCCGATTCTGAGCGGCGTGGCCACGGAGAGCGAGGTTTGCCGGCTGTTGGCGAACCGCACCGAGGAGTCCCCCGGCACGCTGGAGAAGATCGTGTTGGTGCCGGGGCTGGTGGACGGACCGTGATTGAGGAGCGCGTTGGACAAGCTGAATGAGGGACTCCAGGTCACGTCCTGCGAGATGGCGATCGGGTTCGGAGTGAAGGCCACGACCGGCAGGGTCATGGTGACCTGGGACTGGCTCAGCGACTGGGTCCGGTTGCCGCCGATGGACAGCGAGCCCCAGCCGAACTTCTGCTGGAAGTTGACCCGGCTGTCGATGTTCGAGACGGCCAGCACCGGATCCACCGCGTTGCGCGAAATCACGGAGGAGCTGGTCGCGTAGTCTATGTTGGCCGTGAGGCTGCTCTCGAGTGAGAACTGCTGCTGATGGCTCCAGGAGATCCGCTCGCTGGAGGAGCCGTTGAACTCGTGCAGCTCCTGGAAGTCAATGCCACCGGTGATGAAGCGATTCAGCCACCGGTAGCGGAAACGGCCATCCACGTTGATGAACTGCTGCGCGTACCAGTCCGTCGTGACCTGCGCGTCGGCGTAGTCGTTGATCGCCCAGTAGTAGCCGAGGTTCGAGATGTGGCGGTGGTAGTTCGGCGAATTGCGGACGATGTCGTTCAAGCCGAACTGCGGGGGAATCAGCCCCGAGCGGCGTCCGCGCCGCATGTCCTGGAAGATGAACGGCAGCCAGAGAACCGGCACGTCCGCGACGTATAGCACGGCCGGGCGGGCTACCATGATGCTCTTCGACACCCACTTCACCTCGCGCGCGGCGAAGTGGTAGTGCGGGTCCGGCAGGTCGCAGCTGGTGATGTTGGAGCCCGAGGCGTAGACGCGGTTTTCCTCGTTGTCTACGGCGAGGTTGCCGCGCAGATACCAGGTCGAAGACCCTTCCTTGAAGTCGGTGGTGGCCCGGCCGATGAGCCCGGCGTGGTTGCACGCGTCGTACAGCATGCCGTGGCCGACCATGACCCCGGTCTGGTCGAACAGCTCGGGCGAGCCTGTCGCGTTGAGCGCGCAGTTCCGCTCTGCGTAGTTGATGGTATCGGCCTGGAGCGTGGAGCCCTCGCGCTCCACCAGCGCGCGGCCGCTCATCCGGATCTCCTTCTGCCGCGGCAGGAACTGGACCGAGTCGGCGCTGTAGCGGGTGATGCGGAAGCCGCGCGCGTCGAGCAGCGCCTGCTCGACCGAATCGGGCACCTCGAAGCTGCGCGACGGCCGGCTCGGCAGGCCCGCGCCGCGGCCGACCTTTCCGGTGTCGGACACGAGCGAATCGCGTCTCGCACGTCCCGTGTCGCCGGGGAAGGCGCCGGGGCGCCCGGGCATCGGCACGCGCTGGCCCGGCACCTGGGCGGCGCCCGGCGCCGCCACCAGAGCGAGCGCCACCACTGTCATCGCCCAGCGCGAGCCCTGCACCCTAGAGCTCGCCAGGGACGGCGACCTCGTCCCCGGCGGCCGCCTCGGCGCGGGCGCGCCGCCGCTCCATGATCCGCGCCACCACCACCGTGATCTCGTACAGCAGCTGGACCGGGACCATCATCAGCGTCATCGAGATCAGGTCGGGCGGCGCCAGCACCATCGAGAGGAACGCGTTGCCGGCGATCGCGAAGCGCCGGTTGCGGCTCAGAAAGCTGGCCGAGATGACCCTGAGGTAGACCAGGATCAGCAGCACCAGCGGCAGCTCGAAGATGGCGCCGAACGCGATCACGACCTGCGAGGCGAAAGCGAAGTATTCCTTGGCGGTGACGATCGGCTGCAGGCTCTGCGACTGGAAGCCGAACAGCACCTTGATCGCCATCGGCAGGATGAGCAAGTACGCCATGAACACGCCCGCCAGGAACAGCAGCACCGCCGCCATGGCGACCGGCAGCACGATGCGGCGCTCCTTCTCGTACAGCGCGGGCGAGAGGAACTTCCACAACTGCCAGATGATCACCGGGGAGGCCAGGACGAGCCCCACGAAGAACGCGAGCTTGAGGGTGATCATGAACGGCTCGATGGGGCTGGTGAAGAAGAGCTTGCCCCCGGCGAGCTGCGGCGCAATGGGCCGCATCAGCAGGCCCATGACGTTGAGCTGGTCCACCAGGACGAAACCGATCACGAAGCCGACCGTGAGCGCAAGCAGGCTCCAGATCAGACGCCAGCGCATCTCCTCGAGGTGGTCGAGGAAGGGCATCTCGCCCCGCTCGTTGCGCTTGAACCTGGGCATCGGGGCGGCGCCCTCGCGCTAGCGCGGTGGCCGGGCGGCGGCTGGCGGCGCGGTGCCGAGCGAGCGGAGCTGCTCGCGCGCGAGCGCGGCCTCCTCCGACAGCGGATAGGCGCCCACCAGCTGGTTGAACTGCGCCTTCGCCTCGTCGCCCCGTCCCGCGCCCGCGGCGATCATGCCCAGCTTGTAGAGCGCCGCGGCGACGTGGCCGGACGCGGGATAGCGCTGGACCACCTGCCGGTACGCAGCGGCGGCGGAGTCGCTGCTTCCCTCGGTGGACCAGGCCTCGCCGGTGAAGAAGTAGGCGTCACCCGCCCGCACGTGAGCGGGAAAGAGCTTGAGAAACTGCGCGAAGGCGCTGCGCGCCGTGGAGGGGCTGCCCCGCCGCAGCTGCTGCAGGCCCAGCTCCATCAGCTGGTCCGGCGCCGGGCTGGCCGACGCCGCGGTGGGCGAGGGCGGTG
>PMIK01000168.1 GCA_003157095.1 Gemmatimonadota bacterium | reverse complement strand
GGCCGCACGATGTACGTGATCCCCTTTTCGATGGGTCCCATCGGTTCGCCCATCGCGCACATCGGGGTGCAGCTGACCGACTCCGCCTATGTGGCGGCGCACATGAAGATCATGACCCGGATGGGGCAGAAGGTGCTCGACGCCCTCGGCGACGGCTTCTTCGTGCCTTGCATGCACTCGGTGGGCGCGCCCCTCGAGCCGGGCCAGAAGGACGTGCCCTGGCCCTGCGAGGGCAACATCAGCAAGAAGTACATCGTCCACTTCCCCGAATCGCGGGAGATCTGGTCGTACGGGTCGGGCTACGGCGGCAACGCGCTGCTCGGCAAGAAGTGTCTGGCGCTGCGCATCGCCTCGGTCATGGCGCGCGACGAGGGGTGGCTCGCCGAGCACATGCTGATCCTCGGGCTCGAGACGCCGGGGGGAGAACGGACGTACGTGGCGGGTGCGTTTCCGAGCGCCTGCGGGAAGACCAACCTCGCGATGATCGTGCCCCCCAGGGGCTTCGACGGGTGGAAGGCGTCCACGGTGGGCGACGACATCGCGTGGATCAAGCCCGCGGCCGACGGCACCCTGCGGGCCATCAACCCGGAGGCCGGTTTCTTCGGCGTGGCCCCGGGCACGAACCGCGAGAGCAATCCCAACGCGATGGACACCCTGCGGGCGAACTGCATCTTCACCAACGTCGCGCTCACCGACGACGGCGACGTGTGGTGGGAGGGCATGGGGCCGGCCCCGGCGCACGCGATAGACTGGAAGGGTCGTGACTGGACGCCGGCGTCGAAGGAGCCCGCGGCGCACCCCAACTCGCGCTTCACGGCGCCGGTCACCCAGTGTCCGTCGTACGATCCGGCGTGGGAGGATCCGTCGGGCGTGCCGATCAGCGCCTTCCTCTTCGGCGGGCGGCTCGCGACCACCTTCCCGCTGGTGTGCGAGGCCAACGACTGGACGCACGGCGTCTTCCTGGCCGCCACGATGGGCTCCGAGGCGACCGCGGCGGCGATCGGGCAGGCGGCCATCCGCCGCGACCCCTTCGCGATGCTGCCCTTCGTCGGCTACAACATGGCCGACTACTGGGGCCACTGGCTGGAGATGGGCAAGCGCGCCGGCCTCAAGCTCCCGCGCATCTTCCGCGTGAACTGGTTCCGCCGCGACGAGAACCAGAAGTTCGTGTGGCCGGGTTACGGTCAGAACATGCGGGTGCTGAAGTGGATCGTGGACCGTGCGCACGGGCGCGGCGGCGCGGTGGATGGCCCCTTCGGCCGCATGCCGACGTACGACGATCTCGACTGGAACGGTCTCGCGTTCGACCGCACGGCGTACCGCAAGATCACGGACATTCGACGCGAGGACGCGCAGCGCGAGGTGGAGGGCGTCACGCGGTGGTTCGCGAAGTTCGGCGCCCACCTGCCGCAGGAACTCGACACCGAGCGGGAGGCCTTGGCGGCTCGGGTGGCGGCCCAGCCCGAGACGTGGCAAGCCGAGTGACCAGCTGAGGCACTCTCGGCGCGCGACCGCGCGCGCCCCGGAACGAAGAAAGGCCCACCGCGAGGTGGGCCTTTCCCGTGTCGTCCGCCCGGACGGCGCCGAGTCCTACTTGGCGCGTCCCTGCGCGTCCACGGCGGCGATGACCGCCATGTTGATGACGTCCTGCGCCTGGATATCGCGCTGCAGGATGTGCACCGGCCGGTTCATCCCCACCAGGATGGGGCCGATGGCCTCGGCCTTGGCGATGGACTTCAGCAGCTGATATCCGATGTTCCCGGCGTTCAAGTCGGGGAAGATGAGCACGTTGGCCGGGCCCGTGAGGCGGCTGAAGGGATAGTTGCCCTTGAGCAGCTTCTCCTCCAGCGCGGTCTCGGCCATCATCTCGCCGTCGGCCTCGAGCTCGGGTTCGCTTTCCCGCAGCAGCCGCACCGCCTCCGCCACCTTCTCCGACGCGGGGAAGCGCGCGCCGCCGAAGTTGGAGAAGGACAAGAACGCGACCCGTGGCGTCACGCCGAGCCGCTTGACGAGCCGCGCCGTCTCCGAGGCGATGTGCGCCAGGGTCTGCGCGTCGGGGTCCACGTTCACCGTGGTGTCCGCGACGAAGTAGACGTTCTTCTCGACCACCATCATGAAGATGCCGGCGAGGGCCTTCGCCTTCGGATCCACGCCGACCGCCTGCAGCAGCGCATGCAGCTTATCGGGGTAGAACTGCTCGATCCCGCCCACCATCGCGTCGGCCTCGCCCTCGGCCACCATCATCGCGGAGAAGTAGTGGGGGTGCTCGACCAGGCGGCGGGCGGCGCCCAGCGTCATCCCCTTCCGCTGGCGCTTGATCCACAGCGCCTGGGCGTAGCGCTCGCGGGCCTCGGCGGTGCGCGGATCCACGACCGGAATGCCGTCCAGCTCGATCTCGGCGTCCTTGGCCACTCGCGCGATCTCGACGGGGTCGCCGAGCACCGTCGGCTTGGCGATCTTCTCGTCCACCAGGGCCCGCGCGGCGCGGAGGATGCGGGCGTCCCACCCCTCGGGGAAGACGATGCGCTGGGGCTGGGCGGAGGCGCGGGCCGTGAGCCCGCGCATCAGGGCGCGGGCGTAGCCCAGGCGGGCTTCCAACTCCTCGCGGTAGTGTGCCAGGTCTATCGTCTTCCGGGCGACGCCGGTCTTCATCGCCGCCTCGGCCACCGCCGGCGCCTCCCACAGCAGCACCCGCGGGTCGAGCGGCTTCGGAATCAGGTAGTCCACCCCGAAGTGGATCCGGTCTACGCCGTAGGCGGTGCGGACGGCGTCGGGCACGTCCTGCTTGGCCAGGTCGGCCAGGGCGTGCGTCGCCGCCATCTTCATCTCCTCGTTGATCTTCCGCGCGTGCACGTCCAGCGCGCCGCGGAAGATGAACGGGAAGCCGAGCACGTTGTTGACCTGGTTGGGGTAGTCCGACCGGCCGGTGGCGATGATCGCGTCGGGCCGCGCCGCGCGGGCCTCCTCCGGCATGATCTCCGGCGTCGGATTGGCCAGCGCGAAGATCACCGGGTGCGGGGCCATGCCCTTCAGCATCTCGGGCGTGACCGCGCCGGCGACCGACAGCCCGACCAGCACGTCGGCGCCCACCAGCGCGTCCTTGAGGTCACGGGCGTCGGTCTTCTGCGCGAAGGCCTGCTTGTACTTGTTGAGGTCCGTGCGGCCGGCGTGCACCACGCCCTTGGTGTCCACGATCGTGATGTGTTCGCGCTTCACCCCGAGCCGGATATAGTGGTTCGCCGTGGCGATGGCCGAAGCGCCGGCGCCGCTGAAGACCACCTTGATGTCCGCCATCTTCTTGTGCGACAGATCCACCGCATTGATCAGCGCCGCACCGGAGATGATGGCGGTGCCATGCTGGTCGTCGTGGAAGACCGGGATGTCGAGCGCCTCGATCAACTGCTCCTCGACCTCGAAGCAGTCGGGCGCCTTGATGTCCTCGAGGTTGATCCCGCCCACCGTGGGCTCGAGCATCTTGCAGAAGGCGATGATCTCCTTGGGTGTGGGCGCGTTGATGTCGAGATCGAAGACGTCAATGTCCGCGAACGCCTTGAACAGGACCCCCTTGCCCTCCATGACCGGCTTGCCCGCCAGCGGGCCGATGTTGCCGAGACCCAGCACCGCCGTCCCGTTCGACACCACCGCGACGAGATTGCCGCGCGCCGTGTACAGGTACGCGTCGTCGGGGTTCTTCGCGATGTCGAGGCACGGCTCCGCAACGCCGGGCGTGTAAGCCAGCGAGAGGTCGAGCTGTGTCTTGCACGGCTTGGTGAGGGCGATCTGGATCTTGCCGGGGCGGCCCTGCGAGTGGTAGTCGAGAGCTTCTTGGCGTCGGACGGCCATAGCGACCTCACCCGCTGCGGCCGTCCCGGAACGGGGAGCTAGCCGCGCGCGGTATCGAGAGAATTGATCTTGTCCACGCGCTTTGCGTGGCGGCCCCCGCCGAACTCGGTGGCGAGGAAAGTCCGGACGATGTCCACCGCAAGCCGCGTGCCGATGAGGGTCCCGCCGAGCGTCAACACGTTGGCATCATTGTGCTCGCGGGCGTTCTGGGCGGTGGTGAGGTCGTGGCACAGCGCCGCCCGCACACCGCGCACCTTATTGGCCGCCATCGAACTGCCAATCCCGGCCCCGTCAATCATGATTCCTCGCCAGGCGCGCCCCTGGGCCACCGCGCGCGCCACGGCGACCGCGAAATCGGGGTAGTCCACGGCCTCGGTGTCGCTGGTTCCGAGGTCGAGCACCTCGTAGCCCAGCTCGCTCAAGGGGGCCTTGAGAAACTCCTTGAGCGGGAACCCGCCGTGGTCGGCGCCGAGGGCGACGACTCTGTGTCCGTGCGTCGGCGCGTCCGCGCGTCGGTCCTTCCGGGGCTCGGCGCCCTCCGCCTCGGTCAGCGGCATGCCGAGGGAGCGGGCGAGATCCCGTGCGGCGGGAGTGACGATGGCGCCCGGCGGGACGATGAGCGCGCGGCCCGCCTTTGCGGCCTCGCGCACGTCCGCCTCGGTGACGACACGGCCGCCGCTCATGGCCGCGCCGGGGGGCCGAGCTTGGATGTGGTGTGGTAGAGGAGCTGAATGGTGTAGCGGTCCGCCTCGGTCAGGACGCGGCGCCGCGGCTGCTGATACATCAGATCGTTGCTGTCGGGGCTGTGGGCCAGCAATCCCAGGGCGTGCCCGAGTTCGTGCGCCGTGACAAAGTGGTAGCAGGCTTCGATCGCTGCGCTGTCGGCGACAAATGGAAACGGCGCGACGTACGAGCGCATCGGGCCCGTGAGCGTCGTCTCCGCGGAGTCCAGCGTGAACTGGGTGACGCCCTGGCAGGCGCCGACCGAGTCGGCGCGAAGGACGCGCGCAGCCCGGGGAGCGGTGGGCAGTGACGGGGGGTTGCGGACGATGATGTCGGCGCGGGTGGAGTCGGAGGTAGAGACGAGCCGGAGCTCACCGCAGCGGAAGGCGCCAGTCCAGAGGTCCATGGCGGCCTGGACGTTCGCCGCCAGGTTGCCCTTGGGCTCGGCGTAGACGCGCACCGGCATGTAGCTCCCCGGCCAGTGGAAGACCAGGGTGGTGTCGCCGTTCAGGTCGAAGGCGTACGGTGTGGCGTTGGACTCGAAGCAGGCCCCGGGGCCGGTGCCCTCGTGGCAGGCGGCCAACAGCGCCAGTGCCGCCGCGCCGGCTAGCAGCGCCGCGCCTCTCACGCCCGGTCCAGGGGGTGCGGGAGACGGATGGGCTCGACCAACGGTGCCGGCACGACGAGACGGCGCAATGCGGCCGCGAAGACCAGTACCAGCGCGAACCTGCAGATGCCCATGAGCCCCGTGGGAAAGCCGTACCTGTACGAAACGGCCACCCCCCTGCGGACGCAATGGCACCGGCCTTCCACGCGAGGACGGCCCACCAACCCGGGCAGCGGGGGTGGAGAACGATGCCTGCTGCGGGCGGTCAGAAATTCTCGGGGAAGGCGTGGCGCCCGATCAGCGGGACGAAGCGGCAGCCGCCGGCCCGGCGCGTGGCGAGACCGGCCGGACCGAGCACGCCGACCACCAGCTCCTGGAGCGCGAGGTCTCCGACGGGGACGGCGATCCGGCCGCCGGGGGCGAGCTGCGCCGTCAGCGGCGCGGGGATGCTGGGCGCCGCGGCGGTGACCAGAATGCCGTCGAACGGTGCGGCGTCCGGCCAGCCCAGCGAACCGTCGCCGACGCGGTATTCCACGTTGACGATCCCCAGCTCGGCCAGCCGGCGACGGGCGGCCTGGGCGAGATCGGGGAGCCGCTCGATGGTGAACACGCGGCGGACGAGGTGCGCGAGGATGGCGGTCTGGTAGCCGGACCCGGTGCCGATCTCGAGGATCCGATCGGTGCGCCGCGGCTCGAGGGCGGCGGTCATCAGCGCCACCATGAACGGCTGGGAGATGGTCTGCCCCTGGCCCACCGGCAGCGGCACGTCATCGTGGGCGGCGTCGGCGAGCCTCGCGGGGACGAACCAGTGGCGGGGAATCGAGGCCAGCGCGGCGAGAACGCGCGGGTGGCGCACCCCGCGCGCAGCGATCTGGACGGCGACCATTCTTCGCCGCTCGGCGCGCCCCGCGTCAACGCGCACGGGCGGCCGCTGTTCCGCGCCGATTCGCTTGCGGCGTGGCCAAGCACAGCTTCCCCGACATGGGAGGCGAACGTCCCGGCTTCTCGGCAGGCATCGTGTCGTTCCCGCACCCTGAGGCGCTGCGGCCCGAGGATCTCTTCGCGCTGGCCGACGCCGCCCTGGCCCGAGCCAAGGCCTCCACGGGCGACCGGATCGCCATCGCCCCGTCGCCGGTGGGCTAGACCGGCGCGAGGTCCCCGCCCGGCGTCTCGACTGCGCGAAGATAGGGCGCGCCGGGAGTGACGGCAACACGGGCGCGGAAGCGGACCGGCGACCCTGCGCAAGCTGGGCAGGCCGCCTGGGTCCCTCGCTATTCCAGCCCCGAGCGGCCCCTGTCCGCCCTGAAATCGCGCCCGCAGCGTGGACAGTGCAGGCCGCCCTCGGGAGGCTCCGTCAGGGCATAGTCGAAGTTGCGGCCGCAGCCGCATTCGGCGACGAGACTCTGGTATCCGCAGACGACGCAGTACGCGTCATCGGGCGCATAGAGGCGGAACCTCCCGCACGTCTCACACAGCTTCGTCAACCGGTACGGGGAGATCAGCGCCGCCGCCTCAGCCAGGTGACGGGGTCGAGGGCCCGGACCTGGCCGCGCTCGCCGCCCTCCTCGCCGCGGATCTGGAACTCGATGTGGGCGTGCTCGTCGGAGTTCTCGCCGCCCGAGTGGGCGACGACCTGGCCCCGGCTCACCGTCTCGCCGTCCCGCACCGTGATCTCGCTCAGGTACAAATACACGCTGTAGAAGCCGCCGCCGTGCTCGATCACCACCGAAGGGCCGTAGGTGCCGAGCGACCGGGTGCTGCGCACGGTTCCGTCGGCGATGGCGTGCACCGGCGTCCCGCGCGGCACGGCGATGCCGATGCCGTCCCGCCGGATGGTGGTGCCGTTCGGCAGCTGCTGCCGGCCGAACCGGTAGATGATGTCGCCGTTGACCGGCCAGTCGAGCTGGCCGAGATCGGCGGTCCGGATGCGGGCTGGCGAGGCCGCCGCGCCGCGGCTCGCGTCCGCCAGCCGGCGACGCTCGAAGCTGGCGATGATGTCGTTCACGCGGGCCTCGTCCTTGGCGAGCTGCGCCAGCCGCTGCTGCGTGCGCTCCGCCTGCTGCTGCGACTGGCGCAGGCTGCGCTGGCTCAGCTGCTCGAGTTGCCGGTACTGCTGGTTCTCCTCCGCCCGCTCATCGCGCCGGCGCGAGAGGGCGCCCTGCAGCGTGAGCAGCACGTTGCGCCCCTGCGCGGCGCTGTCGCGGAGCGCCTCGACATCGGCGACGAGCTGCCGGTCCTGCCGGCTGATGAGGTAGAGGTACTTGTAGCGGGACAGCAGGTCGCCGAAGGACTCCGCCGCGAAGAGCACCTGGGCCTGGTAGAGCGGGCCCCGCTTGGCGATGGCGATCAGGCGATACTGGAGCACCGCGAGCTTCTCGGCCAGCGCGTCCTGCGCGATGATGAGGTCCGCCGTCTTGCGGCCGATCTGCGAGCCCATGGCCACGATCTGGAGATCGAGCTCCGAGACGATGCGCCCGGTGGTGCGGACCTGGTCCTTGAGGTTCTGGACCTCGCTCGACAGCGAGTGCACCTGTCCCCGCAGGCGCTCCATCTCCCCCTGGAGCCGCTGGCGCTCGCGGCGGATTTCGATCAGGCGCTGCTGGCTGTTCTCCACCGCCGTGTCGGCCGGAGGTTGCTGCGCGGCGAGGCGTCCCGCGGCGAGGGCAACGGCGAGCAGCGCGATGGCGGCGCGTGCTCTCCCGGCCATCAGACGCTGTGGAGGTGGTGGCCGATGCTGACCAGGCTGCCCACCAGCCCGAGCAGCCCACCGGCGCCGATGCCTGCGAGGGCTTCGCCGGTGGTGAAGAAGTCGGCATGGAGGAGGTAGGCGTTGACCAGCGCGAAGGCGCCGTAGCACAGGGCGAGCGCGAGCACGCCGCCCAGCAGGCCCTTGGCCAGTCCCTCGAGCAGGAACGGGCGCCGGATGAAGCCGTCGGTCGCCCCCACCAGCCGCATGATGGCGATCTCGGGGCCGCGGTGCAGCACGGCCATGCGGATCGTGGTCCCGATGATGATGATGGCCACCAGCGCAAACGCGGCGCCGACCACGAGGCCGACCGCGCCGGCGATGTTGCGCAGATGGTCCAGCTTCGCGACCCAGTCGCTCCCGTAGCGGACGTCGTCCACGAAGTCGAACGCCGTGAGCCGGTCGGCCACGGCGGCGGCGTGCCTGGCGTCGCGGAACTCCGGCTTGAGGCGCACGTCGAGGGAAGCGGGAAGGGGGTTGGCCTCCAAGTCCTGGAAGATCTCCTGGAACTCCGGCAATTCGCGCCGCGCCCGAGCCAGAGCGGTGGCTTCGTTCACGTGGCTGACACCCTGGACCTCGGGGAAGGCCTGGATGTCGCTCATCGCTACGGTGATCGTCTCGGCGGGGGTGCCGCGCCGCAAATAGGCGACCACCTCGACGCGCTCGGCTACGGTGCCGATGACGCGCTGGATGTTGACGGTCACCAGCCCGAACAGACCGAACACGAACAGCGAGAAAGCGATCGTGGTGATCGAGAGCGCCGAGAGCAGCGGGGCCCGGCGGAAGGCGAGCATCGTTTCGCGGACGACCAGGTTCACGGCGCTTGCTCGGCGCTACCCGCGTCCTCGGCGGAGTCGTACGCCACGCTGCCGTGCTGCAGTTCGACCAGGTGCGCGTCCAGGCTCTTGACGATATCGAGATCGTGGGTCGCCATCAGCACCGCCGTCCCGGACGCGTTGATGTCGCGCAGCAGCTGGACAATGCCCCGGGTCGCCCGCTCGTCGAGGTTGCCGGTCGGCTCGTCGGCCAGCAGCACCATCGGGTCGTTGACCAGCGCGCGGNNCGCATCACCCGCGGGCCGACGGTCGAGCGCCGCGCCCCCGTCACCTCGAGGGCGAACGCGACGTTCTCCTCGGCGGTGCGCTCCTCGAGCAGGCGGAAGTCCTGGAAGACGATGCCGAGCCGGCGCCGCAGCCGCGGGATATCGCTCGACGCGATGCGCGAGGAGGAGAAGCCCGACACCCGCACGTCGCCGGACGTGGGGTGGTCGGCGAGATAGATGAGCTTGAGGGCGGTCGTCTTCCCGGCGCCGCTGTGGCCGGTGAGGAAGCAGAACTCGCCTTTGGGGACGTGGAACGAGACGTCGGTGAGCGCGGCGCCCTTCGCATATTCCTTCGAGACGTGGAGGAACTTGATCACGGCCGCAATCTAGGCCAAAGGTCAGGCGGCGGCGAGTCCTCTCGCCAGGTCCTGGATGAGGTCTTCCGGGTCCTCGAGCCCGAGCGAGAGGCGCAGGAAGCCGTCGGGAATTCCCGCGGCCGTGCGCTCGTCGGGGGTGAGTGCGGCGTGCGAGGTGAAGCGGGGCTCGGAGACCAGCGTCTCCACGCCGCCCAGACTGGGGGCGTGCGTGATGAGGCGGAGGGCGCGGAGGCATCGGCCGGCGGCCCGCGCGCCGCCCACCAGCTCGAGCCCCACCATGCCGCTGAACCCGTCGAGCACCGCGGCCGCCAGCCCGTGATCGGGGTGCGAGGCCAGCCCCGGGTAGTGGACTCGGCGCACCTTGGCCTGCCGCTCCAGCCAGGTGGCCACCGCGAGGCCGGTCTGGTTGTGGCGGTCCATGCGCACGCCAAGCGTCTTCAGGCCCCGCTCGATGAGCCAGGCCGCATGCGGGTCCAGTGCCTGGCCCCACAGCTTCATCCGCTCGCGCACCTCCTCGACCACCGGAGCGGCGCCCGCCACGGCGCCCGCGATGACGTCGGAATGGCCGTTGAGGTACTTGGTGGCGCTGTGGATCACCACGTCGGCACCGTGTTCCAGGGGCCGGTAGTTCATCGGCGTCGCGAAGGTCGAGTCCACCAGCAGGGCGATGCCCTCCGCCTCGGCAAGCACCGCGAGCCATTCGACGTCCAGGACCCGCATCAACGGGTTGGTGGGCGTCTCGACGAAGATGGCCCGGGTGTTCTTGCGCAGCTTGCTGCGCCACTCGCGCCGGCGATCGGGGTTGACGAAGGACACCTCGATTCCGAACCGCGCGAACTCCTCCCGGAACAGCCGCCGGGTGCCGCCGTAGATCCAATCGCTGGAGAGCAGGTGGTCGCCGGGGTTGAGGACCGCGAGATGCGCCAGCGCCGTCGCACCCATCCCGCTGGCCACGAAGATCGCCGCCTCCGCGCCCTCGAGCCGCGCCAGGCGCTCGGCCACCCGGAGTTGGTTCGGGTTGTTGCCGTAGCGGGTGTACAGCACCTCGTCCTGCGCGCCGAACGGGCTGACGAAGGTGCTCGACTGGTAGATGGGCGGAGACACCGGCTCGCGCACGGCGCGCGCCGTCTGGTCCCCGTGGATCGCGAGAGTGGACCGGCCCGAGGTGCGGTGCGGCATCCGGCGCTAGGCGGCCGTGAGGGGGAGGTAGTGCGCGTCGGCGCGCATCACCAGCCGATAGCCGGCCAGCTCTTCGAGGGCGTGGCGCGCCTCGTCGAGCGGCCAGGACAGCTCGGCGGCCAGTTCCTCGGGCAGGGCCGAACCGTGGCTGGCGACGCAGTCAAAGGCGGTGCGCATCGGGTCGGTGGTCCACCCGAGCAGCCGCTTGGCACCGCCGCGCTCCTCCGCTGCCAGGGCGAGACCGTGGCGCCGCAGCACCTCGTCAATCTGGTCAGCGTGGACCTCGTCCAGGCCGCGGACGAGGAAGTAGGTGCCACGCCCCGTGGCGGCGCCGGGCCGGCTCCTGAGCAGCAGCTGGGCGATGATCTCGTCGGCGCACGAGCAGTCGAGCACGCGGACCGCCGAGAAGTCGAGCACCACCACCGTGATGTCGGGATGCTCCAGGAGGTGGGCCTCGATGCCGCTGCGCACCGCGCGACCGGTCGAGCGCGTGACGAGATCGCTGTGGAACTCGCACACGCTGCGGGAGAGCACCGCCCGGACGTCAATCTCGGTGATCACAGCGCCTCCCGCTCGGCGGCCGGAATGACCAGCTGCAGCTGCGCGCCCGGAAACGCCGCGAGGCCTTCCCGGAGGGGCACGTCCTCGTCCCAGGGCCTGATCATGGCGATGCGCGCCGTCCCGCTCCTGATGGTGATCTTCCCCTCCCAATGGTCCAGGAACTTGCGGATGCCCCGGAACCCCTGGCCGCGGCCCGGGTCGCGGAACCGGCTCACGCCCTGGATCAGGGCCGCCTCGAGCGCGGGGCCGTCGCCCCAGCGCTCGCCGAAGCGCCGAGCCTGCGTCGGCTCGAGGCTGTGCCGGAACCCCACGCCCGCGTCGGCCACCGCGATCACCACCACGCGCCTGCCGAGACGGCGCCGCCACGTATACGCCTGCACCGCGACCCATCCGCCGGTGCCCGCGTGCTCCACAATATTTTGACAAGCTTCGGAAAGCGCCATACCGAAACCGATGGTCGCCCTCGGCTCCAGCCCCAGCTCCGAGGTCAGGATCGCACTCGCGCGATCCTGAATGCGGTCCACCACCTTGTGGACGTCGGCGGCGACCCGCACCGGCGTCACCTCCAGCAACACGGTGCTCTCCGGCGGCTGCCGCAGCTTCGGGACGGCGCCGTGGATCTCGAACAGTGCCTCGGCCTCCACGAAAAAGCCGGCCCGCGCCCAGTAGTGGGTGACGTCCTTGTCGGATGGCACCGTGAGCAGCGGCCGGGTTCCGAGCCGCTCACCGAGCGCCTGGCCGGCGCACAGCAGGCTCACCAGCCCGAACGGCGACGCCCACTCGGTGGCGTGCGCGTCAATCAGCACCCGGCCGCTTTCGCGGATGGCGGCGCACCCGGAGGCGAACTGCTCGAACGAGCGGTCGTCGAACGACTGGGGGACCTCGACGACGGCTGTCACGCCGGCCCCGTGCCCGCGAGGGCGCCCCGGAGGTGGTGTCGCAGCCCGGTGGCGCCGCGGTGCGACACGTTGCGCCGCGCCATTCGGTTGGCTTCGCGGATCGCAGGCTCGAGCGGGTCGCCCGCCAGGAGGCGCGCGAACAGCGTCGAGCCGAACACGTCGCCGCAACCCGTGGGATCGCCGCTCACTGGATCGCCCTCCGCCTCGATCCGCGCGGTCCGGAGGACCTGCGGGGCAGTGACCAGGGCCGGCGCGTGCCCGGGCGCGAAACCGTCGAAACCGGGCGCCGCGACGTAGACGGCGCCGCGCTCCCCGAGGGTCACGCACACCGCCCGCACGCCGCGGGCGACGGCCTGCGCCGCAAGCTCCAGCGGCGTGTTTCCCATCTGGAGCATCTCGTCCTCGTTGACCTGCGCGACGTCGAAGCAGGCGAGCCACGCCAGCGGCTCGTCAATGGGCCGGAGGTGGCGCAGGCCGTCGGGGCGAATGCCGAGCGCCAGGCTGTGGAGATCCCCGTACAGCGGCCGGCGGAACGCCTGCCGCAGCGCCTGCGCCGTGGCGAGGTCGCACTCGAAGCCGGTGATGAAGTTCACGTACAACGCATCGAGGTCCAGGATCATCGGGCCCAGCTCGGCCCAGCTCCACGGCGGGACCCCGCCCTGGAGCCCCTCGCAGCGCCGCTCCCGGTCCTGGTAGTTGAGGCGGACCCTTGGATTGGCGGCAGGCACCTCGACGAACCTCGTGCCGCGCGCGCTTGGCAGGCTGCGCAGAAAGGCGTGCGCGCTCTCGGCGAGGTCGCGCCCCACCTTCACGAGGGGCACGATCCGCCAGTCGGCGGGGAGGGACGCGTCGAGGGCGGCGAGGGCGTAGCTGATGCCGCCCCATTCCTCGAAGGGCGTCGTGACGGGGTCCCGGCCGACGATGGTGTCCCAGATCATCGTGCCGAGCACGCCGAGCTGCTTCAGACTTCCCCCCACACCTGGTTCTTGAACGTGGCCACGGCACCCACCACGCCGGCGGTGCCGGGCAGCTCGCCCGGGACGATGCTGCAGCGATCCACCGCCGGCTTGAACGCCCGGCGCTTGACCTCGCCCCTCAAGGGCACGAACAGCTGGTCGCCGGCCGTGGTCACGCCGCCGACGATGACCACCGTGTCCGGGTTGAAGATGTTGACGAGGTTGGCGACGCCAGCGCCGAGGAATTTCGCGGTGTCGCGGACGATCTCGAGCGCGTACTCGTCGTTGGCCTTGGCCGCCTCGTAGACGGTCTGCGCCGTGATCTTGGACAGTTCGCCGCTCACCATGCCCGGCAGCCGGGTCTCGGCACCCGTCTCGATCCCCTCGATGGCGCGCGCCGCGATGGCCGGGCCCGAGGCGTACGCTTCGAGGCACCCGTAGTTGCCGCACTTGCAGCGCCGACCCGTGGAATCAATGGTGGTGTGCCCGATCTCGCCGGCGACGCCCGACGTGCCGTAGTAGATCTTGCCGCCGATGACGATCCCGCCGCCGATGCCGGTCCCGATCGTGAGCCCCACCACGTACTGCGAGCCGCGCGCCGCCCCCACCCACCACTCGCCGTAGATGGCGCAGTTGGCGTCGTTGTCGAGCGAGGCGGGGAGGCCGACCGCCTCGCTCACCAGGTCCCGGAGCGGCAACTCGCGCCAACCGAGGTTCGGGGTGAGCAGCACGACGCCCCGGTCGCGGTCGAGCGGGCCGGGAGAGCCGATGCCCACTCCCACCACGCGTTCGCGCGCGATGCCCGCCGTCTTCTCCGTCTCGGCGATGGAGGCTTGGACGAGGCGGGCGATCCGGCCCAGCACCGCCTCGGGCCCCTCCTCGGGAAGCGTCGGCGCCGAGCGCACGCCATGGACGGCGGAGCCGTCCTCCGCCACCGTGCCGACCACGATGTTCGTCCCGCCGATGTCCACGCCGACCAGGTACCGCATCGCTCAGACTCCGTAACGTTTGGGGACAATCTGAAGCAGCGTGCGCACCTCGGCCAGCACGCGGCCGATGGGGATCTCGCGCATGCACTTGTGGTGGCCGAGCGGGCAGGCGGGCGGACCGTGATGGGAGCACGGCCGGCACTCCAGCCGACCGGGCTCGACGATCCGCGACCAGGGTGCGCGTGCCGCGAAGCCGAACACCGGCGCCGTCGGGCCGTAGATCTCGACCGTGGCGGTGCCCACCGCCGAGGCGAGGTGCACGGGGGCGGAATCGTTCGACACGAGCACGCGGGCGCGGCGGATCAACTCGCCGGCGGCGAGGATGGACAGCACGCCGGTGGCGTCGGCCACGGGCGTGCCGGAGCCGAGGGCGGTTCGGATCTGTCGCGCGTCGGCCCGGTCGCCCGGTCCGCCGACCAAAGCCAGCGGGCTCTCCGGGGCCAGGACCCGGGCGAGCTCGGGGAAGTACGGCCAGCGCTTGGAGCCCCACTGCGATCCGGGCGCCAGCACCACGAACTCGCTGTGGATCCCGGCTTCTTTCAGCAGCGCGTCCACCGCGGCGCGCTCCTCGGGCCCCGGGAAGATCTCCGGCTCGCGTCGGTCTGGCGCACCGTCGGCGAGGGCGAGCAACCGCTCGACCTGGTGCGGCTCGCCGCGCGGCGTCACCGCGTGGGTGTAGAGGAACGCGCCCGCCGCCCCGCGGAAACCGATCCGCCGGGGAATGCGGGCCGCGAACGCCAGCGCCGCCGAGCGGATGCTGGACTGCGCCAGGTAGGCGACGGCGTACCGCCGCCGCCTGAGCAGACGCACCAGGCGCACGAATCCTGCGACGCCCCCGTCCTTGCCGTGCTTGTCGAACGGAATGCGATCCTTGATGCACGGGTTGTTCTGCAGCACCGGCATCGCGGCAGGCAGCAGCACCACGTCCACGGGCGCGCCGTGGCGCTCCGCGGCCCGGCGGATCAGCGGTGTGGTGAGCACCACGTCGCCGAAGAATGCGGTCTGGATGACCAGGCCCCGGCCCGGCGAGCGGCTGCCGCTGGGGCGCGAGGGTGCAGCCGCCGGACTCGCCGCGCTCGCCGCCGCTCCGCCGGTGCGCCCCGGCGCGGCGCTCACTCGACCTTCAGCACGGCGAGGAACGCCTCCTGGGGAATCTCCACCGTCCCGATCTGCTTCATCCGCTTCTTCCCCGCCTTCTGCTTCTTCAGCAGCTTCTGCTTGCGGGTGACGTCGCCGCCGTAGAGCTTCG
>PMIK01000042.1 GCA_003157095.1 Gemmatimonadota bacterium | reverse complement strand
CGAGTCCGGGCCGGTGCCCGGCCCGACGCCCGATCCGGAGCCTCCGCCGCTGCCGGTCCCGGTGCCCGGCCCGGCGCCCGCCCCCTTACCGGGGCCCTCGCCCGGCCCCTGGCCTGCCGCGGCCGGCTGGGCCGGGGCCGGCGCCCGGTGCGTCGTGTCGGGCTGCACTTGCGGGATCACAACGGCCAGTTGCTCGGGCATCACGATCGCCGGGGCCGGAGGCGCCGGAGCGGCCGCGGCCGGCGCCGGCGGCACGAACAGCACCAGGGTGCGGTTCCCGCCACCCCCGCCGCCGCGGCCGCGCCCCGATCCCGGCTCCCGGTCGGCCACCATGAGCTGGGTCCCGGTCCACAGCAGGAACAGGACCGCCGCCAGATGCACCGCGGCCGACAGGATCACGCCGCGGATACCTCCGCGCTCATGAGCCAGCCGGCCGAATGGTGTGGCGAGCGGTACTGGTCGCATCGCCCAGCGCTCGCTAGGCATCGTCTCCGTCCCTACGCCTGCGAGCCGCCGATGTTCCACCGCCCAAGGCTGCGGTAGTTACGAGCCTCCCGCCGCCGGCGGGGTCTGCGCGTTCCCCGGCGCGAGCCCGAACACCTGCACGCCGGCGCCCCGCGCGACGTCAATCACCATGATCACCTGCGAGTACGGCCGCGAGTCGTCCGCCTTGATGAACAGCAGCTTGTCGGGCCGAATGTTGTAGATCTCGTACAGCCGCTGCGCCAGCCCGGCCGAATCCACCGGCTGGGTGTTGATCGCCATCGAACCGTCCTGCTTGATCTCCAGGATGATCTGGTTCGAGGCCGGCGCCTTGCTCTTCTCCTCGCGCGGCACCTGGATGTCGAGCGCCTTCCGCGCCATCGGCAGCGTGATCATGAAGATCACGAGCAGCACCAGCAGCACGTCAATCAGCGGCGTGATGTTGATGTTGGAGGTCATGTTGCTTGCGCCGCTTCCGGCCGCCATGGCCATGGCTAGTTCCCTCCCGCCTTGGGCCGATCGGCGGACACCAGCGGCTCCGATCCGGGCCTCTGGTCGGTGATCGCCGATACGACCGCCACACCCGCCTTGCGCGCCATGGCAATGGCATCCTGGATCACCGACATCTTGAGGCTCTTGTCGGCCTTGAGGAACAGAATCTTGTCCTTGGTGCGGTTGGCATAGATGCTGGTCAACTCCAACTGCGCGTCCGACGACGTGCGCGGATGCGTGTTGACGAAATACTTGCCATCACGGTCGATCCCGAGGACGACGTCGTCGGGCTTCTCTTCCGACTTGATGAGATTCACGCCATCGGGCATCGTCGCGTAGAAACCCGCAGCGATCAACGGCGCCGTGATCATGAAAATGATCAGCAGCNNCACCTTTGCCGGGAAGTCCTTCGTGAACGTCGAACGGCCGAACTCGTGCCCCACACCCTTGATCAGGTAGTCAATGAGTTCCTTGCTGGTGTACGTCATTTCGACGATCAGGAACTCGATCTTGGTCTGGAAGTAGTTGAACAGCCACACCGCCGGGATGGCGACCATCAAGCCAAACGCCGTGGTGATCAGCGCCTCGGCGATGCCGCCCGCCACCGCCGCCAGTCCACCGGACCCGCCGCCCGCCGCCATGCCGGTGAAGGCGTTCACGATGCCCAGCGTCGTACCGAGCAGCCCCACGAACGGCGCTGTCGCGCCAACCGTGGCCAGAATGCCCATGCCGCGCTTCAGCTCGGCCTGGATGATCATCATGTTCCGCTCGATGGCCCGCTCCGCCGAGTTGATATCGGCCACGGTGATCTGGCCGTCGGTCAGCAGCGGCTTGATCTCCTCGAGCGCCCCGACCAGCGTGCGCGCCACATGGCTCTTCTTGTACTTCACCGCGAGCGCGATCGCACCGTCCATCTGCTCTTCCTGCAGGAAGCGCGAGAATTCAGGGGCGAATTTGCGCGTCTCCTTCTGCGCCTTCCGGATTGTCCACCACTTGTTCATCGCGATGCCCAGTGACCACACCGACATGATCACCATGACGAACACGATGCCCCGTGGAAACCAGCTCATCGAGTTCCACAGTTCGAGCAACGAGAGATGCTGCATTACCTTGGCCCTCCGAGTCCAGTGAGCGCGATCCGCGCCTCAGCGGCGCGGCCGATGAAGTTATGGACCACCCAACCCGCCTTTGGTCACCGCGTAGTTCAACGGCACCTGGACACGAACCCGCACGGCGCGGCCGGAGATCTTGCCCGGCCGGTACACCGACGCCGCCACCACTTCCCGCGACGGCTGCTCGAACAGCTGGTTCGTGGTCGACAGAATCTTGATCGATCCGCGTTCCGCATGGCCCGTGGTGTCGATGATCGCCTCGACCACCACGTGGCCGTCAATGCCGGCCTGCTTCAGGATCTCCGGATAGTGCACCGGCGGATGGCTGATCAGCTCCGGCCGCTCCTCCACCACCGACTCCAGGTACGGCTGGTCGGTCCGCACCACCGGGCCCGTCGTGATGCCCCGCGCCACCCCACCCTCGACGCCGACGCCGGAGAAATCGGCGGCGTTGAAGCTCGTGTTCGCCGACGGCGCCGGGATGTTGATCGGGATGTTGGTGGGCATCGACAGCGTCTGAAACCCCTTGGGCGGGGCCACCACCGACGCCAGCTCCTGCTTGGGCGGCGGCGGCTCTTCCTTCTTCTCCTGCGTCTGCAGCGTCACGTCAATCTGGTGGCTGACTTCGCGCACCACTTCCTTGGCGTTCATC
>PMIK01000215.1 GCA_003157095.1 Gemmatimonadota bacterium | reverse complement strand
AGCGCGTTCTCCAGCAGCTCCTTCACGACCGAGGCGGGGCGCTCGACCACCTCGCCGGCCGCGATGCGGTTGGCGACGACGTCGGAGAGGATCGCGATGCGGCGGGGAGCCATCAGGTCCGCTCTCCCCTCACGCGGCCGGAACGGGCACGGCGCTGCGACCCCACCTCGGCGAAAACCGGCTCCATCGCTTGGGTGTCCATCGCTCAGCGCTTGATGCGCTCGCCCTTGTCCTCGTGCCGGAAGATCCAGGTCGCCAGCCGCCACGGGGCGATGGGCTCGACGGGATTGACGCCGAACCACTCCTCGTCGCTCCCCGAGCCGGCGCGCCGGGCCCGCCGCTCCTCCGCCTGCACCACGATCTTCTTCGCCCGCTCGATCCACAGCGCGGCGTTGGCCGGCCGTAGATCCACCCAGCCACGCGGCGCCGCCGCGAGCGCGTCGCCCTGGGCCGGCGGCACCACCACGGTGGCCCCGCGGTACATCGTCTTCCCGTCCTGGCAGAGGATGGGGATCCCGACCGACACGATCTCGGCGCGGAGCCCCGCGTCGTGATCCACCAGCGCCTGCGCCTCGCGCCCCAGCTGCGTGGCGTCGGACGCCGCCAGCTGCGCGACGCTCGGCGTGAGCTGCGCCAGGATGTGCGCCTCGAACAGCAGCTTGCTGAGGCGCGGGGGGCCCAGCATCTCGAACGCCACCGACGGCACGTGGTGCTCCGCGGTGAGGTCGGCCAGCCGCTCCAGCGCGGCCTCGCGCAGGATGCCGGCCCGGTACGTGGGCCCGGCGGTCGCACTGTCGAGCGCCCCGATGATGTCGCGCCCGGTCGGCCGACCCTCCAGCTCCATCACCACGTGGTCGGCGACTTCCTCCGGCGTGATGAACTCCATCTGCCCCAGCGCCGTGATGGTCGCGAACTCCTCGAGCGAGAACAGCCCGTTCTCGCCCATATCTATGTAGGCCGACTCGAGCGGCTTGCCCAGCGACACCCATCCGCCCGCGCCGTCGCCGAACGCCTGCGCCAGCGGCATCGGCTTCGGGCAGTCGTAGAGCGGGATCGGCGTCCCCGCGCGCCGCACCGGGCCGCAGGCGATCTCGCGCCACCCGATGGCCGCCGTCGGCTTGATCTCCAGCGTCGCCGGCGCGTCCGGCGTGCGCCCCAGCAGGAACAGCAGCAGCGTGTGCGCGCCCGCCACCGCCGACTTGGTCATCAGCGTGCGGCTCGGCCGCTCCTCGGAGTGCGTGTAGGGGATGTTGAACCCCATCCCGCCCGTGCCGCTGGTGCCGATCTTGAGGTACGCCCGCGTGCCCGCGCGGCGCATCCCCTCCACCAGGATCTGGATGTGCCGGGTGAGCTGCGGCATCGGCTCGGTCAGCAGGTGCTTCTCGACCGCGGCCAGGTCCGCCGCGCCCCTGGTCGCCAGCGCGTGCAGCGAGCGGGCCGAGCGGTAGACGTCCTGGTAGGCGAATGCGGTCGCCGTGTTGATGCAGTCCACCACCGCGGCGGGCCGGTAGCGGCTCAACAGCTGCACGAGGTGGCTGCGCGCGATCGTCTCCTCCGACAGATCGCCGTACAGGTCGTCAATCAGCAGCCGCCGGTTCTCCGCCGAGTCGGTGAGGTGCGCCCGGTCGGCGCGCGCCAACGTCGCCGGCAGGTAGACGTTGCCGTACTCAGTGACGATCGCGGTGGCGCCCGCATGTGGCGCGAGCGCCGCGGAGGCCTGCGCGGTCTCGCGCTCGGTGAGCGCGACGATGACGATCGCCTTGGGGCGGCGTTCCAGCATCCGGCGCGCGACCGCGTGGCCGACGAGCCCGCTGCCGCCGAGGATCATGATGGTGGTGTCTTGAAGCTCCATACGAGCGATGGCCTATCGAGAAAGTGAAGGTGGTTGCGGGAGCCCGATCGCGGCGTATACGGCGGCCGTCTCCCGCGCGCCCAGCCGGCGCGACTGCCCGCGCTCGAGCGCACCGAGCGCCACCGGCCCGTACTGCGTCCTCACCAGGCTCCGCACACCCAGCCCCAGCGCTTCGGTCAGCCGCCGGACGACGCGCGTGCGGCCCTCGCGGAGCACCAGCTCCAGCACGCCGCCGCGCGCGGTGGGACGGAACCGCCACTCGGACGGCCGCGCCGGCACGTCATCGCCGACGGGCACACCGTGTGCCAGCGCCGACTTGGCGTCCCGCCCCAGGCGCCCCGTAACCTCGACCCGGTAGGTGCGCGGCACCTGCCACCGGGGATGCATCAGCCGGTTGGCCGCGTCCCCGTCGGTCGTGCACAGCAGCAGGCCCTCGGAATACACGTCGAGCCGGCCCACCGCNNGGCGTTCCGCACCTGGAGGTGACGTAGCCGGGGGGCTTGTGGAAGGCGAGCCAGACCGTCTCCGCCATGGCCAGCGTCCGGCCATCGAGCGTGACCCGGTCCGTGGCGGGATCCACGGGGTCACCGGGCCCGCGCGGCGGGGCGCCGTTGATGGCCACCCGGCCCGCCGCGACCAGCTCCGCCGCGCCGCGGCGCGACGCGACTCCCGCCCGCGCCAGGAAGCGCGCGAGGCGGAAGGTGGTCACGGCTCCGGGGACTGCGGCGGTCGCAACGCCACGGCCAGCTCGTCGGTCCGCGGCAGGTCCGACAGCTCGGGGAGCCCGACCAGCTCGAGGAACAGCGGCGTCGTGGCGTAGAGAATCGGCCGGCCCAGTCCCTCCGACCGGCCGGCGACGTCGAGCAGGCCGCGTTCCTGGAGCATCCGCAGCACTCCGCCGCACGACACGCCGCGGATGTCCTCGATCTCCGCGCGGCCCACCGGCTGCCGGTACGCCACGATCGCCAGCACCTCGAGCGCGGCGGCGGAGAGCTTGGCCGGCCGCGCCGCGAACGCGGCTCGCTCAATGGCCTCGGCGAAGATCGGCAGCGTGGTGATCTGCCACCCGCCCGCCACCTCGCCCAGCTCCACGCCGTGGCCTTCGGCCTCGTAGTGGTCGCGCAGCTCGCCCAGGGCGCGGCGCCAGTCGTCCTCGGTGGCGTCCGCGTCCAAGACCGCCAACTCGTCGAGGGCGAGCGGGCGCGGCGCGGCGAACAGGGCCGCCTCAAGCAGCCTGGTACGTTGGTCCACGGGACACATCGAATGGAGTGAAGGCCTTGCGCTGCGCAAGGGTGAGGGTGCCCCCTCGCGCCAGCTCCAGCAGGGCAACCAGAGACGACAGGATGTCCACGATCGTGGGCCGCGCGCCCAGCAGCTCGCGCCACCCGAAACTTTCCCGCTCCGCGAGCAGGTCCATCACGCGCCGCGTGGCGCCCTCCACGTTGAGCGGCCGCGGCATCACCCGGAACATCACCGGGTCGGGCATCATCGCCAGCACGCGCTCCACCGCCTCGACCAGCTCGGTGAGGTCGAGCTCCGGAGGCGGCAGCGGCAGGTCGGGCGGCACCGGGATCCAGCCGCGGGTGTAGTGCTCCGCCCGGCGGCGCGCCGCGGCCGCGAGCCAGTCGGTGATCTCGCGGATCTGCTGGTACTCCAGCAGCCGCCGAACCAGCTCGTGGCGCGGATCCTCCCACGGCTCCTCGTCGCCGCGGCGCGGCAGTAGCATCTGCGCCTTGATCCGCAGCAGTCGCGCCGCCATCTCCAGGTACTCCGCCGCCTCGTCGAGCCCCAGCACGTGGATCACCTGCAGGAACTGGTCGGCGATCCGCGCGATCGGGATGTCCCAGATGTCAATTTCCTCGCGCCGGATCAGCGCGAGCAGGAGATCGAGCGGCCCCGAGTAGCGCTCGAGATTGACGACGAAGCCGCCCTCGCGGGCCGGCTCGCCGGCGGTCCCGGCGCTGCCTGCCAATCCCGCGCCGCCCGCCGGCACGCTCGCGGCCCGCCCTTCCGCCACGGTCACCGGATCACGCCCGCCAGCGCGAAATTGCCGACCAATGAGAGCGTGAGCGTGCTCGCCTGTTCCGCCGGCCAGAGCAGCACGTTCCACACCCCCGACAGACCGGGCACCATGAACGTCACCAGCAGCAGCAGAAAACCGAACCGCCCCACGGCGCGGTAGCGCGCGCCCAGCGCCGGCGGCAGCAGATGGTAGAAGAGGTGCGAGCCGTCGAGGGGCGGGAGCGGAACGAGGTTGAAGACCGCCAGGATATAGTTGAGCAGGATCCCGAAGACCATCATCCGCTGGAGGGTGCCGAGCACGCCGGACGCGGCGGGAACCGCGTCGCCCGCAAGCCCGAGCCCAACGAACAGCAGCGCGCACACCGGCGCCAGGATCAGGTTGGTGACGATCCCCGCCGACGAGACGATGAGGTCGCCGCGCCGGTAGTTCCGGTAGTTGCGCGGATTGACGGGCACCGGCTTGGCAGCGCCGAAGGTGAACGGGTGGCCCGCGAGGCTGGAGAGCCAGAACAGCATCGCCGGGAACACCACGCTCATCATCGGGTCAATGTGCGGCAGCGGATTCAGGGTGAGCCGGCCCAGCATGTACGCCGTCGGGTCGCCCTGGCGGAACGCCGTCCAGGCGTGCGCATACTCGTGGGCGACGACGGAGAACAGCAGCACGGGCAGGAGCAGAAGGAAGTCTATCACCGGCGGTCGGGCGTCTCGGCGGTTGCGGGAGCGGGCAACCTAACGCGCCCGGAAACCCTTGTCAAAACGCGCACTTCGCTTGACTGGCCGCGCCGGCGCAACTACTCTTCGCGCTCGCCAACGGCAGTGGTCAGCTCACCGGAGACACGTCGTGCCGAAGCTCAAGTCATCGAAGAAGAAGATGCGGCAGACCCGCACCCACACGGTCCTGAACCGCGCGCAGCGCTCCGCCATCAAGACCGCGGTGAAGAAGGCCCGTTCCACCCCGACGGCCGAAACGGTCAAGGCGGCCACGCGTGCGCTGGACCGGGGCGCCACCAAGGGCCAGATCCATCCCAACGCGGCGGCGCGCAAGAAGTCGCGGCTCGCCCGGCTCCTGGCGAAGCAGCAAGGCTAGTAGGGCGCCAGCTCGGCGCCGCACTTCTCGCAGTACCACTCCGACGGGAGATTCTTCGTCCCGCACTCGGTGCACACCAGCGTCTTCGTTCCGCCTTCCGGCTCCCGGCTCTCCGGGGGCCGGCGTTCTTTCGGGCCCGCCACGGCGGCAGGCGCGGGCGGCGGCTGGGGCCGCTCCACCTTCCGCACCTCGACCGCCGGCTCGGGCCTGGGCGGCTCCGCCTTCGCCGGCTCCGGCCTGACGGCCCCCGCCTTGCGGGGCTCGCCGTGGGCACCCTCGGCCTTCGGCGCCGCGCCCCGCTCGGTCAGCGAGCGCAGGAACGCCAGCTCGTCGAGGTCCAGCTCCGGCTGCGCCGTCCCGGCCCGGCTCGGCTCGGCCGGGAGCCCCTTCGCCTCGCTCGGCGCAGACGCGGGCGGCAGCGGTTCCGGCGGCGCCTCGGGCTCCGCCGGCTTCGCGGCCAGGCCCTTGATCGCGGCGAGGGTTTCCTCGTAGCGGTCAATGTCGCGCTCGACGGTGAGCAGCTCCTTGGTCAACTCGCTCATCGCGCTCTTGCAGCGGCTCGCGATCTCCTCGTACTGCGCCTCGTCGAACTCGCCGACCTGGCGCCGCAGCCGCGCCTCCGCCAGCTCGTCGTTCCGCTCCGTTTGCTGCTTGGTGAGCCCCTCGGAGCGCGCCTCCGCGTCGGCCAGCGCCTCGCGGACCCCGTCCTCATGCCCGGTCAGCTCCCGGGTCACGTCGTCCAGGCGGGCGGCGTAGTCGGCCGCCACGCGTTGCGCCACGTGCGACGGCGCGGATCCCGCGGCCTCCTTGTGGAGTCGCTCGAGCCAGTCGTGGTACTGGCGTTGCTGCTCCAGCAGTCGCTCGACGACCGACTGGCTCTTGGTGCTCTTGCGCGTCATGACTTCCTCCGCGGCGCGACGAGTCGCGCGATCTCCTCCGGCGACAGCGGCCGGGCTCCCCCCAGCAACCGCGCCACCAGCAAGATACGCGCGCTCTGCTCCAGACTCTCCATCCGGTAGCACGCCGCCTCCACCGTCGGGCCGAGCGTCACCGCCCCGTGATTCGCCAGGAGCAGCGCGTCGTGTTCCCTCGCGAAGGGCCGCACGCGCTCGCCCAACTCCCGCGTGCCGGGCGCCCCGTAGGGCACGATTGGCACCATGCCGAACTGCGTCACCACCTCCGCCAGCGATCCGTCGCCCAGCATCTTCCCCGCCACAGCGAACCCGGTCGCCACCGGCGGGTGCGCGTGGACCACCGCGGCCACGTCCGGGCGCTGGGCGAAGATGACGAGGTGCATGTCCAGCTCGGACGACGGGCGGGCCGGCCCCCGCACCACCCGCCCCGCCAGGTCCACCTCGACCAGATCGCCCGGCTCCAACTCACCCTTGTCGCGGCCGGCCGGCGTCACCAGCACGCGGTCTGCGCCGCAGCGCGCCGCGATGTTGCCGTCGGTGCCCGCGATCAATCCCCGCTCCGCCAGCCGGCGCCCCGCCCGGCACACCGTGCGGGCGATGGCGAGACGATTCACTTCCCGTCCGGGCGGTCGCCGAGGCGGTGCACCACCGCCCCGCCCACGATCGTCCACCGCACCCGCGAGCGCAGCCTGCGGCCCGCGAACGGCGTGTTCCGGCTCTTCGAAAAGAACCCCGCCGGCTCCACCGTCCACTGCGCCGCAGGGTCGAACACCACCACGTCGGCCGGGGCGCCCGGCGCCAGCGTGCCCGCCGTGAGGTGCGCGATTTCCGCGGGCCGGGTCGCGAGGCACCGCACCAGCGCGGACAGGTCCAGCACTTTGCCGTCCACCAGCTCCGTCATCACGACGCCGAGCGCCGTCTCCAGTCCCACGACCCCGAAGGGCGCGTTGTCGAACTCCTGCTCCTTGGCGTCGTAGTGGTGGGGCGCGTGGTCCGTCGCGATGCAGTCAATCGTGCCGTCGGCGAGCCCCTCGCGCAGCGCCACCACGTCGCGCGACTCCCGGAGCGGCGGGTTCATCTTGGCGTGGGTGTCGTACGCCGCGCAGGCCGCGTCGGTCAACGCCAGATGGTGCGGCGTCACCTCCGCCGTCACCCGCACGCCCCGCGCCTTGGCCGCGCGGATCATCGCCACCGCGCCGGCGGTCGAGCAGTGCGCCAGGTGGGCGTGGCCCCCGGTCAGCTCCGCGAGCTGGATGTCCCGCGCCACGATCACGTCTTCCGCGGAGCGCGGGATGCCCTTGAGGCCGAGCCGCGTGGAGACGAGCCCCTCGTGCATAGCGCCGCCGGCCGAAAGCGACACGTCCTCGCAGTGGTCAATCACCGGGATGCCGAAGCTCATTGCGTACTCGAGCGCCGTGCGCATCAGGTGCGCCGTCGCGACCGGTCGGCCGTCGTCGGAGACCGCCACCGCGCCCGCGCCCACCAGCTCGCCGAACTCCGCCAGCTGTTCGCCCCTCTGGCCGAGCGAGACCGCGCCGATCGGGTAGACGCGCGCGGTGCCGGCGCGCCGCGCCTGGCTGACGATGAAGCCCACGGCCGCCTGGTTGTCGGTGACCGGGTCGGTGTTCGGCATCGCGCACACCGAGGTGAAGCCGCCGGCCGCCGCGGCCCGCGCCCCCGTGGCGATGGTCTCCACGTCCTCGCGCCCGGGCTCCCGCAGGTGCACGTGCAGGTCCACGAAGCCCGGAGCCACCACGCACCCCGCCGCGTCGAGCACCTCCGCGCCCTCGCGCGCGAGGTTCACGCCCACCGCCGTGACCTTGCCGTCGAGCAGCAGCACGTCGGCCGTCCCGTCGAAGTTGCTCGCCGGGTCAATCACCCGGCCGCCCCGGATCAGGATCGGCCTCACCGCTCCGGCGCCCCCTTCGCGCTCTCGGCCAACTCCGGCTTCCCTCCCGCCAGCAGGTACAGCACCGCCATCCGCACCGCCACGCCGTTGGTCACCTGGTTGAGGATCACCGAGTGCGGGCCGTCGGCTACCCGCGAGTCTATCTCCACCCCGCGATTCATCGGCCCGGGGTGCAGGATCAACAGCTCGCGCGGCGAGCGCTCCAGCCGCTCCAGCGTCACGCCGAACACCCGGTAGTACTCACGGGTGGAGGGCACGTAGCCCCCCTGCATCCGCTCGAGCTGGAGCCGCAGCACGTTCAGCACGTCGGCCCACTCGATCGCCTCCTCGATCCGCCGGAACACCCGAACTCCCAGCTCCCCGATCCCGAGCGGCAGCAGCGTCTGCGGCCCGCACACCGCGACTTCGGCGCCGAGCTTGAGCAGGCCCCAGATGTTGGAGCGCGCCACCCGCGAATGCAGCACGTCGCCCACGATGCAGACCCGGGTGCCGGCGATCGGCCGGTGGTCCCGGATCGTCAGCAGGTCGAGCAGGCCCTGCGTCGGATGCTCGTGCTTCCCGTCGCCGGCGTTGATCACGGTCGACTCGATGCGGTCGGCCAGGAACTTCGCGGCCCCGCTGGCGCCGTGGCGCATCACCACCATGTCAATGCGCATCGCCTCGAGGTTGCGCGCCGTATCCACCAGCGTCTCGCCCTTGACGACCGACGAGCCGACGGTGGTCACGTTCACCGTGTCCGCCGAGAGGCGCTTCTCCGCGAACTCGAAAGAGATGCGGGTACGGGTCGAGGGCTCGAAGAACAGGTTGACGATCGTCTTGCCCCGCAGCACCGGCACCTTCTTGATCGCGCGCTCCGAGATCTCCTTGAACGGCTCCGCGGTATCGAGGATCAGCCGCAGGTCGTCGGCCGAAAGGTGCTCGAGGCCCAGCAGGTCCTTGCCCAGCTGGCCGCGGTTCACGCCGCCCCTCCCCGCCCCGCTCCCGCTGCGCGGGCGACTTCCACCGCGTCGCGCCCGTCCAGCTCCCGGACGAACACGTCCACCCGGTCTCCCGGCGAAGTGGTGATGCGCTCGCCCACGACGTCGGCCTGGATCGGCAGCTCCCGCCCACCGCGATCCACCAGCACCGCCAACCCGATGCGCGCTGGCCGGCCGAAGTCCGCCAGCTGATCCAGGGCCGCGCGCACAGTGCGGCCGCTCTGGAGCACGTCGTCCACGATCCACGCGTGCCGCCCGTCCAGCGCGACCGGCAGCGACGTGGGCCCGATCAGCGGCCGTGGCCCCACCACCTCGAGGTCGTCGCGGTACAGCGTGATGTCGAGCGACCCGCGCGGGACGTCCACGTGGGCCACGGCGGCGACGGCGGCGGCGAGCCGGGCCGCAAGCTCGACGCCCCGGCGCTGAACGCCGATCAGGACCAGCAGGCGAGGATCGGGGGTTTGCCGCACCATGTCCTGGGCCATGCGGTGGAGCGTGCGTTCGATCGCACCGGCGTCCAGGACGAGCTGGCGCTCTTCATGCGGCATATTGGATGGGAAACGTAAGGCGGCGGCGCGCCAGTTGCCAGTTGCCAGACCGCGAAGGAGGAAGT
>PMIK01000014.1 GCA_003157095.1 Gemmatimonadota bacterium | reverse complement strand
CGCGTCGCAGTGCCTCTCCTGCCACCCGCAGGGCCTGCAGGCGACCTTCACCCAGCATGACGCCCTGTACTTCCCGGTCTACAGCGGCACCCACCAGGGCCGGTGGACGACCTGCACGCAGTGCCATCCCACGGCGGGGACGCCGTCGGTATTCACCTGCATGTCGGGAAGCTGCCATCCGCAGGCGCAGACCAACTCGAGCCACAACGGCAGGAGCGGCTACTCGTACACGGCCGCGGCGTGTCTCTCGTGCCACCCGACGGGGAGGAGCGGCTAGGCGGAGCGGAGAATCGGGGTGCCGAACCTGGTCTCGAGGTCCACGCCGCACTGCTTGAGGAGTTCGTAGGGCGGCACCCCGCCCACCAGCACGAAGACGAAGTCGTTCTCGCGCTCGGCCGGTTGGCCGGCGACGTCGAAGTGCACGCGGTCGGGCGTGATGGACGTGACGCGCGCCTCTCTCAGGATCTGGAGCATCCCTTCCTTCTCGAGCATCAGCACCCGCTGGACCAGCGCGGCCCGCGCCCCGGAGAATTCCGAGCGGCGGTGACACAGCGTCACCTTCGAACGTGGCCGCTCGGCGAGGGCCATCGCGGCCTCGAGCGCCGAGCTACCGCCTCCGACGACCAGGACACGCTGGCCATCATAGGATTCCGGCTCGAGGAGCCGGTAGGCGACCTTGGGCAGCTCCTCCCCCGGGGTCTCGAGCCGGCGGGGGGTGCCGCGGCGCCCCAGCGCGAGAACCACGTGCGCAGCCGCGATCGGGCCGCTGGAGGTGTGAGCGACGAACCTGTCGCCGCTCTGCTCCACCCGCTCCAGCCGGACGCCCTCTTCGACCTGGATCCCCTTCTTCCCCAGCGTCTGCAGCCAGAACTCGAGCAGCGGTTCCTTCTCCACTTCCCGGAACGGCATCTGGCCGACACCCGGCAGCTCAACCGGGTGCGTCATCACGAGCTTCTTGCGGGGATAGTGCAGGATCGAGCCGCCCAGCGTCTCCTGCTCGATGATCCGGTAACTGAGCCGCAGCTGCTGCGCCACCAGCACCGCGGCGAGGCCTGCGGGGCCGGCGCCCACGATGAGGACGTCGGTGCCCGATGAACGCCGCGCGCCCTCGGCCAGATGCTGGATCGCCTGGGTCGCCTGCCAGACGGCGTTGCGGATGAGCCCCATGCCACCCAGCTCGCCGACCACGTATATGCCCGGGACGTTGGTCTCGAAGAACTCGTTGAGGCGTGGGATCTCCGCGCCGCGCTTCTCCGTCCCCAGCACCAGGGTGATGGCTCCGACGGGGCAGACCCGCTCGCAGATGCCGTGGCCGACGCATTCCACCGCGTGCGCCACCACCGCCTTGTTGCGGATCGTGGTCAGGACGTCCTGTTCCGGGCAGCCCTTCACGCATTCGCCGCAGCCGATGCAGAGACCCTCGTCCACCAAGGGGTGCAGCGAGGCGGTCTCGTGGCTCCCCAGGGTGCGCGCCTCGGCGAGCAGCGCCTTCGCCTTCCGGTCCTTGCGAACCTGATACGCGACGATGGGGAGCGTGGCGGCCAGGACGATGGCCACCACGACGAGCAGGGCTATGGTGTCGAGTGACATGCGCCGAGAGAAGATAGCGCCCGCCTCGCCGGCAGAACGTGGGTCAGCGCCGGGCGACTCCCGTTCCGTGAGGCGAACCGGCTAGCACCGCACCTACCTGAGGCCCCGCGAACCGCAGGCGCCGGATGTCGAACGGCAGCCTCGGGAGCATCCGCTCACTCCACGGGCCGCGGTGGCCGCAGCTCGGCGTTCTGGGGCACGACCGGCGGCTGGCCCGCCGCGGCCAGGGCCGCGTTCACGTCGGGCAGGCTCCCGCGCAATGTCTCCTCGACCGCGAGCAGTGAGCGCTGCACGTCGGGCGCGAACAGCCGGAACACGTCATACGATGGTCGGGTCGGCCGCGCGTCCATGCTGCCGACGACGCCCGCCAGGCCACTGATCCGCTCCACGGGGCGGGAGGGATAGACCAGCGCGTCCTCGTCCGCCTGGAGCCGCACCTGGTACAGCGAGTCCTCGAGGCTGGATAGCCGTTCCGCCAGCCTCCGCGCCTGGGTGCGAGCCGGCGCGTCGGCTGCGAGCGGCCGCACGCGGTCCTCCAGTTGCGATCGGACGTTTCGCAACTGGATCACCGTCGCGGTCACTGCATTCACCGTATCGCGGATCCGCTCCAGGAAGGCGAACTGCTCCTTCAAGTCGGCCGGCTTCACCCGGGAGCGGGGATCCAGCCGAAGGTGGAAGCTCTGCTCGAAGCTCTCTCCCCCGGCTTCCAGACGCACGCGATAGCGGCCGGGCAGCGCCACCGGGCCGTCGGTCCCGATGTCGGACATGCCCCAGAAGACCGCAGGGCCCGGATAGCGCAGGTTCCATGCGAACCGGTTGAGCCCGATCTTGTCGGGCACGCGCGGCGGCGCCGGAGGCCGTTGCGGCCACGGCTTGTCGCCGTCCTTGGTCGTGTCGCCAAGGACGCTGTCCGCGCGCACGCTGTCCAATCCGGCCCTGGTGAGGCTGTCCCTCCGGGCGCGCAGGGCGCCGGCCGCGCGGGCCGAGTCCGCGGCCACGATCGAGTCCTGCCGGCTGGTGAAGCGCCGGATCACCCGGCCCGCTGAATCCAGGATGGTGAGCGTCACCTCCTGGTTGGGCGCCTTCAGCCAGTATTGGACGATCGCGCCGCTCGCGGGGTTCTTGCCCACCGGGTGGGCGTCAGAGCCGGGATCCGAGCCGCCCCAGTCCACGCGGTAGGCGTCGCGGACCGGGAAGAGGTGTGCGTCCTCCTCCACCACTGCGGGCGACAATGATTCCAGTGGCGTGATGTCGTCGAGGATCCAGAACGAGCGCCCGTGTGTCGCGGCGATCAGGTCGCCGTCCTTGATGGCGAGGTCGTGCACCGGGACGATCGGCAGGTTGCGCTGCAGAGGCTGCCAACGGCCGCCGTCGTCGAACGACACCCACACCCCGCGTTCCGTGCCCGCGAACAGGAGCCCGCGCTTCGCCGGATCCTCGCGCACCACGCGTACGAACTCGGACGCCGGGATCCCGTCCACGACCCGGCTCCAGGTGCGGCCATAGTCGGCCGTCTTCAGGATGATGGGCGAGAAATCGTCGAGCTGGTAGCGGTTGGCCGCGACGTACGCCGTGCCGGGCGCAAAGTGCGATGCCTCGATGATCGAGATGCGGGTGAACGCGGGCAGATCGTTCGGGGTGACGTCGCTCCAGGTGCGGCCGCCGTCCCGCGTCAGGTGGATCAGCCCGTCGTCGGAGCCGGCCCAGATCGTGCCGCGCGCCAGCGGCGATTCGGCGAGCGCGAAGATGGTCGCGTAGTACTCCGCCGTCGTCTGGTCGAGCGTGATCGGCCCGCCGGAGGGACCAAGGGTCCGCGGATCGTGCCGGGTGAGGTCGGGCGAGATGGCCGTCCAGCTCTGCCCGCCGTTGGTGGACTTGAACAGGACGTTGGCGCCGATGTAGAGCGTGTTCGGGTCGTGCGGCGAGAGCAGCAGCGGCGCGGTCCACTGGAAGCGGTACTTACCTTCGGAGGCCGGGTGGCCGTCGGGGCTGTCGGGCCAGGGGCTGATCANNCCGGACTCGCCCGACACGTCGTACCACTGGGCGCGGGTGATTCCGCCGGGCCAGCGGCTCGGCCCGCACACGCCCGAGTTGTCCTGCTGCGCACCGCATACCCGGTAGGGAAAGTGGTTGGTGGTGGTGACGTGGTAGAACTGCGCGGTCGCGTAGTCCTGGTCGGTCCACGTCTTCCCGCCGTTGGTGGACACGTTGGAGCCGCCGTCGTTCGACTCGATCATGCGCTGCGGGTCGTTGGGGGAGATCCACAGGTCGTGGTCGTCGCCGTGCGGATTCGGAACACGGTCGAAGGTCCGTCCGCCATCCTTCGACCGGTACAGGCCGGTGTTCACGGCCCACACCACGTTGGTGTCCTTCGGGTCGGCGAAGATGCGCATGTAGTACCACGCCCGCTGGCGCAGCTTGTGGTCGCGGTTCACCCAGCTCCACGTGGCACCGCCGTCATCGGAGCGGTACACCCCGCCCGAATCAGCCTCGATGATCGCCCAGAGGCGCGACGGCTTGGCGCGCGAGACCGTGAGCCCGATGTTGCCCCAGAGCCCGCGCGGCAATCCCGGGTTGCCGGTCAGCTCCATCCAGTGCGTGCCGCCGTCCGTCGTCTTGAAGATGCCGCTACCGTGCCCGCCGCTCGTGAGTCCCCACGGTGTCCGCTGTACCTGCCAGAACGCGGCGTACAGCACATCGGGGTTGGACGGGTCCATCGCCAGGTCGGAGGCTCCGGTCGAGTCGTTCCGAAACAGCACCTGCGTCCAGGTCTTCCCGCCGTCGGCGGTCTTGTAGATGCCCCGCTCGTGGTTGGGCCCGAAGGCGTGGCCCAGCGCGGCGACGTACGCGATGTCCGGATTGGTCGGGTGCACCTGCACCTTGGAGACCTGCCGGGTCTCGGCGAGCCCCAGCGCGGTCCACGTCCGCCCACCGTCGGCCGTCTTGAAGACGCCGTCGCCGTGCGAGACGTTCCCGCGGACCGGGTACTCACCGGTGCCCACGTAGACGACGTCCGGATTCGACTCGCTCACCGCGATCGCGCCGATCGTGCCACCGAAGTACTTGTCGGCCGCCGGCAACCAGGTGTTGCCTCCGTCGGTAGTCTTGAACACGCCTCCGCCCGTGGTGCCCATCCAGTATTCGTCGTGCCGCGCGGCGGAGCCCGCCGCGGCCACCACGCGCCCGCCGCGGAAGATCCCGATCTCACGCCAGGTCAGCGCCCGGAATGCGGTCGAGTCGTAGGCGCCCTGCGCCCACGCGGTCGCGGTGGCCAGGAGCGATAAGGGGCCGAGCAGACAGGCCAGGCGGCTAACGCGCACGAAGTCCTCCGCGAGGGCAAACTCGTCGAGTACGGTGGTACCGGCTGATCGGGTGGAGTGGGTCCCGGGGCAGCCCCCCGGGTGCACCAATACTACTCAGACGCGGCCCAGCGGGCGACGGCGGCAACGGGAATGCCAAAGAAGACGACGTAGGCTACGAGCACGTTGCCTCCGGCAGGCCCCGGGTTTCGCTGGACACGGAATGCCGACAAATCTCGGGGGTCCACGGAGCACACGGCAACGATGACGCTCGCGGAGCCGGAGAAGGGCCAGTCGTTGCCCAAGCGCTGGAGTGCGAAGAAGACGCAGGCGACGGAGAGTTCCCATGAAGGCTTCTCTCGCTTCATGCGGGACATGGGGGCGGGCATCCCGCGCCTAGGCT
>PMIK01000010.1 GCA_003157095.1 Gemmatimonadota bacterium | reverse complement strand
CACATCATCGAGTGCGGCGCACAGTGCTCGGGCGGTAATTACCTCGCCGGATGGCCCGCGGTCGCGGGACTCGAGGACGTGGGTTACCCCATTGTCGAAGCGGAGCCCGACGGGTCGTTCACGGTCACCAAGCACCCGGGCACCGGCGGGGCGGTGACCGTGGCGAGCGTCACCGAGCAGCTGGTCTACGAGATGGGCGATCCGCGCGAGTACATCACGCCCGACTGCGTCGCCGATTTCACGACCATCCATCTCGAGCAGGGCGGGCCTGACCGCGTGCATGTGAGCGGCATTCGCGGCCGTCCGGCGACCGAGTTCCTGAAGGTCTCCATCGCGTATGCTGCCGGTTTCAAAGCGGTGGGGACCCTGGTCTACGCCTGGCCCGACGCGCTGGCCAAGGCGAGGGAGGCGGATCGCGTGCTGCGCGCCAGGATGGAACGCCTCGGCCTCAAGTTCGACGAGGTGCTGACGGAGTTCGTCGGGTACAACGCGACGCATGGCCCGCTGGCCGGTGCTCCGTCGCCCGACCTGCCGGAGGTCCAGCTGCGGGTCGGCGTACGCTCCCTCGAGCGCGCGCCGGTGGAGCGGTTCACCCGCGAGCTCGCGCCCCTGATCCTCAACGGCCCGCCCAGCGTCACGGGCTTTGCCGGCGGGCGGCCGAAGGTCGAGGAGATCGTCGCGTACTGGCCCGCGCTCGTGCCCAAGCGCGAGATCCGGCCGGCGGTGACGATGCTGTCCGCATGAGACTTTTCGGCATGCGTCCGCTGCCCGCCGTCCCCGTCCTCCCCGTCGTGCCGCACGTGCCTGATCTGGACGACCAGCGGCGGCTGATAGAGCGGGCCCGCCGCGACGCGCGCAGCTGGCTGGTCCGCTGTGTGCTGCTCGTGGTCATCGCCGCCCTGGCGTTCCGGCGGGGCTGGATCACTTTCGGCGCGGCCTTCTTCGCCCTGGGGTTGCTGGTTCTGCAACTGTCGCGGTCGAACCGGAAGCAGGCCGCGGAGCTGGAGAAGAAGCTGGCGCTGCTGGAGGGCAGGTGAGGGTCCGGTTGCTGGAGCTGGCGCATGCCAGGAGTGGTGACAAGGGCGACACGGCCAACGTCGGCGTCATCGCGCGTCGGCCGGCCTACTACCCGTTGCTGGTGCGGGAGGTCACGTCCGAGCGGGTCGCGGCACACTTCTCCGGCATGATCACCGGCCGGGTCGAGCGTTTCGAGCTGCCCAATCTCAACGCCCTCAACTTCCTGCTGCACGGCGCGCTCGGCGGCGGCGGCACGGTCTCGCTCAAGACCGACGCCCAGGGCAAGACCCTGAGCACTGCGCTGCTGCGCCTCGAAGTGGAGGTTCCCGATGACACCTTCTGAGCGCGGGCGCGCTGACGCACAACCGCACGGGCGCACCGACCCCAGGGTGCTGGTCACCGTAAGCGACGGCGTCGCCACCCTGACGCTGAACCGGGCGGACAAGCGCAACGCCCTCGATCGGCGGATGATCGGCGACCTCAAGGCGGCGCTCACCAGATGCGACTTGGCGGCCGACGTCCGGGTGATCGCGGTGCGCGCGGCCGGCAAGGACTTTTGCGCCGGCCTCGACCTGGAAGAGCTGTTGGCATCGGCGGAGCTGACACCCGAGGAGAACGAGCGGCGCGCGATGGAGCTGGGCGAGCTCTTCCTGATCCTCCGCGCTCTTCCCAAGCCCTCGGTGGCGGTGGTCTCCGGCCGCGCCCTCGCGGGAGGGTGCGGGTTGGCCACCGCCTGCGATCTCGTGGTCGCCCAAGCCGGCTCCCTGTTCGGGTACCCGGAGATCCAGCGTGGCTTCGTCCCGGCGATGGTGATGACGATGCTGCGGCGTTCGGTGGGGGAGAAGGTCGCCTTCGACCTCGCCGCGACCGGCCGGCTCGTCACGGCGGAGGAGGCGGAGCGGCTCGGGCTGATCTCCCGCCTCTTGCCGGCCGACGCCTTCGAGGCCGAGGTGGCGAAGCTCCTGGCCCAGCTGGCCTCGTTCGCGCCCACGGCCCTCGCCCTGATCAAGGGTCAGCTCCATCAGGTCGAAGAGCTGGGCTTCGAGGGGGGCATCACGCTCGGCGCCCGCGTCAACTCGGTGGCGCGCGGAACTCCCGAGTTCAAGCAGTCGCTCCAGGCCTTCCTCAAGAAATGAACGGCTGGAGCCTCGCCAAGTATCTCCTCACGCTCGGTGGGGTGCTCGCCGTCGTTCTCGCGGACCGGTTCGGCGTGCCGATCCTCGGATGGGGCGGACTCGGCCTCGTGCTGGCCGCCTTCTTTCTCCGCTTCTGGCAGCGCGCAAAGGCTCAGCCTCGCAACGGATCGAGCCCTCCCTCCTGACGCGGTAGCCTAGCTTGCCGCGGCGTGACGCCGCTCGCGACGCGCATCGAGCGGGCCCGGGATATCCTCCGAGCCCGTTTCGGCTTCCCCGACTTCCGGCCCGGGCAGCTCCGCGCCGTCCGGGCCGCGCTGGCCGGCCGCAATGCCCTGGTCGTGCTGCCGACCGGAGGCGGGAAGTCTCTCTGCTACCAGATCCCGGCCCTGGTCCTGGACGGCCTCACCGTCGTCGTCTCGCCCCTGATTTCGTTGATGCAGGACCAAGTGGACGCGGCGCGAGCCCGCGGGATCTGGGCGGCCGCGCTCACCAGTGCCTCCGGGCCCGCCGTGCGAGAGAAGACGATGGCCGACGCCGAGCGTGGCGGCCTGAAGCTGCTATACCTTGCCCCCGAGCGGCTGATGACGGGCGAAGTGATCGGCGCGTTGCGCCGCATCCGGCCCAGCCTGCTCGCGGTAGATGAGGCGCACTGTGTGTCGGAATGGGGACAGGACTTCCGCCCCGCGTATCGGCGCATCGGCCTCGCGCGCCTCGCCCTCGGCAAGCCTCCCACGCTCGCGCTGACCGCCACCGCGACGCGGGCCGTGCGCGACGATATCGTCGCGTCCCTCCGGCTCGGGCTCAGCGAGCGGATCGTCGGCAGCTTCGACCGGCCCAACCTGTTCTTCGCCGTGCGGCAGGTGAAGGACGAGGAGGAGCGCCGCCGCGCGCTGCTCGCCCTGCTCCGGCCCTATCGCGGACCCTCGATCGTGTACGTGCCCACGCGCCGGCTGGCGGAGCGCTGGGCGCGGAGCCTGCTCCACGCCGGCGTCGTGGCCGCCCCCTACCACGCGGGTCTCGAGCACATGGTCCGGCGCGGGATGCAGGACCAGTTCGCGGCTGACCGCGTCGAGTGCATCGTCGCCACAACGGCCTTCGGGCTCGGGATAGACAAGGCCAATGTGCGCCGGGTCGTTCACCTCGGCCTCGCCACCAGTCTGGAGGCCTACTACCAGGAGGCCGGCCGCGCCGGCCGCGACGGCAAGCGGGCGCGCTGTGAGGTGCTCTGGACCATGGGGGATCTGAGGCTGCAACGGATGATCCTGCAGGACGACCGGAAGCTGGACCCGCTGCTCCGCTACCTCACCGCCTTCGGTTGCCGCCGTGCGGTGCTGCTCGGGCACTTCGACGAGCGGGTGACGCACTGCGGGGGCTGCGACCGGTGCGAGGC
>PMIK01000099.1 GCA_003157095.1 Gemmatimonadota bacterium | reverse complement strand
TAGCGGCGGGACGCCCCATAGGCCTCCGCTTCCGCTTCTAGCTTGTCCAAGCGGGTGTAGTAGTCCGGGTACTCCTGAGGTGCCCCCAAGCGATCTTCGCTGTGAGCGCGAGATCGTCGTTCGTGACGTTCGTCTCTCGATCTCGTGCGCCGTGCTCGAGTTCCACTTCGAGTCCACGACGGAACTGCTCGAGATCAACCTTCTTCCAGTCCAGTCCGAGGGTCGCGCCGATCTGCTGGACTTCGTCTGCGGTGAACCGGCGTTTCATGGCCACGACACACCGCATTGCCGATCAGCTACTGCGGCTCCGTCTAAGTGGAGACGCCGCGGGCCGCGTCTGTGGCGGCTACCGGCGCCAACGGGAGTATCCCCAGCCGCCACCGCCCAACAAGACCACCAGCAGAACGATGATGAGCAGGGTTCCCATAGTGTGACGCTCCTCTCTTCAGGTTAGCTGCCAGCGGGTATATCTCCGCATCAGGGCGACGTAGCTCGGCAGACGCCCGTCCATCATGACGCAACGTACCGCAGAGCACCCGCCGGACCATCGCTCAAAGGAATGGAAGGGGAACTAGCCCTTTGTGCGGTACTCCGTGACTTGACGGGAGGGCGCTCGAGCGGCGAGCCGGGCGCCCGCCAGCAGGAACGGCAAGGACAAAACCAGAGCGTGGCAGCGCATAGCCGTGTCTCGAGAGCATCTGGTCCATCTATGTCGGTCGCGTCTGCTGTGTACCCCAATTCGACGAGGCACTTTGGGAAGGGTAGGTTGACCTCTCAAGGGTGGGTCGTCGGATGGAGGGCTTGCCGTGCGCCAGGAAGCCAAATTGTTCGGACACTAAGTTCAGGGAGCGGGCCACATAAGCACGGATGCCAGACAACCTAACTGGTTGTCTGGCATCCGCTTACTCTAGTCGGGACGGCGGGATTCGAACCCGCGACCCCCTGAACCCCATTCAGGTGCGCTACCGGGCTGCGCCACGTCCCGTCAACTCAACATCTCGGTGCCCTGGAGCCAAGTAGCTCGGCCCCATGGGCGACCTCCAACTTAGTCTCGTCGTCCGGCTCCCGGTAGGTAGCCTTCGCCCAACGCCTACGGCGTCACCGTCAGCGTCGCGCTCGTGACCGCTGTCAGCCCCGGCGAGGTGAACGCGAGCGTAAAGGTCCCGGTGCCCGTGATGAACAGCCCGGAAAAGACCGCCTGCCCCTGACCGTCCGTGCTCACCGTGGTCGTTCCGCCGAGCGTCCCCGCCCCGCTCGCGATGGACGCCGTCACCACCACACCACTCTGCGTCACCAGCCGGTGCAGAGCGTCCTGCAGCTCCACAACCGGCTGCTGGGTGAAAACCGTGCCCGACACGGCTCCGCCCGGCTGAGCCACCATCGCGAGCGCCGTCGGCGGGTTCAAGGTCACCGTCACCACGGACGTGTCCGCGCAGCACGGCGGGACCCCGGTGACCCCACCCAGTTGCGTCGCTATCACGGAGTCCGTCCCCACCGTAGCGCCGGCGCTGTACAGCCCGCCGGACGTGATGGTGCCGTGCGTCCCCGTTCCGGCGGTTACCGTGTACGTCACGTTCGGCACGTTGCTCGAGCCGTCACTCAAGGTTCCGGACACCGTGAACTGCACGGTTCCGCTTGGCGCCAGCGTGATCGCCGACGGGCTCAGCACGAGCTGAAGCAGCGTGCCCGAGCCCCCACCGGGGCTGCCACCTCCGGAGCCGGCCTGCTCCGGGTACGCACCGGACCCACAGCCGTTCATCAGCGGCAGCAGCACTGTTCCCGCCGTCATCGCCAGCCGAGCGGCCGCGCGCAGCATCGCCGTACCGTTCATAGCCTGCTCCTCATTGGCCTGCTCTGGCCACATCCCCAGACACCAGGCACGCTCCAATCGTTCCCGTGAAGCTACGGCGGCAGGCGTTGGCGTGGTACTAGGCGTCGCGCCCACGCACCCGATTGCCTGGGAGCGCACCCGCTGTTCGCGGGCCAGCCCTTGACTTCCCGGCCCGCGGGGTGAACCTGCGTGGGTTACGCGCCGGCTCAAGCTCGCATGCGAGGACCACCGTGAACCGCACCCGCCGCACGCTCATCATCGCCGCCATCGCCCTCGTGGCGCTCACCCTCGCCGTCCCCACCCTCTTCGGCCTCCTCACCGACTGGTGGTGGTTCAAGGAGATCGGCTACCAGGTGGTCTTCACCGGCCAACTGGTCACCCGGGTGGTTCTCTTCCTCGTGGTGGGCGCCGTCACCGCCGGTACCCTCTATGCCAACCTGCGCATCGCCCAGCGGGGGATCGTCCTCAACCCGATCGTCGTCGCGGTCGGGCCGTCGTCGCCCCAGCTCGACGTGACGCGGGCGCTGCGCCGCCTGAGCCTGCCCGCCGTGCTGCTGCTGGGCCTGCTTGCCGGCCTCGCCGCCATGTCGCTGTGGGACGTGACGCTCCAGGCCCTGAACCGCACCGCGTTCGGCACCGTGGACCCGGTCTTCTCGCGCGACATCGGCTTCTACGTCTTCACGCTGCCCGCGCTGACGGCGGTGCTCGGATTCCTCTACGGCCTGGCGCTCGTCACACTGCTGCTGCTCGTCGCCGTCTATTGGCTGCGCGGCGACATCATCGTGCGTCCCCGAGCCGTCCGCGTCGAACGCCAGGCGGGCATCCACCTCGCCATCGTGCTCGCGACGCTGCTGCTCATTACGGCCGTGCAGCTCTGGCTGGTGGACAGCGCGAACCTGCTCTACTCGTCCACCGGCCCCTTGATCGGCGCCAGTTACACCGACCTGATGGCCCGCCTGCCCGCCCTGCGCGTCTCGGCGATTGTGGCCGCGGCCGGCGCCATTGCCGTGCTCCTCGGCGCGCTGCGCGAACGCCTCCCCCGTTACACGCTCCTCGCCGTGGGCGCCTACGTGATCGTGTCGGTCCTGGGGCGCGGCCTCTTCCCGGCGGTGATGCAGAAGTTCGTGGTGGCCCCGACCGAGCTGACCCGCGAGACGCCCTACCTCCGTTCCCACATCATCGCCACCAGGCAGGCGTGGGGCCTCGACAGCGTGGAAGTCCGCGACCTGGCCGGCGAGACCACCCTGACGCTGGCCGACCTGCGCGCCAACACCCCGACCATCGAGAACGTGCGCCTGTGGGAGCGCGATCCCCTGCTCCAGACGTTCGGCCAGCTCCAGGAAATCCGCACCTACTACGACTTCGTCTCGGTGGACGACGACCGCTACTGGATTGACGGGAAGTACCGGCAGGTGCTCCTCTCGCCGCGCGAGCTGAACCCCGCGAGCCTCCCCACGCGGACGTTCATCAACGAGCACCTCACCTTCACGCACGGGATGGGCCTCACCCTCGGCCCCGTCAACCAGGCGACCGCCGAGGGCCTGCCGGTGCTGTTCGTGAAGGACCTCCCCCCCACCTCGAGCGTCTCGCTCAAGGTCACCCGCCCGCAGATCTACTACGGCGAGCTCGACGACGACTACGCTTTCGTCGGCACCCGGCAGAGGGAGTTCGACTTTCCCTCGGGCGAGGAAGACGTCTACGCCGCGTATCAGGGCACCGGCGGTGTCCGGGTGGGGGGCCTGCTGCGCCGCCTGATGTTCGCCGCGCGGTTCGGCTCGTCGAACGTCCTCTTCTCGCAAGACATCGTCAGCGACAGCCGGGTGCTCTACAATCGCGAGATCGTCGGGCGGGCGACGAAGGCGCTGCCGTTCCTCACCTTCGACCACGATCCCTACCTCGTGATCGCGGCCAGCGGCAGGCTCGTGTGGATCCTCGACGGCTACACCTCCACCGACCGCTATCCCTACGCCCAGCGGCTGACCGACGGCACCACCTACATGCGGAACAGCGCCAAGGTCGTGATTGACGCATACGATGGCTCGGTGAAGGCGTACGTCAGCGCGCCGTCCGATCCGCTGATCCGGACCTGGGCCCGCATCTTCCCCGGCATCCTCGCTTCCCTCGACAGCCTCCCGGCCGACCTGAGAGCGCACCTGCGCTATCCGGACGAGATCTACACGATCCAGACCAGCCTCTACGCGACCTACCACATGGACGCGCCGGTGGACTTCTACCACCGCGAGGACCAGTGGCAGATCCCGGTCGTGAACCGGGCCACCGGCGGCGCGGTGCCGTTCCTGCGCCACATCATCATGAAGCTGCCCGGCGAAGCGACGGAGGAGTACGTGTACATGGTGCCGTTCACGCCGCGGGGGAAGGACAATCTCGCGGCCTGGATGGTGGCGCGGAACGACGGCGCGGAGTATGGGAAGCTGCGGGTCTACCGCCTGTCGCGGCAGACGCTGTTCTTCGGCCCGACGCAGATCGAGAACCGGATCAACCAGAACACGGAGATCTCCCAACAGGTCTCGCTGTGGGACCAGCACGGCTCCCAGGTGCTGTGGGGAGACCTGCTGGTGATCCCGATCGGGACGTCACTGCTGTACGTCCAGCCCCTCTACCTGCGCGCGGCCGGCGGAAAGATCCCCGAGCTCAAGCGCGTGGTGGTCGCGTACCAGAACGAAGTGGCGATGTCGGAGACTCTGGAGGGCGCCCTGGCTGAGCTGTTCGGCGGATCGGCCACGCCGCGGGCGGAGACAGTGGCGGCCGCGGCTGGCGAAGCGCCGTCGGATGCCGGGCAGCGGGCGTTGATCACCGAGGCGCGGCAACACTACGACAACGCGATGGCAGCGCAGCGCGCGGGCGATTGGACGCGCTACGGCGAGGAAATCAAACGGCTGGGCGACCTGCTCGGTCGGATCGGGGCGGGCCCGGCGAAAGGCAGGTAGGCCNNCGCCGGCGGGCTCACCGGCTCCGTCTCGGCGTCCGCCGGCCGGAACCTGCGCGCCGCCAACGCCGTCACGCCGAGGGTGAGCGCGGCCACCAGGTATTGCACGACTCCCTTGGCGACCAGCCAGTGGAAACGGGGCCGCTGCTCCTCGGGAAGCGTCGAGCTGAGCGTGTGGGAATCGAGCAG
>PMIK01000312.1 GCA_003157095.1 Gemmatimonadota bacterium | reverse complement strand
GATACACTCCTCGGCCCCCGGCGCCGCGGCCTTGATGGCCCTGCGCAGCTTCTGGAGCGCCGCGCGCTTTTCCGGGCTCAAACGGGCCAGGTACTCGTTGATGGTCCGTGGCTTGGCGGACATGGCTTTCATCTCCTTCTTCTTCACGATGTCGGGCGTGGGTTGTAGCCGGCTGGCGCGAACGGTGCGAGCTTCTCCAGCCACAATTGTTCGAGCGCACGCAAGTCGTCTGCGGGATCGTAGCCGGGCGTGTCCTTCGGCGTGAGCGTGTCCAGGACCTCGAACGAGAAACTCTTCTCGCCCCCGCCCAGCCAGTCCTGCTGAAGCTCCTGATTGCGGTGCGCGCCGAGCCGCAGCTGCGCCAGATGCCGGTTGAGAAGCGAGGGAATGTCCCGGCCCGCAAGGAGCAGGACCTTGCCATTCGCGGTGTTGCGGACCACGCCGATCCCCATCGTCCGAGGCGTGTTCTTGTACTCGCGGCTCAGCGCCTTGCGGTCCAGTGGCATACCCCAATCTCGATTCGGCTCCGGGGGTTCCGAGCGTGCGGCGGCCGCCGCCGACACCTGCCGGCCAGACGCCGGCATGACCTCGAGCTACCTCGCCGGCCAGGGCGGGCCACCGAGTGAGACCGAGCGTTGCTGCTTGGCTCACGACATGATTGACTACAATGTCCACTTAGGCACACCATGATGGGAAGGGCTGCACCGATGAATCTTGAGCGACTGATGGGGGCACGATGCGGCTGCCCGTTCCCCGTTTACGACAACCTCGTGGCGGACCTTCTCGCCGCGCACGAGCCGGGTCGGGACGGTCGCGACGCCACGGTCGCATATGTCCTCGCTGCCGCTGCCGGCTACGCGTACTCGGATATCGAGACGCTGGCCACGATCATGTCCCGGCTCGGACTCGAGGACAACGCCTGTGTCCGGGTGGCGCAGAGAGTCGACGCCATGTTCATCTTTTCGACCGCGTATCTCGTGCAGAGCCGCTGCGGCCGGGTGGTGATCCTCGGCTATCGAGGCACCGAGCCGACGACCCTCGGCAACTGGCTGGCTGATGCCGACGTCGGCTCCTCCACGCTCGCGCTCGGCGGCGAAGTGCTCGACGTCCATGCCGGGTTCTATCGGAACTTCCGCGCCACACGATGGGCGGTCATCAACGAGCTGCATCTCGCGCTACGAGGAAGATCGCTGTCGAATCCGGCGCAGGAACTCGACCATCCGATGGAGGCCCTGTACGTGACGGGCCACAGCTTCGGCGGCGCCATGGCGGCGCTCTTCGCACTTTCGATAGCCGGGAACGCCGAACAGCGTGCGATCGCCGAGAAACTGCGCGCCGTCTATACCTTCGGTCAGCCCTTGACTGTCGGCGAGCCGCTGCCTGAAGTTGCGCGCGCGGTCGCACAGAAGGTGTTTCGTCACGTCAACGCCCGCGATCCCGTCCCCGCGCTTCCCCCGTTGGCCTGGGGGCGTCTCGCCCATTTCGGACACGAGTTTCGATGCGTGAACGCTGAGTGGAAGGCATCGGACAAGCCGGTGGCTCAGCTCAAGGGTCTGCGGGAGATCCCGGGTTCGCTCCTGGCGTTCTTCGCCACCGCGAAGCACCGCAAGGCGTCACGCTACGCGATGACCGAACACGGCCCGCATCAATACCTGGCCGCACTCCGACCGAACGGGCGGGTCACCGAGTTCGGCGATCGGGGGTGAATCCCCGGTTCACACGTCTGGCCGGCGCCATGCCGGGCCAGTGCCGCATCCACGTGCGACGCCGCCGTGAGCTGTCAGGGGAGCGTCATTCGGCCACCCGCGGAGCGACGCGCGGGCGAGCCTCATGCAAGGAAGGGCGTTCCGTCGGGTCCGGCTGAAGGCTACGACCGGGTCCGGCTGAAGGCTACGACAGCCGGCCTGCGTCCTCGGGCGTGTCAATGTCCAGGGAGCCGGGTTCGAACGGCATCCGGACGGTCTCGCTCGCGTGTCGCTGCAGGACCGGTCTCGCGCCCCTGTCGCCTTCCAGCGCCCGCAGCTCCCCGAACAGCGTACGATCGAACAGGGCCGGCACGCCGACTGTCCCGGCATACTCGCACGCCACGACCGGCGGACGGGTCGCTGCGAACGCGGCGACGATGTTCCGCAGGATCTCTGCAGTCACCAGGGGTTGGTCGCAGGTCATGAATAGCACGGCCTCGGGCTCCCCGGGCTCGCAGAGCGCGTCGAGCCCGGCCCGGACCGACGTGCTCAGTCCCTTTGCCGCCTGGCGGTTCTCCACGATGCGCACGTCCAGGTCCGCCACCTCGGCGCGGATCTGCTCCGCGCCGGCACCCAGCACCAGGATCACTGGCCCGCACGCGGCTTCGACCGCGGTCTGGGCGGCGCGGCGGATCAGCATCACGCCCTTGTAGCGGAGCAGTTGCTTGGGGCCGGGGAGTCTCCGGGAGGCGCCGGCGGCGAGCACGACGACACCGACGAGAGGCGCGGAGCGCCGCTCAGGGCCGGTCGTGGATGGGACCCTTCCGCTTGCGCAGCGAGCCGCCGCGCCGCCCGGCGAAGACCCCCTGGATCTCCGCGACGATGGACAGCGCGACCTCGCCCGGCGTCTCCGCGCCGACGTCGAGCCCGGCCGGCGAATACATCTTGGCGAGTTGGCGTGCAGTCGGGGTCTGACCACGACGCGCCAGCTCGGCCAGGATCTCCCGCGTGCGGCTGTGCGATCCGAGCACACCGATGTAGCGGCACGGGGAAGGGAGCAGTGCCGCCAGCAGCGCCGTGTCGCGCTGGAGGTTGTGACTCATGATCACGGCCGCGGTGCGGGCATCGAACGTGACCGGCATCTCGTCCTTGCCGAGCAGGTGCACGTCCCAGCCCAGCTCGGTGGCCAGCCGCGCGAGCGGCGCGGTGTCGCGCCCGGCACCGCCCGCCACGAGCGCGATCGGCGGCGGGATGTACTCGACCAGCAGCTCGGCCTCTCCGCCGGCCGCGGGGTGGACGAGGAACTCCGTCCGACGCTTGGCCAGTGCCTGCCTCGCCGCGGCCTTCGCCGCCGTGCGCAGCGCGCCCGATCCGAAGTCCCCCCCTACCACGCCATCCGCCCGGACGAGCAGCCGGGCGCCGAGCGCCACCGTGGGGTCGTCTCCCGTGCGGAACACGGTTGCGACTGCCGCCGCCTTCCGCATCCGCGCGGCCTCGACGAGGAAGGCGAGAGCCTCGGGAACCGAGCCCATCGGCACGGGCTCCAGGAGAAGATCGAGCTTCCCGCGGCAGCCCATCCCCAACCCCCACGGCTTGTCGTCGTCCACCGTCAGGTCGTAGGTGACGGTGGTCGGAGCGCCCGACGCCCGCACCCGCTCGGCGTGGCCCACGAGGTCCTGCTCGAAGCAGCCGGCGCCGAACGTGCCGGCGATCTTGCCGTCGGGCAGCGCGAGCATCCGCGCGCCCGGACCCGAGTAGGCGGAGCCCGCGACCTTGACGAGCGTGACGAGCACGCCGGAGCTGCCCCCCGGCGCTGCGCCCAGCGCGGCGACGATCTCGCGTAACTCCTTCATGCCCCGGGCAGCTTCCGGTTGGCGAGCACGCCCGCGTCTATCTGCCCGATTCTGGCGTACTCCGCGTCCCAGAAGCCCTGCGATTTCATCTGCTCGAGGTACGCGTCGCTGTAGCCGAACTGGCTCCAGACCTCCCGCTTCTGGCGGAACAGCCGCTCCTTCTGGAGGACGGGCCGCACGTCGAGGATCTCCCCGGAGGTCGCGCCCCGGAAGATCGTGTCATACCACTCGGCCATCGTGTCGTCGCCGATCGGGCCGCGGCGCTTCTCCAGGTCCTTCAGCACCGACGGGTAGCGGTCGAACCCGTCCGTCGCGATGGTGACGACGTTCTGGTCCGGCGCGAGGTTCAGCAGCTTTGCCGTCTTGATGGCGCCGAGGATGTTGCAGACGCTGGAGATGCCGAACCAACCGGCCAGCGGCTCCAGCGCGCCGCTCGCGAGACCCAGCTGCCGCTCCACGACCCGGCGTCCATGCTCGAGGACCTTGAGCCCCATCACGCAGTCGTCGTCGTGGACCCGCGCCACGTAGTCGGTGGTGAGCACGTTGTGGATCAGCGTCACCATCTTGTCGCCGATCCCCTCGATGCG
>PMIK01000041.1 GCA_003157095.1 Gemmatimonadota bacterium | reverse complement strand
ATGAAGGTGTTGAACCCCTCGTCCATCCAGGGATACCGCCGCTCATCACTGCCGACCATCATCGGGAACCACTCGTGCCCGAATTCGTGCATCAGCACCCAGTAGAGCCCCTCGCGGCTCTTCTCGGCTGGTACGAAGGTGAGCATCGGGTATTCCATCCCGTCTATCGGCCCCTCGACCGTGCTGGCCTGCGGGTAGGGATACATAGCCCACAACTCCGAGTTGCGGCGGATGGCGTGCCTCGCCATCACGATTCCCTCTGCCGCCCACAGCCGCGCGGTGGGACGGTAATACGTCTGGATCAGGACCCCGTGCCAGCTCACCGCGTCCCAGCGGAAACTGGGAGCGGCTGCCCACGCCACGTCGCGCACGTTGGAGGCGCGAAAGTGCCAGGTGAGCGAACCGTCGGCGCCTGCCGGCCGCGTCACCGTCGGGTCGCCCGCCTCGCCCGCCGTGATGACCTGGACGGGCAGGGTGTCGGCTCGCGCCCGCGCGAGCCGGTCGCGCTCGCCGGCCGTGAGCACCTCGTCGGGGTTTTCGAGCGTGCCCGTGGCGGCCACGACGAAGCCGCTGGGCACGGTGAGGTGCACGTCGAAGTCCCCGTACTCGAGGTAGAACTCGCCCGCGCCGATGTAGGGCAGCGTGTTCCAGCCGTGCACGTCGTCGTACACGGCCATCCGCGGATACCACTGGGCGATCTCGTACAGCGAACCGTCTCGGCCCATGCGGGCGGAGCCGTTGACGGGGATCGGGAAGCTCCACGCCATGTCCAGCGTGATGGCGCCGCCGGGCGGGAGCGGCTCCGGCAGGTCCACCCGCATCATCGTATCCCAGATATAGTGCGGCAGGGGCTTTCCGTTGGCGTCGAGGCGTGTGAGCGTCAGGCCGCCCACGAACCCGTGGTTCGCCATGTCGAACGGCGTCCCGCCGAAGATCAGGGGCGGCGGAGCGGTGAGGGCGTTGATGCTGTTCTTGGCGAACATGTTCTGATCGAGCTGGAGCCACAGGAACCGGAGCGAGTCCGGCGAGTTGTTCCGGTACGTGAGGTGCCCAGTGCCGCGGACCTCGTTCTTCGCGGTGTCGAGCGCCGCCTCGATCGCGTAGTCCGCCCGGTTTTGCCAGTAGGCATGGCCGGGCGCCCCGCCGGCGGAGCGGTACGCGTTCGGGGTGGGCAGCGGGATCGCCCGGAACGCGGACGTGTCGGCCACCTGGGCGCGGGCCGTGACGGCGAGGACCGCTGCGAGCGCGGGCGCGATGGCGGCGAAGCGCTTAATCACTCCGGACCTCCGGACTCGGGTTGACGCCCCAATCCTACAGGCTGACGTCGAGGGGTGCCACGGGCCGTCAACGTGACGCGGAGGCGCGACGCGGCGAGCCCCGAGGACGTCTCGGCCGGTGTAAGTTACGTGCCGTGCCGAGGCTCCGCGCTCCCCTCCTGCTCACGCTCCTCGCCCTCGCCTCCGCCCGGGCGCAGGGCCCGCCCGCTTTCGCGTTCGACCTGGTCATCCGGAATGGCCGGGTGATGGATCCGGAGAGTGGACTCGACCGGGCGGGGCTGTGGGTCGGGATCCGCGGCGCCACCATCGCGGCGATCTCGGACACCGCGCTCGCGGGCCGCACGGTGCTCGATGCCGGTGGTCAGGTCGTGGCTCCCGGCTTTATTGACGTTCTGTCCTACGAGCCGAACCCCTACGGCGTCTGGAACAAGCTGGCCGACGGCGTGACGACCAACCTGGCGATGCACGGGGCCGCTTCGGACATGGGTGCGTGGTACCGGGTGCTGGGCCGTTCCCGCTGGCCGATCAACTACGGCGGCGCCTTCTCCGAGCCCAACGCGCGCGTGCGGCTCGGCATCAGCCGCTACCGCGCTGCCACCCCGGACGAGATGCGGCGGTTGGTGGATCTGGCGGAACGCGCGATGCAAGACGGAGCGCTGGGCGTAGCCATGAGCCCGGAATACACGCCGGGCGCGTCCACGGACGAGGTGCTGGCGATGGCGCGCGTGGCCGCGCAGTATCACGCGCCGCTGTTCGTCCACGCCCGCTATTCCGACACGATCCCCCCGGGCACCGACGCCGAGGGCATCCACGAGATCCTCGAGGCGGCGCGCCGGACGGGGGCCGCGGTGCACGTGGACCACATCACCAGCGCCGCCACCTTCGACATGGCCGCCGCCCTCGACTCGCTCACGGAGGCGCGGAGCGCCGGAGTGGTCGTCACGGCGTGCGTTTACCCGTACGATTACTGGGCGACCAAGCTCAGCCAGGCGCGGTTCGACGCCGGGTGGCAGCAGCGCTTCGGGATCTCGTACGGCGATCTGCAGATCGCCGGGACGACGGAGCGGCTCACCGCGGAGAGCTTCGGCCGCTACCGGGCCCGGGGCAAGCTCGCGGTCGCGTACGCGATTCCCGATACGGCGGTGTCGCTGGCCCTGCGCGCTCCGTTCGTGATGATCGGCAGCGACGCGATCCTCCAGCCCGGCAACAACAACCACCCGCGGGCCTCCGGGACGTTTGCCCGGACGCTGGCGGTGTACGTGGGCGGGCGCGGCACGGTGTCCCTGATGGAAGCGATCCGCAAGATGACGCTGCTGCCCGCGCAGGCGCTCGAATCCCGCGCCCCGGCGATGCGCCGCAAGGGCAGGCTCTCGGTGGGAGCCGACGCCGACATCGTGATCTTTGATCCCGCACGGGTGCGCGACCGCGCCACG
>PMIK01000058.1 GCA_003157095.1 Gemmatimonadota bacterium | reverse complement strand
ATGCACGGGCAGACGATCTGCATGTCGCGCGCCCGGTCGCGCCGCAGCGGCTGGCAGGGGCAGAAGGGGACGCCGTGCTTGGCCTCCAGCACCACCTCCTGCTCGAGCAGGAACTCCACCAGCTCGGCATCGGGCGTGAACTTGAAGCCCAGCGGCCCGACGACCTTCTCGAAGAAGTAGCGCAGCGCCTTCTTCCGCGCGTCAGTGTCCATTCAGCCCCGCCTCACAAGCCCAGCGCCTTGGCGTAGCGTTCCGGCTGATAGCCCGCGATGGATTCGCCGTCGATCCTGACGAACGGGAAGCCGGTGGCGCCTTCGGCGTCGAGTTCCCGCGTGATGGCGTCCTGGGTCGCTGGGTCGGCGAGATCGTAGTCAACGTACGTGAACGGGATATTGCGCTCGGTGAAGAACTGCTTCGTCTTGCGGCACCAGGGGCAGGTCGAAAGGGTATACATGCTGACCTTCTTCACGGTCATTCTCCCTCAAGCGAGCTGGATGGAAAGCCTGCCTGCCTCGGACCTCGTGGGATACACCGGTAGGCGAAGCTCGGGCGCGTCCAGGAACGCGCCGGTACGGACATCGAACCGCCAATCGTGGCATGGGCAGGTAATCGTGTAGCCCTCCAGCTTGCCCGCAAACAGCGGGCACGCCATGTGCGCGCACTTGCCGGACACGGCGTAGACCGCACCACCGACGCGTGCCAGGACGACATTCACCCCGAGCGGATAGGCCGCTGCCATCTGGCCTTCCTGCAGCGCGGCATCGTCCAAAACGTCAATCCAGCTCGGCTCACTCATTGATGTGGCTCCTCTTTGCGCCCCGGCCGGCACGGCTCTCCCCGGCGTTCTCCCCCAGCAGCTTGGTAGCCACGACGTAGCCACCTCCGTCGGCCCCGAGCCCGACCCAGGCGAGGAACGGAATCAGCGAGAGCCGATGGAAGAGGCGCCGGTCCTGAAGATCCCGCGGGCGTCCGACCAGCAGGCGCCGCACCCGCGCTCTGAGCGGCGGCCGCTCCTCGCCGGAGTCCGGCTGGGGCGGTTCCTCGGCGGAGGCTGGCTGAGGCGGCTGCTCGCCCTCGGCTGACTCCGGTTTCTGGGGGGACTCAGGCACGCCACAACATACACAGGCCCCTCCGATTCTTCCGCCCCCGCCCGACAGTAGCGGTCGGAATTGATCCAGCCCCTCCTTACAGTCAGCCCGATCGCAGGCATATTTGTTGCGCGCTCGGCACGCGTAACTACCGGTCGTACACCCCTTTGGAGACTTGACGGCATGGACGTGGTACTGCTGTCACGCATCCAGTTCGCACTGACCGTCGGATTTCACTTCCTCTTCCCTCCCCTGACGATCGGGCTGGCGTGGCTGCTGGTCGTGATCGAGTGGCGGGGGTGGAGACGGGGTGACCCGACGTGGGTGCGGATGGGCAGGTTCTTCGGGAAGATCCTCGCGCTGACCTTCGCCGTGGGCGTGGCGACGGGCGTCGTGATGGAGTTCGAGTTCGGCACCAACTGGGCCGCGTACTCCAAGTTCGTCGGCGACATCTTCGGCGCGCCGCTGGCGGCCGAGGGAGTGCTCGCCTTCTTCCTGGAGTCGGGCTTCCTCGGGCTCTACCTGTTCGGGCGCGGACGCATCTCGAAGGGTGCACACTGGTTCTCGATCCTGATGGTGGCCATCGGAGCCACCATCTCGGCGTTCTGGATCCTGGTCGCCAACTCGTGGCAACAGACGCCGGCCGGATACGTGGTCCAGAACGGGCGCGCCGAGCTGACGAGCTTCTCGGCCGCGGTCTTCAACCCGTCCATGCTCCCGCGCTTCTTCCACACGATGGACGCCGCACTGATCGCCGGCGCATTCGTGGTGGCGGGCGTCGCCGCCTACCTGGTGCGCAGGAATCACGAGGACGAACTTGCCCGCCGGGCGCTCAGCCTGGCGATCGTGTTCGGCCTGGTGACGTCGTTGGTGGAGCTGTTCCCGTCCGGCCACCTGCACGCAAGGCAGGTGGCGCACACGCAGCCCGAGAAGTTCGCGGCGATCGAGGGGCTGTACTCCAGCCAGTCGGCGGCGCCGATGGTGCTGTTCGCCTACCCCGTCACGCCGCCGCCCGAGCTCAAGGCCAAGGTGGAGATCCGGGGACTCCTGAGCTGGATGGCGTTCGGCAGCATCAACGCCCCGATCCGCGGCATCACCGCCTTCCCGCCCGAGAACCGGCCGCCGTTGTGGCTGACGTTCGTCTCGTTTCACAACATGGTCGTGCTGGGACTCTACTTCATCGCGGCGATGGCGTGGGGGGCCTGGCAGTTGCACCGGCGCCGGTTGTGGGAGAGCCGCCGTTATCTGATGCTGCTGATCTTCTCGATCCCCCTGCCGCTCGCGGCCTGCCAGCTCGGATGGATGGCCGCCGAGGTCGGGCGCCAACCATGGATCGTGTATGGCCTCCTGAGGACCAGCGACGCCGTCTCGAAGAACGTGCCGGCCGGCGACGTGCTCTTCTCCCTGGTGCTGTTCGGCCTGCTCTACCTGCTGCTCGGCGCGCTGTACGTGTACCTGCTGGTGCGCGAGATCCGTCACGGCCCGCCCGGCCCCGAGCCGGTCCCGGCGTAACCGCACGAGAGGAAAGGACGACCCATGGACCTCAACACCATCTGGTTCCTGCTGGTCGGCGTCCTCATCGCCGGCTATGCCATACTCGACGGTTTCGACCTCGGTGCGGGCGTGCTGCACCTCTTCACCCGGGACGAGCGCGAGCGCCGCGTCATGATGAACGCGATCGGGCCCGTCTGGGACGGCAACGAGGTGTGGCTCCTCACCGCGGGCGGCGCGCTGTTCGCCGCCTTCCCGCCGGTGTACGCCAGCGTCTTCAGCGGCTTCTACCTGGCGTTCATGCTGCTCCTGGTGGCGCTCATCTTCCGCGCGATCTCGTTCGAGTTCCGCTCCAAGGTGGACTCGCCCGGGTGGCGCCGCTGCTGGGACGTCGCCTTCGGCGTCGGCAGCGCGGTGCCCGCGCTGCTTTACGGCGTGGCCGTCGGCAACGTCCTCCGCGGACTGGACATGGACGCGTCCGGGGTAACCACGACGCTCGTGGGCCTGCTGAACCCGTTCGCCCTCCTCATCGGCCTGCTGGGGGTGGCGATGTTCGTGCTGCACGGCGCGACGTACCTCGGCCTCAAGACCGACGGCGCGCTGCAGGATCGGATGCGCCACTGGGCCTCCGCCGCCTGGGTGGCCTTCATCGCGCTCTACGCGGTCTCGACCGTGGCGTCGTACGCCGTGGCTCCCTACCTGTTCGAGAACTGGTTCTCCAATCCGCTGACCTGGGTGTTCTTCGCCGTGCTGCTGGCAAGCTGCGTCGCCGGCCCGGCGGCGGTCCGGGCCTCCCGCTTCGGTCGCGGTTTCGTCGCGTCGGCCGCCGCCACGCTGAGCATCATCGCGCTCGCGGCGGAGGGGATGTACCCGCGGCTGGTGCCCGCCCGGCCCGACGTCGCCAACAGCCTGACGATCTACAACGCCTCGTCCACGCCGCGGACGCTCACGGTGATGTTGGTGATCGCGCTGGTCGGCATGCCGCTGGTCATCCTCTACACCGTCCTCATCTATCGGGCGTTCAGGGGGAAGACGGTGCTCACCGCGGACAGCTACTAAGGAGCAGAAGGCAGGGGCGAGAACAGTTGCCAGACGGCAAGGAGGAAGTGGTTCCCAGTTGAAAGTCGGGAGGGGCCAGACCGGTTGCCAGTACTTGCGACTTGTCTGGCCCCTAACCTCTGATGACTGGCAACCACTGCCCCCTTTGCCGTCTGGCAACTACACTCGCTCCGTCGCCTTCCTTCTTGACACAACGGGCGAATTATCGTACAATGACGATAGACTCTTGGGAGGGGCCTCATGAGTGACGTACGCGACATCCGGACGGTCGTCCGCGAGAAGTACGGCGAGATCGCCAAGGGCACGTCAGGCTGCGGCTGCGGGCCGAGCTGCTGCAGCGGCTCGGAGGGCGAGGCCGGGCGGAAGATCGGCGAGTTCATCGGCTATTCCGCCCAGGAGCTGGCCGAGATCCCGGCGGAGGCGAATCTCGGTCTGGGCTGCGGCAACCCGCTCGCCCACGCCGCGGTGATGCCGGGCGACGTGGTCCTGGACCTCGGCTCGGGCGCGGGGATGGACGCGTTCCTCGCGGCTCACGAGGTAGGACCCACCGGCCGCGTCATCGGCGTGGACATGACGGCCGAGATGGTCGAGCGGGCGCGTGAGAATGCGCGGAAGGTCGGCGTGAGTAACGTCGAGTTCCGGCTGGGGGAAATCGAGCATCTGCCGGTGGCCGACGCGTCGGTGGACGTCATCATCTCCAACTGCGTCATCAACCTCTCGCCCGACAAGGAGGCGGTATTCGCCGAGGCGTTGCGCGTCCTCAAGCCGGGCGGGCGTTTGGTGGTGAGCGACCTGGTGCTGACGGCGCCGATTCCCGACGACGTGCGCCACTCCGTGGAGGCGTACGTCGGGTGCGTGGCGGGCGCCGCGATGAGGGACGAGTACCTGTGGATGATCGGCGCGGCAGGCTTCCGCGACATCCAGGTGGTCGAGGAACGGAGCTACGGCGACGCCGACGTGTTCGGCGGGTACGAGTGGCTGCGCCAGGCCACCAAGTCGGTGGTGTCGGCGAAGGTGCGGGCCGTCAAGCCAGGCTGAGGTCCCAGCCCGGCCGACCCGCACTCTCGGCACTCGCGACGCTACAGGACCGCGTTGAAAACGTAGCCGACGATCAGAATGCCGACGCCCACCACCGCGACGAACGTGACGATCAGCGGCACGCGGAGCACCTTTCGCAGGATGACCGTCTCCGGCAGCGACAGCCCGATCACCGACATCATGAACGCGAGCACNNGCCCATGATGGAGGCCATGAAGTCCTGCGGCACCCAGCCGTGGATGGCCGCGCCCACGGCGATGCCCGCGAAGACGAACGGCCACACCTTGCCGACGATGTCCCGCACCGCCTCGCGGCCGAACCCGACCCGGCCGCTCCACGTCAGCTTCGCCTCTGCCCCGGCCTGCGCCGGGCCGGCCGCGGTCTCGTAAACCCAAGGCTCCACCCAGCGCTCCAGCCGCAACCGGCCGATAACCCATCCGGCCACGATCGCGATGACCAGGCCGGTGCCCATGTACAGCGCGGCCACCTTCCAGCCGAACAGGCCGAACAACAGCACCAGGGCGATCTCGTTCACCATCGGTGCCGAGATCAGGAACGAGAACGTGACACCCAACGGGACACCGGTCGTCACGAAGCCGATGAACAGCGGCACCGCGGAGCACGAACAGAACGGCGTCACCACACCCAACAGGGCCGCCAGCACATTCCCCGCAGCTTCGCGCCGCCCCGCCAGCATCGCCCGGGTGCGCTCCGGCGTGAAGAACGACCGTACGATACCCACGCCGAAGACCACCACGACGAGGAGCATCAGGACCTTCGGCGCCTCGTAAACGAAGAACGCCACGGCCGACGCCGCCGCGCCGCCTCGAGCGAGGCCGAACACGCCGTACGTCAGGCCTTCCGCGATGGGTTGGAGGCTGCGATAGAGCAGCCACCACGCCACCGCACCAAGCGCCGCCAGCACCCACCGCAGCCAGACCTTCATGCCCCCGCAGGTCGCATGAGGCATGCCAGCGGCACGTCCCTTGCCCCAGACAGGACAGGAACCCGACAGGGAGCGCTGATGCTGATCGAAATCCTGGGCAGCGGCTGCCCGAAGTGCTTCGAAACCGAGCGCCGCGCCCGCCAGGCCGTGAAACTGGCCGGCATCGAGGCCGACGTGACCCACGTGACCGATGTGCGGGCGATGGCCGAACGCGGCGTGCTCGCGACGCCGGCGGTCGCCATCGATGGCGCGGTCAAGCTCAGCGGCTCGGTGCCCTCCGTGGCCGAGCTGGTCACCGTGCTCATCAATCACCTCGCGGCGGCCGAGCCCCCCGACGGGACCGATTGACCCATCAATGCGCATTGATTCATCGCGTATTGACCCATCAATCAATCTTGATATATTAGGTCCGCCATGCCCGCGACAACCGCGTACGATCTCGACCTGCTGACCGCCCGCTTCAAGGCGCTCTCCGATCCGCTCCGGCTCCGCATCCTCGACCGCCTGCGGGGCGGGGAGCGGTGTGTGTGCGAGCTGACCGACGCGCTCGACGCGGGCCAGTCGCTGCTGTCCTTCCACCTCAAGACGCTCAAGGACGCCGGTCTCGTGAGCGACCGCCGGGACGGCCGCTGGATGCATTACACGCTCGTCGCAGGCGCACTCGAGGAGATCGAGGCGTTCATGGGTTCGCTGCGCAAGCTGACGCGGGAGCGCGACTGGAAGCCGGTGTGCTGCGCATGAGCGGCGAGCCGCAGGCCTCGTTGCGCGTGCTGGTGTTGTGCACCGGGAACTCGGCCCGCAGCCAGATGGCCGAAACGTTGTTCAACCGGTTGGGGCGCGGGCGCATCCAGGCGGAGAGCGCGGGTTCACAGCCCGCCCCGCGGGTGAATCCGCTCGCGATCGAGGCGCTGGCAGAGTCCGGCTTCACGTGGGCGGGCCATCAGCCGCGCGGGCTGCAGGGGCTCGAGCACGAGCGCTGGGATTTCGTGATCACGGTCTGTGACAGGGCCAGGGAGTCGTGTCCGATCTTCCCCGGGCAACCCATGCTGGCGCACTGGGGCATGCCCGACCCCGCGGACGTCGTGGGAGACGAGGCCACGCGGCGGGCCGCGTTTCGCGAGGCGCTGCTCCTGATCCGCCGGCGGATCGAGTTGATGCTCGCCCTGCCGCTGGAGAAGTTGGAGCGGATGGCGCTGGAGGCCCGCGTGCGCGCCATCGGGACCGAGACCACACACCATTAGCTCAACCCCGACTCCGCACCTGCCGAGCCCGGCCCGTCCGGCGGCCCGACTGGGCCTCGCGGCGCGCTACCTGTCGGTGTGGGTTGCGCTGGCCATGCTGGTCGGTGTGGCGCTGGGCAAGGGCCTTCCGGGCACAACGGCGGCGCTGCGCGGGATGGAATTCGGCAACGGGAGCCATGTCAACGTCCCGATCGCCGTCCTCATCTGGCTGATGATCGTCCCGATGATGATGAAGGTGGACTTCGGAGCCATCCGGGACGTGGGGAAGCGCCCGCGCGGCCTGCTGGTCACGCTGTTCGTCAACTGGCTGGTGAAGCCGTTCTCGATGGCGCTGCTGGCCTGGCTGTTCTTCAAGCACCTGTTCGCGGCATGGATCGAGCCGGCACTCGCGGACCAGTACATCGCGGGGGCGATCATCCTCGCCGCCGCGCCGTGCACCGCGATGGTGTTCGTGTGGAGCTACCTCACCGACGGCGACCCCGCCTATACGCTGGTCCAGGTGTCGCTGAACGACCTGATCATGCTGGTGCTGTTCGCGCCGATCGTCCGGCTCCTGGTGAGCGGCACGTCGTCGCTGAGCGTGCCGTTTTCCGTGCTGCTCTGGTCGGTGGCGTTGTTCATCGCCATCCCGCTCGCCGCCGGAGGCGCGCTCCGCTTCGCGTTGATACGCCGGCGCGGCGCCGCGTGGTTCGAGGGTGTGCTCCTCCCGCAGCTCGCCCCCGTCACGCTGGGCGCTCTGATCGTCACGGTGGCGCTGATCTTCTCCTTCCAGGCCGACAACATCACCGGCCGGCTCCTGCACGTGCTGCTGATCGCCATCCCGCTCACGCTGCAGGTGTACTTCAACTCGTCGCTGACCTACGGCCTGATGCGCTGGCTGCGGGTGCCGTTCAACATCGCAGCGCCCGGCGCGCTGATCGGCGCCAGCAACTTCTTCGAGCTGGCCGTGGCTACCGCCATCGCGCTGTTCGGTCCCGGCTCCGGGGCCGCCCTGGCGACCGTGGTCGGCGTGCTTGTGGAGGTGCCGGTGATGCTCTCGGTCTGCTCGGTCTGCAACCGGACGCGGGGCTGGTTCCCGGAGCAGAGTGCGGTGACGTAGAGAGCAGAGTACCGGACAGTTACCAGACGGCGAAGGGGGAAGTGGTTACCAGTTGCCAGCCCTCGGAGGGCCGCCAAGTCGCCAGTACTGGTAACTGGTCTCGCCTCTGGCCGCTGGTGACCACTTCCACCTTGCCGTCTTCAGCTCTCGCGACTGTATTTAGGGCCCATGCCGCTCCATCCGGTCTACGGCCACGAAGAGCTGCGCGCACGGCTGGCGACGAGCATGCGGGCCGGCCGCCTGCCGACGGCGCTCCTCCTGGCCGGTGCGCCCGGCGTCGGGAAGCAGCGGCTGGGGCTGTGGGTCGCGGCGGGGCTGCTGTGCGAGCAGGGTCCCGGCGAGCCGTGCGGCGCCTGCCACTCCTGCCATCTCGCGTCCACGCTGTCGCACCCCGACATCCACTGGTTCTTTCCGATCCTCCGGCCCAAGGGCGAGGAGGACAAGCAGGCCGAGGAGGCGGAAGAGCTGCTCGCTCAGGCCGTCCAGGCGCGGCGCGAACAGCCGCTGTACGCGCCCCCCGATGGGATGGCGGGGATCTTCCTCCCGCTGGTGCGCGTGCTGCACCGCAGCGCCCAGATGCGGCCGGCCATGGGGAAGCGGAAGGTCTTTCTGGTCGGCGAGGCGGAGCGGCTGGTGCCGCAGGCCTCGAGCCCGGAGGCCGCCAACGCGCTCCTGAAGGTGCTCGAGGAACCGCCGCCCGATACCTGGTTCATCCTCACGGCGGCCGAGCCGGCGTCCCTGCTGCCGACGATCCGCTCCCGACTGGTTCAGCTGCGGGTGCACCGCCTCCGCGCGTCGGAGGTGGCGCGCTTTCTCAGCGAGGTGCCGCAGCCCCCGCTCCCTCCGGCAGAGGCGAAGCGCCGCGCCGATCTGGCGGGCGGCTCGATCGGGGCAGCGCTGGCCGAAGGTGGCGAGCACGGCTCCGCCGACGCGGCCGGCCGCACTCTGCTCGAGGCCGCCGCTCGCGGACCCATCGCGCGCCTGCGCTACGCGCTGGGCGTCAGGTGGTACGGCGGGCGCGGCGAGTTCACGGAGACGCTGGCGGCCGCGGCCGACCTGCTGCGCGACCGGCTCGCGGAACGGCTCCGGAACCCCGGTGCCGGCCGCGCCGACGAGCCGCCCGCCACGGGCGTGCTCGAGGCGATCCGGGAGATCGAGCGGGCGCGGAAGCTGGCGCGCGGCAATGTGAACCCGCAGCTCATCGTGGCCGACCTGACGCGCCGGCTCGCGGAGCGCCTGGAGTGAGCCGCCGGCTGTCGCATGTGGACGGCAAGGGCCGCGCGCGGATGGTGGACGTGGGCGCCAAGGCCGTGACGGCGCGGCGCGCCGTGGCCGAAGGCCGGATCACGATGAGCCGCGCGGCGTTCGCTGCGGTCAAGGCGAACCGCACCGCCAAGGGCGATGTCCTCGCCGTCGCGGAGCTGGCGGGCGTCGCGGGAGCCAAGCGCACGCCCGAGCTGATCCCGCTGGCGCACCCGCTTCCGCTCGAGCACGTCGTCGTGACGGCGCGGCTCGATCCCAAGCTGCCGGGGGTGCGGATTCGAGCGGAAACGCGGGTGGAGGCGAAGACCGGCGTCGAGATGGAGGCGCTGACGGCGTGCGCCGTCGCGCTGCTCGCCGTCTACGACATGGTGAAGGCGGCGGACCGAGGCATGGTCATCGGGGACGTGCGACTGATCGAGAAATCGGGGGGCCGGTCCGGCCCGTGGAAACGGAAGGGCTCCTAGCCGGCCGGGAGCGCTAGCTCGGGATGCGAATCGCCTGACCCGGCTTGACGAGGCTGCGCTTCGTCAAGCCGTTCTGCTTGAGCAGGGCGTCCAGGGGAACCCCGAAGCTGCGCGCGATGGTGTAGGGGCTCTCGCCGCTGCGGACGATGTGCACCGTCCGCCTCGTCGTGGTCGTGGTGGCGGTCATGGTCGCCGCGGGAGGCTTGGCTGGAGACGCGGGCTTCCGCCCGCGGCGCGCCACGGTCGAGAGAAGCACCGGAGGCGTCCGGCGCAGCGTCTGCCGCGCGGGGTGCCTGGAGGTGCGCGACGCCGAACTCCACCGCGACGGGGCGATTCCCGAGGTCGGAATCACCAGCACCTGGCCGGGCCGCAGGCTCCTCGGCTTGACCCCGAGGTTGGCGCTCAGAATGAGATCCACGGTGACGTTGTATCGCACGGCGATCTGGCCGAGCGTCTCGCCCCGGGCCACGGCGTGCTCGAGGAAGGTGACCCTGTGCTCCGGGGGCAGCACCGCCACGCGCGCGGCGGCGGAGTCGGCTCGGCCCAGCGGCACGCGCACCCAGACCGGCCGGCCGGGCGGCGTCACGCGACGCACGAACTGCGGGTTCAGCTCCAGGATGGCGTCGGTCGTGGTGTCCGCCAGCCGGGCCAAGACGTCCAGCCCGACCGCGTCCCGGACCTCGATCGAGTCGTACCGCAGCGGATCCCAGCGCTCGATGTGGTCGAACCCCCACTTCTCGGGCTCCTTGGCGATGATCGCGGCCGCGATCAGCTTCGGCACGTAGTCCCTGGTCTCGCGCCGCAGGAATCGCTCATCGGCAAGCGCAAAGTACAGGTCGTTGCCCTGAGTCGGCCCGAAATCGTAACGCTTGAGGCCGCGCTGGATCTTCCCCGGCCCCGCGTCGTAGGCGGCCGCGGCGAGGTAGAGCGATCCGAAGCGGTCGTTCAGCTCGGACAGCATCCGGATCGCCGCGTCCGTCGCGCGCCACGGATCCCGCCGCTCGTCCACCCACGCGTCCACCGCGAGCCCGTAGCGGCGGCCGGTGGCCGGCATGAACTGCCACAGTCCCACCGCCCGGCGCCGGCTGACCGCGAGCGGGTTCATCCCGCTCTCGATCACCGCAAGGTAGACCAGATCCTGCGGCATTCCCGCGGCCCGGAGCTTGGCGCGCACCAGCGACTCCCACCGGCCCAGACGCTCCAGGTACGTCTCGAAGTGCCAGCGTGCCCGGCCCCGAAAGTAGTCCACGTAGTACTGGACCCGGTCGTTGGCCGTGTAGCGGTCAACGTCAATGTCCCACGTCGGCGCGGCCTCCGGCGCTGGCGTCGCCGCACTGCCGCTGGTCGCGGGCCCCGGCCCGATGGTCGGGGCGGTGCGGGTCTCGGGGCGCGAAGGGTCGGGCGCCGCGGCGGACGTCACCGGCGGGTGATAGCCGGCGACCGAATCGGTGGTCATCAGCCGCAACGTGTCCAGGAACGCCGCGTCGCTCGCAGTGTCGCGGTCGGTGGCTCGAATGGGTGTGCCTGAGGGGGACGATATCGCCGGCCGGCTGGACGCCGAATCAGCGCGGCCGCTGTCGGCATGGGAAACCTGGACGCCGGGCCGCCCGGCCACCGAGCTTGGCGGAGCCTCCGGCACCAGTGGGGCCGGCGCCGGGCCCGGCCGCGCGCATGCGGCGAGCCCGATCAGGGCTGGCAAGAACAGCTTGTTCAGCGCTTCCCCCAAGAGTCCCGCATGATATTGCCTTGATTCAGGTTACGGACACGGCGCCGGCTCGCTGAGCTGAGCATCGGACGAGTGGAGGGCCCGATCCAAGGGCGGCTGACGGCTGCAATATGCCAGCCGCCCCGGGAACGGGTCAATGCTTTTCTTGCTCGAACGTGACCGGCGTCACACCGCCCGGGTCAGCGCTCGCGTGTCACCAGGTCGCGGAATCGGGCCGCCAGGTCCTGGGTGACCTTCCCCACGGAGCCGCATCCGATCTTGCGCCCGTCGAGTTTCACGACCCCGACGACCTCCGCCGCCGTCCCGGTCAGGAACACCTCGTCGGCGGTGAAGAGATCGTAGCGATTGAGCGACTCCTCGCGCACCTCGAGGCCGGCCGAGGGGCCCAACTCGATCACGGCGTCGCGCGTCACGCCGCGCAGGATTCCCGAATACGCCGGGGGGGTGCGGAGCGTGTGGTTGGTGACGCAGAAGATGTTCTCGCCGACGCCCTCCGCCACTTCGCCGGTGGATTCGAGCATCAAGGCCTCGTCGGCTCCGGCGTTGATCGCCTCGATCTTCGCCAGGATGTGCGCGAGATAGTTGAGCGACTTGATCCGGGGGCTGAGCCCTTCGCGGTGGTTCACCGGCGTCGGCGCCGTCATCATCGTGAGCCCGCGCTTGGCCACCTCTGCCGGGAAGAGCGCGATCTTGTCCGCGATGCAGAAGATCGTCGGCTTCTTGCACTTCCGCGGGTCCAAGCCGAGGTCGCCGAAGCCACGCGTCACCACCAGCCGGACGTACGCGTCGGACAGGCTGTTGATCTTGATGCACTCGTTGACCAGGTCGGCCATGGCATCCTGCGTCATGGGAATGTCCAGCCAGATGGCCTTGGCCGACGCATAGAGGCGATCGAGGTGCTGCTTGAGGCGGAAGACCCGGCCGCCATAAGCCCGGATGCCCTCGAAGACGCCGTCCCCGTAGAGCACGCCGTGATCGAAGACCGAGATCTTCGCTTGATCGCCGTCGTAGAACTTCCCGTCAATCCAGATCTGCGGCACCGGCGGTCCTCCTCAGATCGAAGTCGGCGCAAAGATAGCCCGCGAGGCGCCCCGGCGCATCACTCGCGCATGCCTCTTTACGGATTCTCCTCCTACGGTTTCAAGGCGAATGCGGAGCAAAATCTACACCGGGACCCGCCGTCGGCCGCCTCTCGGCCTTGGGCGGGGACACCGTCCACGTTCGGCGACGGCTGCGCGCCCCGACTGACGGGCGACCGCACCCCTCGCGAAACGCCGCTACAGCTCCACGCTCGCGCCGATGCCCAGCTCGCGAGCGCGCTCGAATGCGAGACGCGCCGTCACGACATCCTCGACCGCCAACCCGAGCGACTTGAAGAGCGTGATCTCGTCGGCGGCGCGCCGGCCGGGGGCGCCGGCAGCCACCTCGCCCAATTCGGCCACGATGTGGTCCGGGCCAATGCGCCCTTCCGCCCGCGCGAGGATCAGGTCGCCCGCCTCCGCGCTCGCCGAGGCTCGCGAGTCCACAAACACCCGGCAGCGCGCCACCGACGCGGCATCCAGCTCCCGCATGTCGGACGTGGACGATCCCACGGCGCACACGTGCATGCCCGGCTCCAGCCACACGGCGTCGGTGATAGGCTCCCGGGCCGCGGTCACGGCCACCACGATATCGGCCCCGCGCATGGCGTCGCGCACGGTGGCGGCGGTATGGAGCGGACACGCGACGGTGCCGGCCATCTCCCGCACGAACCGCGCTGCGTGCGCGGCCGTACGCGACCACACGCGCACCGACGCGAGATTCCTCACCAGCGAGACCGCCCGGAGATGGCTGCGCGCCTGGACGCCCGAGCCGAGGATGGCGAGGTGCCGGGCGCTCCTCCGGGCCAGCAGATCCACCGACACCGCCGTGACCGCCGCGGTCCGCATTTCCGTCACCAGGCGCCCGTCGAGGATGGCGAGGAGCGCGCCGCTGGCGGGGTCGAGGAGCAGCACGGTCGCCAGATGGGTGGGATGCGGTCCGCCGGCGTTGCCCGGGAAGAAGGTCACCGACTTCATCCCCAGCGCCCCGCCCCGGTCGTCGCGGAGATATGCCGGCATCGTCGAGTAGTAGCCGCCCGCCGGTTCGATCTTGAGGGTCGGCCGCACGGGCTGCACCACTTCGCCGCGCGAGAAGCGCGCCAGTGCATCCCGCATCGCCGGGATGAGGCTCGCCATCTCGAGCGCGCGGCTCAGGTCCTCTTCGGTCAGCAGCAGCGGCATGGTTCAGCCCCCGTCCGTCGCGACGTCGAACCCCAGGCAGGCATGGGCCCGGCGCAGGGCCGACTCCACCTCCGCGGCGTTCTCGCCCCGGGCGAAGATGAATCCCGGATACTGGGCGCCCCAGGGAAGGGGAACCAGCGTCTGCCCCACGTGCGCTGTGATGACTACGTCCTCGACCCCGGCGACGCTGCGCGCGGCATCCACGCCGCGCACGCCGCACAGCACGCCCGCCCCCGGAACCGGGATCATCATCACACCAGCCGCGGCCACCTCGCGGTCGAACGTCGGAATCTCCAGTCCCAGCGCGTGCCTCAACAGCAGCTCTTCGAGCGACAGCGCGGCCGGACCTCGGCCGAAGCGCAGGGCCTGGCTGCATCGTCCACCGATCGGCCGCGCGCCCAGCTCGATCAGCCACGGGCCCGCATCGTTGAAGCGCAGCTCCACGTGGACCGGACCCGTCACCAGCCCCAGCCCCAGTGCCGCGCGCTCGGCGCACTCGGCCAGCACCTGCTGGGCCGCGCCGTCCAAGCGGCTCGGCGTGACGTAGATCGTCTCCTCGAAACACGGGCCATCCAGCGGATCGGGCTTGTCGAACAGCGCGAGCACCCGCAGCCGGCCGCCGTCCAGCAGTCCCTCGAGCGCGAACTCCGGACCCGGCACGAACGCCTCGACCAGATACTGCCGCGACTCCTCGCCGCGCGCCGCCACTTCGGCCTCGCCGAGAATCCCGCTCAGCACACGGTGCGCCGCGCCGAATTCCTCCGGCGAATTCACGCGGATCACGCCCCGGCTGGCGGAGAGGCAGAGCGGCTTGAGCACACAGGGGTAGCCGGCAAGGTTGGCGACGGATCGCGGGTCTTCATCCAGCCGGTGCAACTGAAACGGGGGCACCGGGACTCCGGCCCCGGACAGTGTCAGCCGCTGCCGGTGCTTGTCGCGCGCCGCCAGCGTCGCCGCGACCGGGTTGTGCGGCAGGCCGAGCGCCTCGGCGATCGTGGCGGCGAGCATCGCGGTGTCGTCGTCCACTCCGACCACCGCCGCGACGGGATGCCGGGCGGCGAACGCCGCTGCCTGGACGGCCGCCCGCTCGGGGCTCGCGAAGTCGAGGGTCACGAGGCGCTCAGGCTGCCGCCCCGCGAAGACGCTGGTGTGATCGGATGCGACGGTGAGCTCGATACTGAGGCGGCGCGCAGCCTCGACGAAGGCGGCGGCCCGGTAGGTCGTGCTGGGAAGCAGGAGGAGGAGGCGCGGGCCAGAGCCCACTATTTCTTCGAGGCGGTCACGTAGGGGTTGGTNNCCCATCCGGAGCATGACGACGCCGTCCGCAACGTCGAGCAATTCCACGAACCCGCCGTGTCGCGCGATGGCGGGGTTGATCTCCGCCTCGAACAGATCGGCCACGCGCCCGTAGAGAGCCTCGTCGTCCACGGACGCGGCGGGCGCCGCCGCCGCGACCGGCGGAACGCCGGTGGCCAGCACCTTGCGAATGGCGGCTCCGACCTCCTTCCCTGTCGCCTGCCAGGGCGCCGGGCCGTCCTTGGTTACGGTGACCGTCCCGCCCGAAACCACGACCTCGGTGACGCCGGCCACTGCGAACAAGGCCCCCACCAGGGGCGAACCCGCGGCTGCGTCGAGGGAGGCGAAACGCCGCGCGCCGTCGAGCAGCGGCTCGCTCACGATGAAGCGGCAACGGCTGCCGTCTATCGGCTCGGCCTTGATCTTGATCTCCCGGTCCATGAGCGAATAATCCAGCCACCCGGTCGCCGGGTCAACCGCAGAGATCGCGGCACGGAGCCGCTTGACGCTTGCTTGACGGGCCGGCGTTTTCGTCGTCGCACACTCATTTCGGAGGTGCGCCGTGAAGCAGTTCGTCTTCCTCGCCGTCGCGGGCCTGCTCACAGCCGGATGCAGGAGCGACCAGGTCGCGGGCCCGTCCAACGCGAATGCCGNNCAGGCAGCGAGCAGGACTTCCTGGTCGCCGCCATCCGAGCCTACGCCGAGCTGCAGCAGACCAACTTCCTGCAGCGCGCGGGCAAGATCGCCGGCCAGATCGCCGCGGTGCGGCCGGACATCGTGGGGCTCGACGAGGTCGCGCTGTGGAGCCGGTCGTCGCCCTACAGCCCGGGGTCGCCTCCGAGCGCACCGTTCGTGACGCAGTACGACTTCCTCAAGCTCGTCCTCGACTCGCTCAAGGCCCACCACCTCAACTACGTCGCGGCGGTCGCCGACACCACGAGCGATGTCTCGGCCCCGGTGGCGACGGCCTTTGATGACCAGGGCAACCCGACGGCGTTCGCCCTTGTCCGCTTCCAGGACCGCGACGCGATTCTGGTTCGCGCGGGCGTGCGGTTCCGCGACCCCAGGCACGGCAGGTTCGCGGCACACATCCCGCTCGACCTGCTGGGCACCACGTCCGGGCTGTACCGCGGCTGGTGCTCCATCGAGGCGACCGTGGACGCTCAGACGTTCCGCTACGTGAACAGCCACCTCGAGGCGGAGTCGCCCGACGTGAACCTGGCCCAGGCACACGAGATGGTGGGTCTGCTGCAGAAGGAGTCCGACCCGGTGGTCTGGGCCGGGGACTTCAACGCCGACGCCAACGCGGGCGCGGCGACCTACCGGCTGGTAACCGGTTCCGGCTTCACGGACCTGTGGCCGCTGGCTCATCCGCGCGATCTCGGGCTGACGAACGGCCCGGCGGACGGTGTGGGCGCTCTGAATGCGGAAGGCGTGCTAGTTCCCTATCCGAGCCTGGTGTTCGACGCGCGCATTGACCTGGTCCTGCTGAGGGACCGCTACGGGAGGCCGCATGACGTGCGCGCCGCGACCTTCGGCACTGAGCGGAGCGACCGCACGGCCTCCGGCCTGTTTCCGTCCGATCACGCCGCGGTGGGAATGGTCTTCGAACTGCCGAAGACTTGGGGCCGCTAGCGGACGCGCCGAGCATTCCGAGAAGGGGAGCCGGGTTGGCTGGCCGGCTCCCCCTTTCTATGTTTGGCGGCGTCTCCCAGACCGGGGCGCTGCATGGACGACTTCATCCGGGACCTTCCCAAGGCCGAGCTGCACCTGCACATCGAGGGGACGCTCGAGCCGGAGTTGATGTTCGCGATCGCGAAGCGCAACCGGGTGCCGCTGCGCTTCGGCTCCGTGGACGAAGTCCGCCGCGCCTACCAGTTCTCCAACCTGCAGGACTTCCTCGACATCTACTACGAGGGCGCGAAGGTGCTGCTCGTCGAGCGCGACTTCTACGACCTCACCTGGGCCTATCTCGAGCGCGCGCACGCCGACGGCGTCCGGCACGCGGAGATCTTCTTCGATCCGCAGACCCACACCGACCGCGGCGTGGCCTTCGAGACGGTGGGCACCGGGATCCACCGCGCGCTCGCCGACGCTGAGCACAAGCTCCGCATGAGCTCGGAGCTGATCCTCTGTTTCCTGCGCCACCTCAGCGCCGACGCCGCGGACGCCACGCTGACCCAGGCGCTGCCCTTCAAGGACTGGATCGTCGCGGTAGGACTCGATTCGTCGGAGGTCGGCCACCCGCCGCGCGATTTCCGCGCGGTGTTCGACCGGGCGCGCGCGGCCGGGTTCCTCTCGGTCGCCCACGCCGGCGAGGAGGGCCCGCCGGAGTACGTCTGGGAAGCGCTGGACCTGCTCAAGGCGCTGCGCATTGACCACGGTGTCCGCAGCATCGAGGACCCAAAGCTGATCGAGCGATTGCTCGCGCACCACGTCCCGCTCACCGTGTGCCCGCTCTCCAACGTGAAGCTGCGGGTGTTCGACACCATGGCGGACCACAACCTCCGCCGCCTCATGGAGCTGGGGCTGTGCGTGACGATCAACTCCGACGATCCGGCGTACTTCGGAGGCTATGTCGCAGAGAACTACCGCGCCGCCCGTGATGCCCTGGGCCTTACGCGGGAGGAAATCATCCACCTGGCGCGGAACTCGTTCCTGGCCTCGTTCCTCAACCCGATGGACAAGCGGGCGCGGCTCGAGGACGTTGACCGGTTCGTCGCCGACCACGCCGGCGAGCGCTAGGCCGGGCGCTTACAGCTCCGCGCTCCGCGAGGCGGCTTCGGCCAGGGCCGACCAGTCGGACTCTCCCATGCCGGCCGCGACGGCCGAGAGCAGGTGGTCGCGCAGCAGGCTCGCCAGTGGCATGGGAACGGACCGCTCCTCGGCCGCCGAGAGCAGCAGCCGGACGTCCTTGAGCCCCAGCCGGAGCTTGAAACCCGCCGGCTCGAAGCGCCGCTCGGCGATGATCTTCCCGTAGTTCTCGTAGATCGGCGACTGGATGAGGTTGCCGTTCACGATCTCCATGAACTGCGCCGGTTCGATGCCGGACTTGCGGAGCAGCGCGAAGGCCTCTCCCAGGGTCTCGAGCATCGAGACGATCAGGAAGTTGCCCGCGAGCTTGAGGGTGTTTGCGGCGGGCGGATCCTCGCCGATGACGAACAGCTTGCGCCCGATCGCCTCCAGCAGCCCCCTCACCCGCGCGATGGCCGCCGCCGGCCCGGCGGCGACCACCACCAGCCGCTGGGCCGCCGCGGCGTCGGGGCGGCCGAACACCGGAGCGGAGACGAAGCTCTGGCCCTTGCCGGCGTGAGCCTCCGTGAGGCGCCGCGACAACTCCGTGCTGATCGTGCTGAGCGAGACGTGGATGCCTGCTGCCGGCAGCGCTTCCATGATGCCGCCGTCAGCGAGCGCAATCGCCTCCACGGCTTCGTCGTCCGCGAGCATGGTCATCACGACCGGGAAGCGGCACGCATCGGCGACCGTCTCCGCGAGNNCAGGTTCATGCCGCGCTCCCCTTGCCTGCCCCGAGGTTCGGCCCGGCGGCGACCCGCGCCGCCGCGCCCGCAGGCGCCGCTCGCAGGTACTGCGCGGGCCACGAGTCGGCCTGCCCAAGCTCCGCCGCGGCGTGCAGCGGCCAGTATGGGTCGCGGAGGAGCTGGCGCGCCAGCAGGACCGCGTCCGCCTGCCCGGCGCGAATGATCTCATCCGCCTGTGTCGCGGAGGTGATCAGGCCGACCGCGCCGGTCGGCATCCCCGCCTCGCGCCGGATGCGTTCCGCGAACGGCACGTGATATCCAGGAGCGACGGGAATCTTCGCGTGCGCCACCAGGCCCCCGGACGAGCAGTCCATCAAGTCCACGCCCAGCGGATGCAGCAGCTTCGCCAGCTCCACTGATTGCTCGACATCCCAGCCGCCCTCGACCCAGTCGGTGGCGGAGACGCGGACGAACAGCGGCAGCTGCTCAGGCCACGCGCCGCGCACTGCCTCCACGACCTCGCAAGCCAGGCGGGTGCGGTTCTCGAACGACCCGCCGTAGCGGTCGTCGCGCTGGTTGCTCAGCGGGGAGAGGAACTCGTGGAGGAGGTACCCGTGCGCGGCGTGGATCTCGACGATCCGGAACCCTGCCTCAAGCGCGCGCCGGGCGGCGCCGGCGAACGCGCGCACGACATCATGAATCCCCGATTCGGTCAAGGCCTGCGGAATCGCGTATCCCTCGAAGGCCACGGCGCTCGGCGCGACCGCGGTCCAGCCGCCGGCGGAGTGCGGCACGCTGCCCGTGGCCCCGGCCCAGGGGCGGTAGGTGCTGGCCTTCCGGCCCGCGTGGGCGAGCTGCACGCCGGCGTGGCCGCCCTGGCCGTGAATGAAGCGGACGATGCGCGCCAGCGGCTCGACGTGCGCGTCCTTCCAGAGCCCCACGTCCTCCGGCGTGATGCGGCCCTCAGCCGTGACCGCCGTCGCCTCGGTGAGCACGACCGCAGCCCCACCCACCGCACGACTGCCCAGGTGGACGAGGTGCCAGTCGTTCGCGAAGCCGTCGTCGCTCGAGTACTGGCACATCGGCGACACGAAGATGCGGTTGCGGCAGGTGACGCCGCGGATTGCGAGAGAGTCGAGCAGGTTCGGCACGTGAATGCCTCCAACGCCGCTTCATTTCACGGAACAGTTCGTTCGTCCATCCTTCGGATGATAGCCTCATCCATCGTCCGGATGCTAACCGGATTGCCGATTGTGAGGCCAAGCATGGCGCGCACAATATTGGCGCGTGGAACACACCCGCTGTGCCGTTTACGCTATCGCTGCCGGGCTCCTCATCGCGGCGAGTCCCTCGGTCGGCTCCGCGCAGGACACGACGGCGGCGCCCAAGCGCGACACGACGGCGGTTCCCGTGCCCGGCGCCCGGGATACGACGCACGCCGACAGCACGCGCGGCGGCGTCTCCCCGCGGAAACACCCCGTCCTCGCCGTGCTCGAGGTGGCCGGGGTTAACATCTTCGTGAACCGGATGGACGCGTGGGTCTTGAACGTCAGTGACGCCTTGCCGGCGCCGGCGGTCGGCCGGCTCTACTACGCGAACGTCACGGTCAGTTCGTGGGGCGCCAACATCCGCAAGGGCTGGGTCTGGGATACCGACGCCTTCCAGGTGAACATGTTCATGCACCCGTTCCAGGGTGCCGCCTACTTCCGCGCCGGACGCGTCAACGGCCTCAACTTCTGGGAATCAACGCCCCTCACCTTCATAGGTTCGCTGGAATGGGAGTTCTTTGGCGAGAAGACGTATCCGTCGCTGAACGACCTCTACAACACCGGTTTTGGCGGCATCGTCCTGGGCGAAATGACGTGGCGCCTGGCGCCGCTGTTGCGCGATAACCGGGCACGGGGCATGGGCCGCCTGCTGCGCGAGGTGGCCGCATTCCCACTCGATCCGACCGGAACCATCCGGCGCGTGGTGACCGGCGACGCCTGGCGGTCGTATGCGAATCCCCGCGGCAGCTATCCGGGGTCGTTCGACTGGGAGTTCCAGGGCGGCGTCCAGGTCGGCGTGGACTCGGGTGCGGCGCGCCGCCGCACGGTGACGGCTGAGGGCCTGGTCGAGATGACCTACGGCGACCCGTTTGTCACGCCTTACTCGCAGCCGTTCGACGTCTTCCAGGCGCGGCTGCGGGCCGGCACGGGGAGCGGCGGCAACGTCAAGGAGTTTCGCGTCACCGGGCGGCTCTGGGCGCACGAGCTCACCGATACTACGGCGACCACCCGGCACATCGTGACCGTGATGCAGAAGCTCGAGTTCGAATCGAGCCCCGCCTTCAAGTATGGCGGGCAGAGCCTGAACGTCGGGGTCGTCTCGGAGTTCGCCGCGGGGCACGGGCTCGACGTGCAGACTACGCTGTACGCCGAGGGGATCATGCTCGGCGCCGTGGATGCGCCGCGCTCCGGCGCCGTCGGCTCCGACCGGACCTACGACTTCGGTCCCGGCGTGGGGTTCACGGCCACAGCCGCGCTCCGTACGAGGGGCTTCCCGCTGCTGACCGCCCGCTGGCATGGGGCGTACCTGCATTCGGTGAGCGGCGCGTCCGGCGACACCTATACCCAGTTCCCGAGCATCGAGGCCGCGATCCCGCTGACGGGGTCGCTCGGGATCGGCGGTTACGCGGGATGGTACCAGCGACGCAGCTCCTACATCGGGCGGCCCGGCGAGACGGCGAGTTCCCCGGAATACCGCGCCTACCTCGTGTTGCATACTCACCGCGGAGCACTGCCTCCGGGGTCGCTGTCATGGTGATGAGCAACGCGGTGCGGTGGGCACGCTCGGTGCCCCGGGCCCTGGGCGCGACGGCGCTTCTCGGTGCCTTGGCGACCGGGACAGCCGCCGCGCAGACACTGTCGCGCCCCGGCTTCTGGATGGACGCCGGGGTCAGCTACGGCCGCCTGCGCCTCACCTGTGATACCGGCTGCGCGAGGATCGTCGCCGTGAACGGCCCTGCATATACCGTCACGGTAGGCGGCGCCGTGTCGCAGAACGTGTTGCTCGGCGTGGAAGGGCAGTCATGGGTGAACACAGGAGGTGCGACGCAGCAGGTGCGGAGCGTCACTGCCGTCGTGCAGTGGTATCCCTGGCCGGCGGCGAAGTTTTTCGTCCGCGGCGGGGTTGGGATCGTGCAGAGCACCGTCTCGCTTACGGCGGACACGACCGGCGCGCATACGGCGAAGGGGTCGGGAGTCGCCCTCACCGTTTCCGCGGGATACGATTTCAGGGTGACCCAGCACTTCGGTGTGGCCGTGCAGGCCGCGACGCACGTCGCGGCCCTCGGCGACCTCGCGGTGGGGGGGGCGGTCTCCAACACCAAAGGCGTCATTGCCTACGTGTCACGGATCGGCGTGGCGCTGGTGTATCGCTGAGGGCGCGCGGCCAGCGGCACTCAACGCCCCGCTTGAGGTTGCGACCTCGGGCGGGGCGTCGTCCATTGGAGAGCGACGCCGATGCGGGTGAGCTGCATCTGACGAGTTGACTCCCCGCGGCTCGTTACGCCGCAGGGTGCACACCCGCCCCCTCCTCAGAACGCCAGCGACGCTCCCAGCCCCAGCCCGCCACCCGGCTGTGGAACGATGCCTATGCGGAGCCGGTCGAGCTGCTCCGGCGGCACCGAATCCCAGAACGTCCGGTAAGTGTGCGCCCCCATGAGTACACCTATGCCCAAGCCGACGAGGCCACCGATGACGACCCGTCCAGTCTGTCCGGGGCTCACGCTGTTGCAGGACAGGTACGGGCAGCTGAACATGTTCCTCCACGCCCAGGCGAGCTCCCCCGCCGCCATCCCGATACCCACTCCCAGCAATGCGCCCTTCAGGGTGTAGGGGTGCACACGCCTCGCGACTTCCAGCCGATTGCGGCTCCCCACGGCGAAGTACTCCTGGCGCTGGCCGTGTTCGAGCACCACGGTGTCGGCGACAACGAGAATCAGGCGTCCTTGGTGGATCGCGCTATCGGTCAAGGAAACGACGCGCACCCACTGTCCGAGCGAGACCGGCGTTTGCTGCGCCGAGAGCGGCCGAAGCAGCGCGACCATCATCAGGGCCGCGACGAAGCCAATTCGCGTGGCGATCACTGTGCGCTCCAGTCTCGCAGCTTTGGAGGGCCGCGGTGCGGCGATCTCGCTGTCGAGACTTCCGTCGGGAAGCCGTTGGGCGGTCGTCGTGCTGGGTAAGCCGACCAATCTAGTCGGTATAGTCTGGAGCACCATGAGTTGTCAGGAACCGGTCGTTACTTGAGCGGCGGCTGGCTCCCGCCCTGGAGTCTGATCGCCAGGCAGTCATACACCACGCGCCCACCCTGGTAGGTGAGCGTGCCGCGCTTGACCACGCGCCATCCGCCGTCCTGGAACGTCCCGTCGGACTCGAGCCTTTCGATCACTCCCGCCGCGCCTTCAAGGACCTTCCCGAGCGCGGCGCTCTGCGTCAGTACCACCGGCTTGAGGCCTGGACCGGCGACCATCGTGAGCGGCTCGACGATCAAGCTGGACAGGTCGGGAGCGGCCAGGGCCTGCAGGACCTGCTTGCCCTGAAGCTGGATCATCCGGGCCCGCGCATCGGGGCCGACGGTGTCCTTGGTCGAGCTGATCAGGTCGAGCAGGTAATTGCGCACATCGCTCAGGTCCTTGGCGGAGCGGAGTTTGTCCGGATCCGCATACGCGCTCAGGGCCTTCGCGAGCAGCGAGATTTCGCGCAGATAGTGATTCCGCTGGTTCGCCGGTACCAGATACATGGCGATGACCGATATGGGCGCCCCGGCTTCGGGCCCATAGTCAATGCCGGTGGGACTCCAGCCCAGGGCGCACACCAACTCTTCCTCGAACGGCACGCGTGCATGCGGGCACGCCCAGCCCATCCCGAGGGCGGTGCTGGACGCGCGTTCCCGTTCCATGACCAGCCCCACCACGTCGGTCCCGATGGGCACGGTCGGAATCGCCTCGAGGATGTGGGCCAGGAAGTGGAGGGCATCATCCCGGTTGTTGTCGGGCAGCTCGATCAGCCGGCCTTCTTGCAGGGCATCCAGCAGAGAGTCCATCGCTACTCAGCTCCAAAGCGTTTCATGAACCAGGTCTTCACCACGTGGGTCAACACCGCGTAGGCCAGGAGGAAGGACCCAATCCAGGCCCAGTAGGCCGGCGGGAGGGCCACCAACCCAAGCGAGCCGGCAAACGGCGAGTAGGGCAGCCAGGCGCCGACGCCCATCACGGTCAGGGTGGTCAACATCATCGGCAGCGATGCCCGGCTCTCGATGAACGGTATCCGCCTGGTCCTGATGATGTGGACGATGAGAGTTTGGGTCAACAACGATTCCACGAACCACCCGGTCTGGAACAGGCTCGCGAAGTGGAGGCGCTGTGCGGCACCGGTGCCGGCATTCGCATACAGGCTGCACCGGAAGACGAACCACATGAGCGCGAACGTGGCGTAGTCGAAGATGGAGCTGATGGGACCGATGAAGACCATGAAGCGCTTGATGTTCCCGATGTTCCACTTGAGGGGACGCGCGACCAGCTCCTCATCCACGCGGTCGGAGGGTATCCCGGTCTGGGAGAAGTCGTAGAGGAGATTGTTGGTCAGAATCTGGATCGGTTGCATGGGCAGGAACGGCAGCAGGTAGCTCGCGCCGACGACGCTGAACATGTTGCCGAAGTTGGAGCTGGCGCCCATGCGGATGTACTTCGTGATGTTGGCGAAGACCTTGCGGCCCTCGACGATCCCCTCCTCCAGCACCAGCAGGCTCTTCTCCAGCAGGACGATGTCCGCGGCCTCCTTGGCGACGTCCACCGCCGAGTCCACCGAAATGCCCACATCCGCGGCCTTGAGGGCCGGCGCGTCGTTGATGCCGTCGCCCATGAACCCCACGACGTGATTGCTCCGCTGCAGGGCGTGCACGATCTGCTCTTTCTGCACCGGAGACAGCTTGACGAAGACGTCCACGTCCTGGGCGGCGCGGGTCAGCTCCTCCGGCGTCATCCGCGCGAGCTCGGCGCCGGTGACCACGCGCTCCACCGGCAGGCCGACATCCCTGCACACCTTCCTGGTCACCAGCCCGTTGTCGCCGGTCAGGACCTTCATCCGGACGCCGGCCGCCGTGAGGAGCTTCAGCGCCGACTCCGCCGAGTCCTTCGGCGGATCGAAGAAGGCGATGTACCCGAGCAGCACCAACTCGCTCTCGTCGGCGGTGGTGAACGTGGTCCGCTCGCGGGGGAATTCCCGGTACGCGATGCCGAGGACCCGGAAGCCCTGGCTGTTGAGGTCCTCGACCTCCTCGAACAGGTCCGCGTGGATCACGTCGAGCAGGGGGAAGACCTCGTCGCCGACCTGGTAGCGGTTGCAGCACGAGTAGATCTCCTCCACGGCCCCCTTGCAGATCAGGACGTGGTCGCCCTCGTAGTCCACCACCACCGACATCCGGCGACGTTGAAAGTCGAACGGCAGCTCATCCACCAGGCGGCAGTTGTGCTCGGCGTCGAGGTCGGCCTTCTCGATCACCGCGCGGTCAATGAGGTTGCGCATGCCCGTCTGGAAATAGCTGTTGAGGTAGGCGTAGTTCAGGACGTCCTGGCTCTCCAGGCCGGTGATGCCGACATGGCGCTCGAGCACCACCTCGTCCTGGGTCAGCGTCCCGGTCTTGTCGGTGCACAGAATGTCAATCGCGCCGAGGTTCTGGATGGCGGGGAGCCGTTTGACGATGACCTTCTTCCCGGCCATCGTCAGCGCCCCCTTGGCCAGGTTCACGGTCACGATCATCGGCAGCAT